>NC_015496.1:2450000-2763331 GCF_000212355.1 Dokdonia sp. 4H-3-7-5
ATGTGAAGCAAAAGCGGATAGACCTGGAAACAGAACTTACCGCAATGCAACAAGAAAACAAACAACTGAGAGACGCCATTGTGGCGAGTGAACAGAAGGTGAAGACTCTTAAAACGGCAAATGCATTACTAGGCAGTAACGATTACAAAAGGGAAACCAAATTGAAGATAAACGCATTAGTACGTGAGATTGATACATGTATTGCGTCACTGGCTGAATAATTATGGCAGACAAACTTAAAATTAAATTGTCAATTGCAGATCGCGTATACCCGCTTACTATTGATCCAGCTCAAGAGGAAGGATTACGTAAAGCGACTAAGGAGATTGAAGCAATGGTAAAGCAATTTGAGCAGAGTTATGCCGTTAGAGATAAGCAAGATGTATTAGCAATGTGTGCATTGCAATTTGCTTCAAAGGTTACCCAAAAAACTATAAATGAAGACTCTCTTAGTGATGAGACAGCAGCTAGATTACAAAAACTAGCGGCACTCCTCGATGAGAGCTTAACATAGACGTTCTTTACATACAACAGCATATTACTGCCTGCATTGGATATTTTTTTGATAAACTCAACAGTTATTTTTTATAAAGAGTGACTCTAAGTTGTAAAAGCATGCCGTTACTAGACTTGTCTAGGTAGACGGAACCTTGATCAGCTTTCTAGCTCTAATCCTTACTATTAGGAGTTTATACAAAATGCACTTCTAATGCAGGCTTTTTTATATCTCATCGTGAGATGTTAAGGTTGTAAAACCTTATAAATCAACCATTAGTACTGCCCTCTGTGGCATTAAAAATATTCACTAAAATTATGGAACATAATGCACTCTTGTTCATCGTAGGTGTGATTGCACTAGCTTTAGGCTTTCTTATAGCAAAAATGCTAGAACGTAACAACGCATCGCAGATTATCAAACGCGCTAAGAAAAGTGCCCAAGGCATTTTAAAAGAAGCAACTTCTGATGGAGAGTCTCTTAAAAAAGATAAAATATTACAAGCAAAAGAAAAATTTATTGAGCTTAAAGCAGAGCATGAAAAAGTAATATTATCTCGTGATAAGAAAATGAATGATGCAGAGAAACGCGCTAGAGACAAAGAATCTCAAGTAAGTGGAGAGCTTTCGCGAAATAAAAAATTAAATCAATCACTAGAAGATAAGATTAAAGATTACGATAAGCGCTTAGAATACGTAGATAAGAAAAAGGCTGAAGCAGAAAAGATGCATGAGAGTACTGTACAGCAGCTTGAAGTTATTTCTGGACTTTCTGCGGAAGAAGCAAAAAGTCAACTTGTAACAACGCTGAAAGATCAAGCGAAGGCCGATGCAATGAAGCATGTTCAAACTGCCATCGAAGAGGCAAAAATGACGGCAGAGCAGGAAGCTAAGAAGATTATCATAAATACGATACAACGTATTGGGACAGAAGAAGCGGTAGAAAATTGTGTATCTGTCTTTAATCTAGAAAGTGACGACGTAAAAGGTAGAATCATAGGTCGTGAAGGACGTAACATACGCGCTATAGAAGCTGCAACGGGTGTTGAGATTATAGTAGATGATACTCCTGAGGCAATCATACTTTCATGTTTTGATAGTGTGCGTCGTGAGGTAGCTCGTCTATCTCTTCACAAGCTTGTAACAGACGGTCGTATTCACCCAGCACGTATAGAAGAAGTTGTTCAAAAGACGACAAAACAGATAGAACAAGAAATTGTTGAAGTAGGTAAGCGTACGGTGATTGACTTAGGAATACACGGTTTACACCCAGAGCTTATTAAAGCTGTTGGACGTATGAAATATCGTTCTTCTTATGGACAGAACTTATTACAACACAGTAGAGAAGTAGCAAAACTTTGTAGCGTAATGGCTGCAGAACTTGGTGTAAATGCTAAGCTTGCTCGTAGAGCTGGACTTTTACATGATATAGGTAAAGTGCCAGATACTGATACAGAAACTCCACACGCAATCTTAGGAATGCAGTGGGCAGAAAAATATGGAGAGAAGCCAGACGTGTGTAATGCCATAGGAGCTCACCATGATGAGATAGAGATGACTAGTTTGTTATCACCTATTGTTCAAGTTTGTGACGCTATAAGTGGTGCACGCCCAGGAGCGCGCCGTCAGGTCCTAGATTCATACATCCAACGACTTAAAGATCTAGAAGAAATTGCTTTTGGTTTTCAAGGTGTTAAAAAAGCATATGCGATACAAGCAGGACGAGAACTACGTGTTATTGTGGAGAGCGAAAAAGTAAATGATGATAAAGCATCTAATTTATCTTTTGAGATTTCTCAAAAAATTCAAACAGATATGACCTATCCAGGTCAAGTGAAAGTTACGGTAATACGCGAGACAAGAGCGGTAAATATTGCAAAGTAATTTAAAACTACACTATAATCTGAGAAAGCCTGTACATATAGTACAGGCTTTTTTATTGGTACCTATTGTAATCACTTCACTTTGAGTAATTCGTAATGAACACTATCTTGTTTAAGATATTAATATTCAAAACTTGCTATGATCTCTAATTATTTAAAAAGTGTTCCTTTTTTATAATTAGTTCTAAAAGTTTATGGCTAACTCAAATAAGTTGCTACCTTTGGACTATCTAACTAATGAATAGAATAATTGCACATATTTCAAATAGTCTTACAGCACTTCTTGCTGCAAGACCCGCTATGCAATTAATTCCTGTTCCTGTACGACGCTTCCGCCGCCGCCCGTAAGGGTAGCTCAATAATGAGGGATGGTAGGTGAGTCCTATCCCGTTTTCCACAAAAGGAACCGTCACATTTTCAATATACATTTTAACTTAAATCATCGCTATGCAAATTGTTGTAGCCACGATTTCGCACACACCATATGCTCAGATTATCTGTGATACTATCGCAGAGTCATCTAAAGTTCGTGGTACAGGAATCGCTCGTAGAACTCCAGAATACGTAATCTCAAAGATGGAAGCAGGTAATGCTGTCATTGCTTTAGAGGGAGACGTTTTTGCTGGCTTCTGTTATATAGAAGCTTGGGGACACGAAAAATTTATTGCCAACTCTGGACTTATTGTTCACCCAGACTTTAGGGGACAAGGACTTGCCAAAAAAATTAAAGGAGAAATATTTAAGCTTTCGCGAAAGCGTTATCCAGATGCAAAAATCTTTGGAATCACTACGGGTCTTGCTGTGATGAAGATTAATAGTGACCTAGGTTATAAACCCGTCACATTTTCTGAACTCACAACAGATGAAAGCTTCTGGAAAGGTTGCCAGACCTGCAAGAACTTTGATGTACTCACACGTACAGAGCAAAAGATGTGCTTATGCACAGGGATGCTCTATGATCCATCAAAAGAATTAAAATCTACAGAAAAAAATACTGTAAAGGCACCTGTTTTTAACAGGCTAAAACAAATAAAGGAAAAGCTATTCCTTAAAAAAAATAAGTAATGAAAAAATTAATCTTAGCATACTCAGGAGGACTCGATACAAGCTATTGTGTAAAATATTTTACTGCCGAAATGGGATATGAAGTGCACGCTGTAAGTGTAAATACAGGTGGATTTACAGATCAAGAAATTGCAAATAACAAAGAGAAAGCCCTTGCACTAGGAGCAAGCTCATATACAAATATAGATGCCGTAGCTACATTTTATGATACGGTGGTAAAGTACCTAATTTTTGGTAATGTACTTAAGAACAATAGTTATCCACTTTCTGTAAGTGCAGAACGTATAGTGCAAGCCATAGAGATTGCAAATTTTGCCAAAGCTCAAAACGCAGATGCTATTGCTCACGGTAGTACGGGTGCAGGTAACGATCAGGTACGTTTTGATATGACCTTCCAGACTATTGTGCCAGAGTTAGAAATAATAACGCCGATAAGAGATCAAACGCTTTCGCGAAAGCAAGAAATCGATTACCTACAGAGTCACGGTATCTCATGGTCTTGGGAGAAAGCGCAATACTCGATCAATCAAGGTTTATGGGGTACAAGTGTAGGAGGGGCACAAACCCTAACCTCACATCAAACACTTCCTGAAGATGCATATCCTAGTCAGCTGGAAGCTAGCGATTCGCAAACCTTAAAGATTGGATTCACACAAGGGGAACCTATATCACTTAATGGTAAGAAAGGGTCACCAGTGGAGATTATAGAGCAACTAGAAGACATCGCAAGCAAGTATGCCATAGGTCGCGGGATGCACGTAGGCGATACCATTATTGGTATAAAAGGAAGAGTAGGTTTTGAAGCTGCAGCTCCTCTAATCATACTTG
The DNA here is from genome assembly GCF_000212355.1 of Dokdonia sp. 4H-3-7-5. Taxonomy (NCBI): domain Bacteria; kingdom Pseudomonadati; phylum Bacteroidota; class Flavobacteriia; order Flavobacteriales; family Flavobacteriaceae; genus Dokdonia; species Dokdonia sp. 4H-3-7-5. The sequence goes on from NC_015496.1 coordinate 2,454,272, forward strand.
AAGCACATCGCACTCTTGAGAAACACACGCTTTCAAAATGGCAATTACAACATAAAGAAAACATCGCTTTGTGGTATGGTACTCACTTACACGAGGGATTATACCTAGAGCCAGTAATGAGAGACTTTGAAGCCTTCTTAAAGAGCAGCCAGAATACTGTCACGGGAGAGGTCGAGTTGATATTACATCCATATAGATTTGAGGTAGTAGGTATCACATCAGATTATGATCTTATGCAATCTAAGGTAGCGAGTTATGGAGAAGAAAACCAAGGATGGACTGCTACCGAGGCAAAAGGGTTTATAAAAATATTAGGTAATCAGTCTAGAATCATAGCAAACCAAAACAAATGAAAAATATAGGAATCATAGGTGGTGCAGGTTATACTGCTGGGGAGCTCATTAGACTGCTTATTCATCACCCGGAAGTGCAGATTGACTTCATTTACAGTACTAGTAATGCTGGTAATGCAGTAGGGATAGTTCATCAAGATCTTGCTTATGTAGATTTTGCTTTTACAAGTGAGGTAAACACAAGTGTAGATGTAGTTTTTTTATGTCTAGGTCACGGTAACTCTGGTAAATTTCTTGAGCAATATAGCTTCTCTTTAAGCACGAAGATTATTGATTTGAGTAATGAGTTTAGACTTAAAAGTGATGTCACTTTTAAGGATAGAACATTTGTATACGGCTTGCCAGAAATTAATAAAGAAGCAATTATTAATGCGCAAAATATTGCAAACCCTGGCTGCTTTGCTACTGCTATTCAGCTTGCATTATTGCCGCTGGCGAGTGCTTATTTACTCAATAAAGATGTGCATATTAACGCCGTAACAGGTGCTACGGGAGCGGGAGTAAAACCAAGTGCTACTACGCATTTTGGGTGGAGAGATAATAACTTCTCACACTACAAGGCTTTTAATCATCAGCATCTTGGGGAGATAGGAGAGTCTGTTGTTCAGCTGCAAGAGAGTTTTAACAGCGAACTTCATTTTATTCCGCAGCGTGGTAATTTTTCTAGAGGGATTTTTGCAACTGCCTACACATATTTTGAAGGTACGATTGAAGAAGCATATGCGCTTTATGATGATTTTTATAAGGATTCCCCTTTCGCGAAAGCGGTAAAAGCACCTTTACACCTTAAACAAGTGGTCAATACAAACTACTGCTTTATCCATTTAGAAAAACACGGTAATAAATTATTAATTACCAGCGTGATTGATAATCTCTTAAAAGGAGCGAGTGGTCAAGCTGTAGAAAATATGAATCTAATGTTTGGTTGGGCTCAAGATACTGGTCTCCATCTCAAGGCAAGTTATTTCTAATAGTTAAGATATAGACATATGAAAATAGCAATCATTGGAACGGGGAATTTAGGTCTTGCCATCGCAAAAGGACTCATCACAAATAATGCGGTGACTAGCTTATATCTTACTAAAAGAGATATTTCGAGTATCGAAAAATGGGATGCGTACAAGGAAGTAACAACTACGAGTGATAACCGTGAGGCTGTTGTAAAAAGTGATATTCTCATTTTTGCAGTACAGCCAGGTCACTTTGCAAGTATACTTGAAGATATTAAAGAATTACTTACAGAAAAACATATTATCATCTCTACAATCACAGGTTTTAAAGTGCCGCAAATCGCTGAAATTGTAGGAGACGATCAATTTATTATACGTGCAATGCCTAACACTGCTATTGCCGTAGGTCAAAGTATGACCTGTTTATGTAGCAACACGGCAGGGGAAAAGCGTATTGCCATAGCCGAAGCCATTTTTAATAAACTAGGCACAAGTCTTATTATCCCAGAAGGACAGATGCAAGCTGCTACGGTAATCTGTGCGAGTGGTATTGCTTTCTGGATGCGATTGATAAGAGCAACTACGCAGGGAGCTATACAGTTAGGTTTTGACGCAAAAGAAGCGCAAGAACTTGCTATGCAAACCTGTCTAGGAGCTGCCACTTTGGTTATTAAATCTGGTAATCACCCAGAAGCAGAAATTGATAAAGTGACTACCCCAAAGGGCTGTACCATAGAAGGTCTCAATGAGATGGAACATTCAGGTTTAAGCTCTTCTCTCATAAAGGGAATCGTGGCTAGTTATCAAAAAATTAATAGCATCTCATAGTGCTGAAAAATAAAGAGTATGAAATTATTTAATGTATATCCACTTTATGATGTTACTCCTGTTAAGGCAGAGGGATGTTATGTGTATGATCAAAGTGGTCAGGAGTATCTTGATTTATATGGTGGTCACGCGGTGATCTCTATAGGTCACGGACACCCACATTATATAGAGAAATTAAAAACACAGATGGACGCTATAGGGTTTTATTCTAATGCAGTTCAGAATCCGCTGCAGGTGGAGGTTGCTCAGAAGTTAGGAGCGCTTTCTGGTTGTGAAGATTATGATTTGTTTTTCTGTAACTCAGGAGCAGAGGCAAATGAGAACGGATTAAAACTAGCGTCATTTGACACAGGTAAAAGTCGCGTGGTAGCGTTTAAAAATAGCTTTCACGGGAGAACATCTGCCGCCGTTGCAGCTACTGATAATCCTAGCATCGTTGCGCCTATAAATGCACAACACCAAGTGTCAATACTCGATCTAGGTAATACGGAGCAACTAGAGGAAACTTTGCAACCAGGAGATTGCTGTGCGGTGATTTTGGAATTTATACAAGGTGTAGGAGGTTTAGATCAATCTACAGAGGTGTTTTATCAAGATGTTGCCGCGCTTTGTAAAAAATATGATGTAAAACTCATTGCAGACGAGGTGCAGTCTGGTTTTGGTAGATCTAGCGATTTCTTTGCTTTTCAGAAATATAATATCACACCAGATATTATCACCATCGCAAAAGGAATGGGTAACGGTTTCCCCGTGGGCGGTGTGCTCGTGCATCACTCTATTGAGGCGAGATATGGGATGCTGGGAACAACCTTTGGCGGTAATCATCTTGCTTGCGCTGCTACACTTGCGGTACTTGAGGTAATTGAGAAGGAGCATTTGATGGCACACGCAAAGGAAATGGAAATCTACTTTAGGGAGAAAGCACTTGCCTTTGGTAATCGGGTGACTGTAAAAGGTCGCGGATTAATGTTAGGGCTAGACTTAGGCTACGATGTAGGAGCATTGCGAAAAAAACTAATTTACGAGCATCACATTTTTACGGGTGGAGCAAAAAACAAACACGTGCTCAGAATACTTCCACCACTTACGATTCAAAAACCACAGATAGATTTACTATTTGAAGCATTACACAAAGAGTTATGAAGAACTACATATCTATAAATGATATTCCTAATTTAGAAATGGCGATTAAAGAAGCGCTGTATATGAAGGAATATCCGTACGCTTTCGCGAAAGCGGGAAAACAAAAAACCTTAGGTCTTCTATTTTTTAACTCAAGCTTACGTACAAGATTAAGCACAGAAAAGGCTGCCAAAAACCTTGGAATGGAGACGATGACACTCAATGTAAACAGTGATAGCTGGCAACTAGAGTTTGAAGATGGTACTGTGATGGATGGCACAAAAGCAGAGCACATTAAAGAGGCTGCGCAGGTGTTATCGCAATATTGTGATGTACTTGCCGTGAGAGCTTTTCCAGGGCTGGTAGATAAAAGTCAAGATGAGCTAGAGGTTGTACTTTCTGCATTTATGCAATATGGGAGTGTGCCGGTTGTAAATCTAGAAAGCAGTACGGCGCACCCGCTACAAGGCTTTACAGATGCAATCACGATTTACGAACTCACCGAAAGTCTACGTGCAGAAAATAAAAAGCCTAATGTTGTGTTGACCTGGGCGCCACATCCTAAAGCCTTGCCGCACGCAGTTGCAAACTCATTTGTCCAGACTATGCAAAAGGCAAATGTAAATTTCACAATTACTAATCCAGAGGGGTATGATCTCAATCCAGAAATACGTGGAGAAGTACCTGTGATTCATAATCAGAAAGAAGCCTTTGCAAATGCTGATATCATTTATGTAAAAAATTGGAGCAGCTATGAAGATTATGGTAAGGTGCAATCGCAAGACAGTAACTGGATAATTAATGCCGAAAAACTTAAGGGAACCAATCAAGCCAAAGTAATGCATTGCCTACCTGTGCGTCGTAACGTTGTCATTGCAGATGATGTGCTAGACACTGCATCAAGCGCAGTAATCCAGCAAGCTGGTAATAGAACGTGGGCTGCACAATGGGTACTTAAAAACATACTCGACAATGATAAATAAACAGCAACTTACCGTAGTAAAAATAGGTGGAGACATTGTAGATTATAATGAGCTGCTCACCTCATTTTACACGCATTTTAAGGCAATTTCTGGTCCAGCTATAATCATACACGGTGGAGGAAATAAAGCATCTACTTTACAAGAGCAGCTGGGTTATGTTCCGGTAAAAGTAGACGGGAGAAGGGTGACAGATGAGGCTACGCTAGAGGTTGTGACAATGGTGTATGCCGGACTTCTCAATAAGAAACTTGTCGCTGGCCTGCAGGCAAAAGGTAAAAATACCATAGGACTTTCTGGCGCTGATGGTGATGCTGTGAGAGCTCATAAACGCGAAGTGAAAACTGTAGATTATGGCTTTGTGGGAGATATAGATAGAGTGAATGTGAGTTTTATAAATGACCTCCTTTCTGATGGAAAAGTACCCGTATTTTCTGCAATTACGCACGATGGTAATGGGCAATTACTCAACACCAATGCAGATACACTTGCTGCCAAAATTGCGGTAGCAATGAGCTCTCTCTACAACGTTCAATTATTTTATTGTTTTACAAAACCAGGTGTTCTTGGAGATGTAAATAATGATGAATCGATAGTAACGCGCATAGATAAAGGCCTTTATAAAGAGATGAAAACAGCAGGACAAATATTTGAAGGGATGATTCCTAAACTAGACACTGCTTTTGAGGCGCTAGATCAGGGCGTTATGAGAGTGCATCTGGGCGAAGTTGACGTACTGAGCGATAACACTATAAAACACACGACACTATGTCTTTAAAAACTCAAATAGATAACGCCGTAGCACTACTACAATCACTCATTGAGACACAAAGTTTTTCTAGTGAAGAAGATGGCACAGCTTTACTTATAGTAAACTGGCTAGAGGAGAAGGGGATTACGCTTTCGCGAAAGCGTAACAACATCTACGCATTTAATAAACATTATGACGCATCAAAACCGTTATTGCTTCTCAACTCCCACCACGATACGGTTAAGCCAAATAAAGGATATACAAGAGATCCTTATAATGCCGAAATCAAGGACGGAAAATTGTACGGTCTAGGAAGTAACGATGCAGGTGCAAGTCTTGTAGGATTGCTTACTGCGTTTGTACATTTTTATGAGCGTGAGGGTATGTCTCATAATATTGTAATTGTAGCTTCTGCTGAAGAAGAGTCAAGTGGTCCAAATGGTCTTAATAGTATGCTTGCGCATCTACCAGAAATAGATGTTGCCATAGTAGGCGAGCCTACACTTATGAACCTAGCCATTGCCGAAAAAGGTCTGGTGGTTTTTGACGCCGTAGTAAAAGGAACGGCAGGTCACGCAGCTCACATAAAGGAGAATATGGCTATTTATAATGTAATAGAAACCTTGCAGTGGTTTGAGAATATAACTTTTGATAAAGTGTCTGAGACGCTGGGTGCCACTAAGGTTACAGTAACACAAATTAATGCGGGTAGTCAACATAATGTAGTGCCTAGTCAGGTAGAACTCGTCATAGATGTAAGAGTAAACGAGCATTACAGCAATCAAGAAATCGCCGATTATATGGTGGCAAATATGCCGTGTGACATAATACAGCCAAGGTCATTACGATTAAATAGTTCGCGTATTCCAAAAGAGCACAAATTAGTACAAGCAGGAATAGCCCTAGGCAGAGAAACCTACGGTTCGCCTACCTTATCTGATCAAGCCTGTTTGAGTTGTCCATCTTTAAAACTAGGTATAGGGGACAGCACTCGCTCTCATATGGCAGATGAGTTTGTTTACGTAAACGAGATAGAGGAAGGTATTCCATTATATATTGATATTCTAGAAAATTTTTTAACCGCATAAATAATATGGGTGGTCGCAGTAATGTGAGCAGCATAACCTACTAATAAGATACCTATGAAACTTTGGGAAAAAGGAATACCAACAGATCAGAAAATAGAAGCATTTACGATAGGCAATGATCGTGAGATAGATATTCATATTGCTAAGTATGATTTGCTAGCCAGCAAGGCACACGCGACGATGCTTGCATCTGTTGGCTTACTTACAAAAGAAGAAAGCGAGCAGCTTAATAAGCAATTAGACCTTATGCTCAAGCAAGAGCAGGAAGGAACATTTGTTATAGAAGCAGATTTTGAAGATGTACATTCTAAGATAGAAAGTGATCTTGTAAAAGCACTGGGAGATACCGGTAAAAAAATACACACAGCGAGATCTCGTAATGATCAAGTTCTTGTGGCGTTAAACCTTTATTTTAAAGCAGAATTATCTCAAATAATTGAAGGCGTAGAGAAGTTGTTTGACACGCTTCTCAAACTTGCAGAGGCGCATAAGAACACCCTACTATCTGGATATACACACCTTCAAGTGGCAATGCCCTCATCATTTGGGCTTTGGTTCTCTGCCTATGCAGAGTTACTTATAGATGACCTTTACTTACTCAAAGCAGCACAAAAGGTGGTAGATCAAAATCCGCTGGGGAGCGCAGCTGGATATGGGTCTAGTTTTCCTATCGATAGAGAGATGACTACCGCGCAACTTGGATTTGCCGATTTGAAATACAATGTAATTGCGGCTCAACTCTCAAGAGGGAAATCTGAGCGTACGGTAACACAAGCTGTAGCCAATATTGCCAATACCTTGAGTCGTTTTGCAATGGATATATGTTTGTACTGCTCTCAAAATTTTGGATTCATTAAGTTTCCAGATGCACTTACTACGGGCAGTAGTATAATGCCGCACAAAAAGAATCCAGATGTATTTGAATTGCTCCGTGGTAAGTGCAATCAGTTACAAGCCATCCCACAAGAAATGATTTTGATAACAAATAATTTACCAAGTGGTTACCATAGAGACTACCAGTTACTTAAAGAAAATGCTATTAAGTCTGTTGAGGATCTTAAGGTAGTGCTAGATATTTTTAAGTTCTCTATTGCTCAGGTGCAAGTGCAGGATGTAAATCTGGATGATGAGAAATATCAACACCTCTTTACGGTAGATGCTATTAACGATCTTGTGACTGCTGGAGTACCTTTTAGAGAAGCATATAAGCAAATAGGAGAGCAGGTAGAAAATGGTTCTTTTAAAGCAGGAAATACAAAGGAGCACTCACACTTAGGAAGTATACATAACCTAGGCCTAGATAAGATACAAGCCAAATTTAATAAGGCGATATCCTAACTATTTCAGAAGATGACGAGTAAGTATTTAGCTCACGTAAAATAGTATCTTCGCACTATGAGTAGCATTAAAACCTTTTTGCGTTCACTACTAGAAATAGTAGAAAACGTATATGAAAACTCTCGCAAGGCAAGTAGAAAACGCACTTGGCATCAGCACGTGGTCCCCTATGAAGGGGACTGGGCTGTAAGGCGCGAGGGTAACAAGCGTATCACTTCAAAGCATCAAAAGCAGAGTACTGCCATACGTAAAGCAAAGCGTATTGCTCGTAAACGCAAGGCAGATGTGATTATACACCGTGCAGGTGGTGGCATACGCGAGCGTATAAACTACGATTAAATAATTGTGCTTTGTCCTGCGTGAATATTTTTAAAATTACGATTTGTGTCTTCTGGATTAAGAACGTAATCTGCAATAAAGTCTCCCACTTTTGAAGTGCTTAGTGGCTTTTTGGGATTGAGGTCTTCTGTAGAGAAACCTAATTCTAAAGATTTTTCTACAGCGGTTTCTATACTGGCTGCCTCTTCTTGCAAGCCTAGGTGTCTTAACAACATCGCTGCAGATAATATAGAAGCCAGCGGATTTGCAATTCCCTTGCCAGTCGCTTGCGGGTAGGAACCGTGTATGGGTTCAAAAAGTGCATTTTCATTTCCTACAGAGGCTGAAGCTAGAAGTCCTATAGAACCACCTATTACACTTGCTTCGTCAGATATAATATCACCAAACAAGTTTTCCGTTAAGATCACATCAAACTGCTTTGGGTTTAAAATCATTTGCATCGCTGCATTGTCTACAAAGAGAAAATCTACCGCTACATCAGGATATCCTTTGGCAATCTCAGTGACTGTTTTTCTCCAAAGCCTGGAAGTCTCTAACACATTTGCTTTATCTACAAGAGTAAGTTTTTTACGTCGTTTTTGAGCTTCTTTAAATGCTAGATGTGCAATTCTCGTAATTTCCTCTACAGAATACGAGCAACCGTCTGAAGCTACTTGACCATCATCACTTAGATGTTTTTCTCCGAAATAGATTCCACCCGTTAGTTCGCGATAAATCGACATATCTGCGCCAGAAATGATTTCTCTTTTAAGAGGTGAATTATCTATAAGTTGCTCGTAAGCCTTCACAGGGCGCACATTACAAAAGAGTCCTAGTGACTTGCGAAGTCTCAAAAGGCCTTGCTCTGGACGAACTTTTGCCGTAGGGTCGTTATCATATTTGGGATCACCAATGGCCCCAAATAATATAGCGTCAGATGCCTCACAAATATCCAGCGTTTCCTCAGGAAGCGGATTGCCCGTCGCGTCTATGGCGCAAGCACCCATCATTGCTTCTGTATATGTAAAGTGATGTCCGTATTCGTCTGCTACTGCCTCTAGAGCTTTTTTTGCTTGAGCAGTAACTTCTGGTCCTATCCCGTCTCCAGGTATGATTGCAATATTAAAATCCATAGTGTGTGTTTGAATTATGTGCTAAATCCCCGCCTTTGTAAGCGAGGATCTGGTAACCATTTATATAATGTGTTTTATTAAAACACCATTCGTTCTTTTTCAAAGGCTTCTATTTCTGCCTTTTTACTTAATAAAAAATCTATATCGTCATACCCATTGATCATACATACTTTCTTGTAAGGATCTATGTCAAATTTCGCTTTCTTACTTCGACCTTGCTCAGCATAAACTACAGCCATCTCAACCACTTGATTTTCTAGATCAATTGTAATGGGCAACTTAGGGTTTGCTTCTATATTTGCTAGTAATTCCTTAAGATACTCCGGAGTTACCTGAATAGGTAGCAAGCCATTGTTAAGTGCATTACCTTTAAAAATATCTGCAAAAAAACTTGATATCACAACCTTAAATCCATACCCTACAATTGCCCAAGCAGCGTGCTCACGGCTAGAACCACAACCAAAGTTATCTCCAGCTACTAGAATTTTTGCTCCAGCATATTGTGGTTTATTAATAGGGAACTCTGCATCCAGCGTTCCATCTTTTTTAAAACGCCAGTCTCTAAAAACGTTATCACCAAACCCTTTTTTATCTGTCGCCTTCAAGAAGCGCGCAGGGATAATCTGGTCTGTATCTATATTTTCTATAGCTAGCGGTACCGCGGTGCTTATGAGTTTTGTAAATTTTTCCATTAGGCTACAGCTTCTTTTGTGACGTCTACTATTTTCCCTGCAATGGCAGTAGCGGCAGCTACAAGGGGAGATGCAAGAATCGTTCTTGCGCCTTGACCTTGGCGGCCTTCAAAATTTCTATTTGAGGTAGAAACACAGTACTCTCCAGCGGGAATCTTATCATCATTCATCGCTAGACAGGCTGAACAGCCAGGCTGCCGTAAGGCAAACCCAGCCTCTTCAAACACCTCTTTAAGCCCCTCTTCTTCGAGTTGCTTTGCTACTTGTTGTGAGCCAGGTACTAGCCAGGCGTTCACATTTGCAGCTTTATGTTTTCCGCGCACGTAAGCTGCGGCTATTCTAAAATCTTCTATTCTTGAGTTTGTACAACTTCCTAAAAACACATAATTAATAGGCGTGTATAGTAATTGTGCTCCACCCTTAAAGTCCATATACTCCAGCGCTTTCTCAAAGGTCATATCGCCTTTCTCAGGGATAGCGCCGTTTATTTTTATTCCCATTCCTGGGTTTGTGCCGTAGGTGAGCATAGGTGCTATATCTTCGGCATCAAAGTGGTATTCTTTGTCAAAAGTGGCATCTTGATCTGTAGGGAGTGTTTTCCAGTAGGATACCGCTTTCGCGAAAGCGTCACCCTGCGGAGCAAATTTGCGTCCTTCTACATAATCAAAAGTGGTTTGATCTGGGGCAATCATACCACCACGAGCACCCATCTCGATACTCATATTACAAACCGTCATACGGCCTTCCATACTCATCTCCTCAAAAACATTACCTGCATACTCACAGAAGTAACCTGTACCAGCGTTTGTACCAATTTTTGAGATGATATATAAAATCACATCCTTAGGAGAAACGTGTGGTGCAAGGGTTCCATTTACAGAAACACGTAAGCTTTTAGGCTTGTTAAGTAACAAGCTCTGACTCGCAAATACTTGTCCCACTTGGCTCGTCCCGATACCAAAGGCAATAGTGCCGAAAGCTCCGTGCGTTGAGGTGTGACTATCACCACAAACCATTGTCATACCTGGTTGTGTGATGCCCAGTTCTGGTGCCATCACGTGTACAATACCATTGTACTTGTGACCTAGACCATAGAGGGTGATGTTGTGTTTCTCACAGTTTTCTGTGAGTTGTTGTAATTGCTTGCGAGACATCTCATCTCTAATAGGTAAATGCTGATCTTGAGTTGGGGTATTATGATCTGCCGTGGCAACTATTTGATCTGGACGCGCTACAGCAATGCCGCGTTCCTCAAGCTCATTAAATGCCTGCGGACTGGTAACCTCGTGTATTAAATGCTTATCGATATATAAAATCTGTGGACCGTTATCCACAGTATCTACTACGTGTGCATCCCAGACTTTATCAAATAGTGTTTTTCCCATTGTATTGTGTTACTCAAATTTTACGTTGTAAAAATAGAGTTGGTTATTGTTAAGCTACTGCTCCTGCTTTAAGCTGTATGCGATCCATTATCATATGGATGTCATTATCCTTTACTTCTTTTTGTCTATCTGCTACATTAAGAAACTGTTCATAAGCTGCATCTAGTTGAATCTTAGTCAATTCGTATCCTACTTTTTTAGATCTGTATGCAAGTGCTGCTCTACCACTTCTTGCAGTAAGCACGATAGAAGTCTCATTTACTCCCACATCTTTAGGATTCATGATCTCGTAGGTCTCTCTATTTTTAATCATACCATCTTGGTGAATTCCTGAGCTGTGAGCAAAAGCATTTGCACCTACAATAGCTTTGTTAGGTTGTACGACCATTCCCATCTTATCACTCACCATACGGCTCGTGTCAAAAAGTAGTTGGGTATTTATATCTGTGTGAAGATTAAGGGTAGGATGTTGTTTAAGTATCATCACCACTTCCTCTAGAGAGGTGTTACCAGCACGCTCTCCTATACCGTTTATGGTACATTCGATCTGTCTTGCACCATTTATAACGCCAGCAATACTATTTGCAGTGGCTAGACCAAGATCATTATGACAGTGACAAGAGAGGATTACGTTTTCTATACCTTTCACGTTTTCACGTAAGTATTTAATTTTTGCTCCATACTCTTCAGGTAAACAATAACCTGTAGTATCTGGAATATTAAGAACTGTCGCTCCAGCTGCGATGACTTGTTCTAGAACACGAGCAAGAAAAGCGTTATCTGTACGACCCGCATCTTCTGCATAAAACTCTACATCATCAACAAAATTTTTCGCGTAAGCGGTTGCTTTTACAGCACGTTCAATAATTTGTTCTGGTGTGGCGTTAAACTTATATTTCATGTGCGACTCGCTAGTCCCTATACCAGTGTGTATTCTAGGTTTTAGGGCATATTTAAGTGCTTGTGCCGCTACTTCTATATCTTTCTCTACAGCGCGGGTGAGACCACATACGGTTGCGTTTTTTACGAGTTTTGATATCTCTGCCACAGAGGTAAAATCTCCAGGTGATGAAATAGGGAATCCAGCTTCTATAACATCTACGCCTAACACATCGAGACGCTCTGCTATGGTGAGCTTTTCTTTTTTGTCTAGTTTACAACCAGGAACCTGCTCTCCATCTCTAAGAGTCGTATCAAAAATCTGAACTTTGTCGTTTTGCATAGCATTCATTTCTACACGAATTTATACCTTGCTTATTCTTAAACGATGTGAGTTATAAAGAAGCTTACGATATCAAGGTTAATTTTAGTCTAATCAAATAACTGTATTTCAATTAGTTATGAGAAAAATCATTACAACGCTTAATGATCATAATGATTCTTTATTTATTTTAATAAAGTCATTATCTAAGAGTGAGAAGCGCCAGTTTAAACTGTACGTAGGCCGACTAGTGGGAAATAGTGAAGCCAAGTTTTTGCAACTTTTTGAATTTCTAGATAAAGAAAAAACATATAATGAGACTGCTATTTTAAAGTCTGGAATAGTTACTAAAACACAACTTTCTAACCTTAAAGCACATCTTTATAGACAATTATTAATAAGCTTACGGCTCACTCCTGCGCACCAAAATATACGTGTTCAAATACGAGAGCAGCTAGATTTTGCAACCATCTTATATCAGAAAGGGTTGTATAAACAAAGCCTCAAAATTCTTGATAAAGCCAAGAGTATGGCGCTTGAGAATGAGGAAAAAAACGTGGCCTACGAGATTGTAGAATTAGAGAAAATTATAGAAACCCAATATATCACTAGAAGTATATCTACTCGTGCAGATGAGCTTGCTGTACAAGCAAAAATGCTAAGTGAGCAAAATGTAATGGCTAGTAAGTTATCTAATCTCTCATTACAATTATATAGTATCATGCTCAAGACGGGTTATGTGAAGAGTGATGCAGAGAAGCAGCGCCTTACTGACTACTTTGATGGGCATTTACCTAAGTATAATTATGACACACTTAACTTTAGAGAAAAGTTGTGGTTGTATAAAGCGCATCTGTGGTATAGTTTTTTAACGCAAGACTTCTTGACCAGTTACAAGTATGCAGATCGTTATGTGAGACTTTTTGATGATAACCCAACAATGATCAAGCAAAATCCAGTATTCTACTTAAAGGGAATACATTATTTGCTCGAATCTTTATATTATCTCAAACACGAATCAAAGTTTAAGGAAGCGCTCGATAAACTCACCACCGTAAAGGAGAATCCTAACTTTCCTAAAGGTGATAACCTAGATACGCTATTATTTCTATATACGACAAGCAATCGCTTTAATCATAAGTTTATGACGGGAAGTTTTAGTGATAAGGATGGTCTTGTAAAAGAGGTGCTTGCAGGATTAAAATCTCCTAAATATAGAATAGATGAGCATCATGTAATGATATTCTATTATAAGATTGCAAGTCTATACTTTGGAGCCGGAGATAACGTGAAATGTATAGAGTACTGTCAAAAAATAATCAATAATCATAGTCTCAAAAGTAGAGAAGACCTCATGTGTTTCTCACGTATTCTCAATCTCATTGCTCATTATGAAGCTGGCAAGGACTATCATCTAGAGTCGCTATTAAGAAGCACCTATAAGTTTCTAATTAAGATGGATGATATGCATGAGGTACAAAAAGAGATGATTAAATTTGTGCGAAACTTAGGCGATATATACCCTCACGAACTCAAGGGAGCTTTTAAGAAATTACACAGCACGCTCAAGCAATATGAGGAAGATCCTTATGAGCGAAGAGCATTTTTATACTTAGATGTATTGTCCTGGTTAGAGAGTAAAATAGAGAATAAACCTGTGGCAGATATAATCAAAAATAAAGCGCATCAATCTTTGCGTTAATTATGTACATCATAGTGTTCCCTCAACTATAATTATCATATGAAAAATAGCACCAAACATATATTAGAGATCAATCTTGCCATGCTTTTTGTGAGCACATCTGGTGTTTTGGGGAGATATATAGATTTACCTCCTGCAGTAACCATAGGTATTAGATCTTTTGGGGCAATGCTGTTGCTTGGCCTCTTTATAAAGTGGAAAGGTTTTTCTTTTACGCTTGCGCGAAAAGATATGCTTGCGATTGCTCTTTCTGGAGTTTTTATGGGACTACACTGGATTACCTATTTTTATTCCTTACAGCTATCCAATGTTGCTATCGGGATGCTCTCGCTATTCACTTATCCTGTGATGACTAGTTTGCTAGAACCACTATTTTTAAAAACGCAGTTTTCAAAAATGCACTTATTACTAGGGGTGCTTGTCTTGATAGGTATTTACTTTCTTGCGCCTTCTTTTGATACAGAAAACGACTATTTCCTTGCGATATTAATAGGCTTGCTGTCTGCATTATGTTTTGCAATACGCAATCTGCTTGTTAAGACAAAAATAGGCTCCTATAACGGGTCTGTAGTGATGTGGTACCAAACGCTGGTGATTGCGATTATGCTTATACCAGCATATTTTATCTTTGACACCGAAGGTTTTGTTGCAGAGCTGCCTTATATAGGATTGCTTGCTCTTATAACCACCGCTTTAGGACACACGATGTTCTTGTTTAGTATCAAAAGATTTTCTGTTACAGCAGCTAGTTTAATGGGAAGCGTGCAGCCTATTTATGGGATCATTCTAGGTATTATTTTTCTTAATGAAATCCCTGGATGGCGTACTGTGTTGGGAGGTTCTTTAATACTATTTAGTGTTGTGGCAGAGAGTTTAAGAGCGTCGCGAAATAAGTAGGAAACCCCTAGTTACAAGCCTTCCACACAGCATCTCCTTCGGGAACTTCGGCTGTAAAAGTCATTTCTTCCTTTTTTACAGGGTGGGTGAGGGTAAGCTTTCGCGAAAGCAAACTTATACTACCGTCAGGATTGCTACGATCAAAACCATATTTAAGATCGCCTTTTATAGGGGATCCTATAGCCGTAAGTTGGGCTCTAATCTGATGATGTCTCCCAGTGTGCAAGTCAATCTCGAGTAGGAAAAAGGTCTTGAGCTTTTTTATAACTCTATAATCCAAAATTGCCTTTTTACTATCCGGAACCTCGTGCTTATGAGCGTAGCTTTTATTCTGCTTTGGATTTCTCTTGAGGTAATGAATAAGAGTTCCACTCTCTGCCGGCGGCGGATTTTTTACTAACGCCCAGTAGGTCTTTTGTGTTTCTCTTTCGGCAAAGGCTTTGTTGAGGCGTGGTAGTGCTTTGCTTGTTCTTGCAAATACAACAATTCCAGAAGTAGGTCTGTCTAATCTATGTACAACACCTAGATAAACGGCGCCGGGTTTATCATACTTTATAGCAATATATTTTTTTACCACCTCACTTAATGGAGCATCACCTGTCTTATCTCCCTGTACGATATCCCCACTACGTTTATTAATCACAATAATGTGATTATCCTCATAAATAACGTTGAGGTTGTCTGCAGTAGAGAGGGTATTATTCATTGATGGCTTTTCTTTTAGAAGCTATAATTATATCCATATTATCACGATTGCATGAAGCTCTACGTGATAATATGGGTATAAGGGAATTTAATACGGTGTATTAATATTGCTCATCTTCGTTAGGGAAGCTTTGATTTTTTACATCTGTGCTATATTGCTCAAATGCTTTTGTCATTTCTGTATGAAGATCTAGGTAACGTCTCAAAAAACGCGGATTGAATTCATGTGTCATTCCAACCATATCGTGCGTTACTAGTACTTGACCATCTACACCAGCACCAGCGCCTATACCAATTACTGGAATTGTAAGGCTAGCGGCAACTTCTTGAGCTAGTTTTGCAGGAACTTTTTCTAAAACAAGTGCAAAACATCCTGCTTTTTGAAGCATTAGTGCGTCTTCCTTTAGTTTTTGAGCTTCTTCTTCTTCCTTTGCTCTCACCGTATAAGTACCAAATTTATAGATACTTTGTGGTGTAAGTCCTAGGTGACCCATTACAGGGATTCCTGCGTTAAGAATACGCTTAATACTTTCTTTTACCTCTTTACCACCTTCTAATTTTATAGAGTGTCCTCCAGATTCCTTCATGATACGTATTGCAGATCGTAACGCTTCTTTAGGATCACTCTGGTAACTACCAAATGGTAAATCTACCACGACCAAAGCTCTGTTAATAGCACGCACAACAGAAGAGGCATGATATATCATTTGATCTAGCGTAATAGGTAGTGTGGTCTCGTGTCCAGCCATTACATTTGAAGCACTATCCCCTACCAGAATAACATCTATACCTGCACCATCCACTATTTTTGCCATGGTATAATCGTAGGCAGTAAGCATTGATATTTTTTCTCCACGAGCTTTCATCTCAGTAAGAGACTTTACGGTTACTCTTTTGTATTCTTTTTTGGCTGTAGACATTTGTTTATTTTTTCTGTTACAAAAGTAGTAAATTAGATACCTATGTGTTAAACATTCTTTATGCGTCTTAAATATCTTTTTGTTCCAATGATTGCTGTCTTTATACTGTTTGCTTTTGTAAAAGCAGATAATCATTATTACAAGTCTTCAAATCAAGATCCTCAGGGAGAACAAGAGGTGAAAGAGGTAGTGCAAACATTTTTTGAAGGTTTCCATAAGCAGGATTCACTACTTATTAAAAAGGTAGTTCATGAAGATGTTATGATGCAGTCTATAGGCAAAGGGAAACTTGGGGAGATTGAATTGAGTAAGCAAGACTTTAATCAGTTTCTATTATCTATTTGCTCTATACCCGAAACTACTGTTTTTGAAGAGCGCATAGCAGATTATGAGATAAAAATGGATGGTAAAATGGCAAATGTATGGACGCCATATTCATTTTATATTAATGGTAGTCTTAGTCATTGTGGTACAAATAGTTTTCAACTTTTTAAACGCAACGGAGTCTGGAAAATCTTTTATATAGTAGATACGAGAGATCGAGAGGATTGTGTAGAGAAGCGGGGATAGAAGGAGTAATTTTTTAATCTAGCTTATAAATTAATCTAAAGTCCATATTAAACTCAAATCCAGTAGAGAACCCCTCTTCACGTCGCGGATTTGTATCACTAAATAAAAAGTTTTCTTCAAAATTAAATCCTCTAAAATTAGGATTCTCAATATTGCTATAGCTGTTATCCTTAAAGCGAAAGCCTAGGCCAAAGTTTACACGCAACATAAGTGTATTTGACAATCGAGTGTACTCTCCAAAGTTTACTAGAACCCCATTCTTTACACGTTGATAGTCTGCACGGTCAAAAGCTATAAGTTCTACTGTGCCATTTGCATCGTTTATAGGCTCAAAAGTATCAGAAATTAGCGTTTCTTTACTGTTTATGTAAAACAACTCTAGGCCTACATAATTAGTATATTTATCTCCTTTGCCTATAAAATAAAGTACTTCGGGGCGTATTTCATAAAGGCTATAATTGCTTGAATCTCCATTTGTATAAGGCAAGCCTTGAAAACCTACTCCCACGCTACCACCTACAGACCAGTGATTATTAAGAGATTTTGTGTAGCCTATATTTATTCTAGGAAAAGGCGTGATAGGACTTACTAAACTGAGACTTAGGTATGATTTTACGGGTATCCTTGAGATGCTATCCCTGCGCTCAATTTTTTTTACACGTTTTTCAACACGTATCGCTTTCTTTTCTTCTCGAGTGGTCTGTGCTCGTAGTGTTTGAATGCAACATAAGATAATGACCAGCGCGCTTGTAGTAATTCTCATTTAAGGTAGGATTTAGTGAGGATTCTCTATAAAGATGCATTTTCCACCGTAAGGTTGCGTTGTATTTATAAAAGCACTCTTAACAATCTGCCATGGCTACGTTTATAGCCAGACCACCTTCTGAGGTTTCTTTATACTTCGTGTTCATATCTTGAGCAGTTTGCCACATAGTGTCAATCACTTTATCTAGAGGAACCTTAGCATTTGCAGCATCTCCATCTAGAGCCATTTCACAGGCATTAATAGCTTTGATTGCTCCCATGGCGTTACGTTCTATACAAGGAATCTGTACGAGACCTCCAATAGGATCACAAGTGAGGCCTAAGTGATGTTCCATAGCAATTTCTGCAGCCATGAGAACTTGCTCTGGGCTTCCACCCATCAGTTCTGTAAGACCAGCTGCTGCCATTGCACTAGATACTCCTATTTCTGCTTGACAACCGCCCATTGCTGCAGAGATGGTTGCTCCTTTTTTAAATAAGCTTCCTACCTCACCTGCTACGAGAAGGAACCTTTTAATATCTTCAAAATTTGCATCGTGATTTTCTATAACGATGTAGTACATCAGTACCGAAGGGATCACTCCTGCACTTCCATTAGTAGGAGCGGTAACCACTCGGCCTAAAGAGGCATTTACTTCATTAACTGCAAGAGCAAAACAAGATACCCACTTCAATATTTCGCGAAAGCGTACTTCTTGGCTTCGTATCGCTTTTATCCACTCATACTTATCTGTATAATTGGTGTTTTTTTGAAGTTTTAAATGAGAATCATAAGCTCGTCTTCTTACATTAAGTCCGCCGGGGAGTGTTCCTTCTGTGTGGCAACCTATGTACATGGAGTCTAACATCACATCCCAAATTTGTTTAAAACGCTCGTTAATTTCCTGTTCTGTGTTAAGGTACAGTTCGTTTTCTAAAACAATCTGAGAAATAGGTTTCCCCTCTTGTTTACAAAACTTGAGTAAGTCTGTTGCCTTTTCTACTGGTCTCGGAAAACATTCAAACTCAATTTTTTTACGTTGTGCACGTTTACGTTCTTTTTGAATTACAAAGCCTCCACCTATAGAATAAAAGGTTTCTACTACCTTTTTATCATTGGCCAGTGTTGCTGTAAATTTTATTCCATTAGGATGAAATGGTAAAAATTTTCTATTAAAAATGATATCCTCTATAGGATTAAAGTCGAAAGTGAGCTCTCCATCAAGATCAAGACGTCTAAATAGTTTTATGTGGTCTACGGTAGTAGGGATTTCATCTATATTACAGGTTTGTGGGTCTGCACCTGTGAGTCCCATAATCACGGCAACATCTGTAGCATGGCCTTTACCAGTGAGAGATAGCGAGCCATAAAGATCTACTTTTATAGTAGAAACCATCTCAAATTTACTAGTGTCTTTTAATTTTTTAATAAAGCGTTTTGCTGCACGCCAAGGTCCGAGCGTGTGAGAACTTGAAGGTCCCACGCCTATTTTAAGCATATCAAATACGGAGATGGATTCTATTTGCTTATTCATATATCAAGCGTCATTATATAGTCGGTTTGAATCTCTGCAATCATATCATAATCATGAGTGCCTGTGATGATAAAACCTTGTTTTTTGTAGAATGTTATTGCGTCTGGATTTTCCTCCCAAACGCCAAGCCAAATGTAGTTTTTTTTAAGCTGTCTCGCTTTGGAAATCGAAAAATCTATAAGCCGTTTCCCATAACCCTTGCGCAAGTATGTAGTGTCTATATAAATACGTTCTATTTCTAGTCCATTAGGCTCTTGGAATTCTGTTTGAGCCTGATTAATATTCAACTTTAGGTACCCTATAATAGTATCATTGTCACGAGCAAAGAACCATAGTGAATCCTTAGTAGCTAATTGTTTGTTTAGGTGCGCTTTCGCGAAAGCGTACTCATAATAACTTGCGATGACTTCAGGTTTATTTTTATGAGCAAATGCTGCTGAATAGGTCCGTATTGCAAGATCTTGTAGGACGTCGAGTTCACTATTTTTTATAGGCGTGACAATCATCGTTTAAGAATTTTCCATTGTTTTAGAGAGTATTAAAATGATAATTACAAAACCGTTATTCATCGCATGAAGCGCCATAGGCCAAGCGATATTTTCATTCTTGATTTTAAGTAATCCCATCATAAATCCTGAAATAATTCTCGGGATTATGAGTGTAATAAGTGCTGCATTAAGTACAAAGGTGTCTACATAATTATTAATGTGCACCATACCGAAAAGTAGCGAACTCACAATAAGAACAACCATAGCGTGACGTGATAAGAAGTTACGTATTTTAAGAGTACGCTGCTCTGGTATAAATTGTTTGAGAATGGTGAATACAGTAAATAAGAAGATAGCTATGAATCCAAGTTTTATTACCCAATGTACATCTGCAGGTATAAATTTATTTGAATAAAAGAGCGGCCAGGAGCAGAGCAGGAGTATGATGTCTGAGTGACTTGGCTTTATAAGTGTGCGAAACATCATTTCCTCAATAATTGGAGCAAATAGAACCGCTAGCACAAATAACTTAAGCGGATTATTCTTTAATAACTCACGCAAAGCAGATTGCTCATAGTCTCGTTCAAATATCTCTGGAAACTGAGTTTTAAGGATCCCGAATATTGTAAAGAAGATAATGTATAATCCCCAGAGGTATAGATAGTATTTAATAAGAGTAGTGGTCTTGTTGATAGCTATATATTATTAAACAGCCCTTGAATAATTTTTGTCAAGGGCTGTATTTATTAAATTATATTAAAATCCTTTTGGACATCCTTTAATGTTTTGCTCCTTTCTCAATACCTACAGAAGACTTTTTAATAAAGTCTCGTAAATCGTCATTTGCATTGATAAGATCTTCATTGCGCAGGTACATCATATGTCCAGATCTATAACCTTTAAAGCTTAATCTATCAGATAATTTGCCACTTGCATTAAGTTGCCACATCACATATTTTGCATTAAAATAAGTAGTTGCACCATCATAATAACCACTTTGTATCATCACGTTGAGGTTAGGGTTTACTCCCATAGCCTTGCGTAAACTAGCGCCAGCATTGTTGTTAGAGCGATCCCAAGGACGCACTGGTCCAAACATATTATAACTAAGATCTGTTTTAAACCCTAATTCCTGGCTGTAGTAATAGTTAATGGCTGGCGTAAATGAATGTAACCATGAGGTAAGCTCACTATTGTAATCTGGTCTATCGCCAGCTTCTTTTACGTCTAGTCCTTTATAACGAGAATCAAGACGTCCTATGGTAAGTCCGTCGCGGTTTCTCAATAAATCCTTCCAGAAATAATTAAAAGGAACTTCAAGGTTGTTTTGTCTTATGGTAGTTTCTGAGAGTCCAGAGTAATACGCCATTTTTTTAATAGCAGCCTCTTTTTTATCTGCTTCTAGATAGCCAGATTTTACTAGTAGTGGTAAGAGTTCGTTTACCGCATAGTCTTCACTTTCGGCAAGTACTTCTGTAAGGTCTTTTTGTTGTAGGGCTAGAGGTAGCATATTGTGATACCAAGCAGCAGCTGTAAAGTAAGGAAGACGGTTTGCAACTTCTACAGGACCATCAAAATCAAAACCTATTTCTGTAGGTGATACGAGTACCACCCCATTAATGAACATCCATTTATTGTCTTGAAGTTCGGCGGCAAGTCCAGATACTCGAGTGGTACCGTAACTTTCGCCTATTAAAAATTTAGGAGAACGCCAGCGATTATTTCTTGTAACAAAAGTATTTACCCAGTCGGCTAAATATTTAATATCTGCATTTACCCCAAAAAACTGTTTAGAGTCCGGCATTTCTCCTTTTTCATTAGGCAGCATTCGGCTGTAGCCAGTATTTACAGGATTTACAAATACGATATCTGCTACGTCTAGAATCGAATTAGGATTACTTTTTATGCCGTATGGTTGTACAGG
The DNA here is from genome assembly GCF_000212355.1 of Dokdonia sp. 4H-3-7-5. Lineage (NCBI taxonomy): Bacteria > Pseudomonadati > Bacteroidota > Flavobacteriia > Flavobacteriales > Flavobacteriaceae > Dokdonia > Dokdonia sp. 4H-3-7-5. Next base: position 2,475,896 of record NC_015496.1, read on the forward strand.
ATAACCTTCGTCGTCTATTTTAAGGATGCGTGGTCCTGTATAAGCAATGTGCATCCATACAGATGCAGAGCCTGGACCTCCGTTAAAAGAGATGACTAATGGTCTAGTCTCATCATTTTTAATATCAGAACGTTTGTAATAGGTGTATAATAAACTCGCAACAGGCATTCCTTCATCATCCCAGACTGGTTGAAAACCAGCTGTAGCCGTATACGGAATCGTTTTTCCTTTAATAGTGATAGAATGACTTGATACGATGGTAGTATCTACAGGAACCGATATTTTTTGAGAATACGCTTTCGCGAAAGCGGAAACAACAATGATACCCGCGAGAATGTGTTTGAAATACATGGATTGTAAATTTTGGTTGTACTTATAAAAATAGCATCTAGAAGTTAAACATACGGCGATAATGACGTTTTTAACGAAGATGTTATTGAGCTATGAATTGTGTGTATAGTAATGCACACCCAATGGCAATGGCAAAACTCAACATGGTACCTATCAAAACATATTCTGTTTTGAGATAGTCACCATCTTTAAACCTTAAGATAGATTTTGCTGTAATCAAAAAACCTACAGCGCTGAACTGCCCTACGATTATAAGCACAAGTACTAGCCATCTTTCTGTGATACCTATGAGTCGGCCTGCATTAGGTAAGTCTTGTGATTTTTCTGTAAATGAAACCGAGAATAGATTGAAAATCTCTTTTATCACAATGTTTGCCGGCTTTGTACAAAGTAAAAACATAGCGATAAGGCATATTATTGGAAAGTAGGAGGCATCTAGTATAAGTGGTTGCCACCCCAAGATATTTACATAAAGAACACTTGCTGCAACATACGTGATGATGTGTAGTAACTGGTCAATAAAGAATGCACCTTTATGCAGCCATTTGTTGTTAAGTAATTGAGGTTTTAATCCGTCAATAATCCAGTGTATACCAGCTATTGCTATTGCCCAGGGTAGAAACCTATAATCAAGAGAGGTGATAAAAGAAGCAATAAAAACGGTGAGAATATGCCACTTGAGATGTTTGCTTTTAAAGCCTTTTTTTGCCTTTGACTTTGCAGTTTTCTTAGATTGAAAGGTATAATCTGCTAGCAGGTGACCTATGGTCTGTAGGGCGATGAGAGTTGCTATATCCATTATGAAATCTTACTTAAAGTGTGATTAAAATACCTGATGGCTTTGTCCATTCCATTCCATCCAGAGGCTGTGGAGTGCTGGTTAATAGAAGACTGACTTACGCCTAGTTTTTTTGCGATAACCTTTTCACTATTACCCATGATTTTTAGAAATAAGACCTCGCTCTGTCTACTAGTTGCTCGTGCTAGTAAGTGATCTAGTAATGAGATAATCGCATCTATGTTGAGGTTTAGCTCCTCGTTTATTGAACTAAAGAATAGCGTATTTTTTATAACCATACGCTCCTTATTGTGAGTGCTCTCGCTACTTATGGCGCGACCGCTTCTGTAAATCGCATCGCCATCTATAATGTTTTCTTCTCTATTAAATCTATCTAGCCTGCCTAAACCCATGGCAAGGCGTATGCTATAGGTTTGAAAAACTCTTGTTCTATTATTTTCTACTTTTTCCTCAATTTCTAAAGACTTTATAAATGTTTTGATTGCCAGCGCTACGGCTAGTCCATTTTCGGGATCTGGAACTACACACTCAAGATAATCTCCTTTAATGAGTCTAGAGAACGTGTTATATTTAGTCTCTAGTTGCTGAAACAGCTGTAAGAGCTGCTGTTCGAGCGTTTTCTTTTCGTCCGTGCTTAAACTTGTGTAGGCAATAAAATCACCAGAAATTACTATATGATTGGTATAATCCACCTTTTAAATGCTTTGATATTCAAATATAAGCAAATATGCTTATAGAATATATTTATAAGTAAATAAGCTTATAGAGTACATTTATAAGTGTATATACTTATAAAGTATGTTTATAAGTGAATAAGCTTATAAATTTATTTTTCAGTATGTACGATTGTACCATCCTTAATCACCAGATGTATGTCCTGTGTAGCGCTTATATCTAGTAGCGGATTACTATTAAGCAACACTAAATCTGCTTTGTTACCTGGGGCTAACTGGTAGCCTTTCTTGTGTAAAAAATTTGCACCTTGATACATCGTTGCGATTGCATTTGCTGGAGTGATGTCAGCTTTTACCATTTCTTGTAACTCACCATGTAACGATTGTCCTGGGTACGTATATGAGTTGTAAGCGCCGCTATCTGATCCCGAAAGTAGATTAACTCCAGCTTTATCTAATGAAGCAACGAGTTTTAGAAAAAATTGCTGCAGCTCTTTTCTATCTTGCTTGGCTTTTGGGCTAGCATTCAATGCTCCTTTGTTTCTCCCTTCATAAGTGGCTATAAAATCTGCATCTAACGTTTTTAAATAGGCATCATCACTATGATTTACCTCGTCCATATAACTTAGCACATCGCCTATGTATAAAGTAGGAGTGACGTACACATTGTTGCTTTTTAATTTGTCAAAAGTACTTTGTGCTGTTTCCTCATCATAGCTTGCTATAAGCTGTTCCATGCTTCCCCAGAACCCTAGCTTTCCATCTTTTATGTCTTGAGTGATCTCCTTTTCACGAGAAGAGCATCCTTTCAAGATATAATAGAGGTGTTCAATATTATCAATTCCAGCAGTGATAGTTTCATCTAGTGTCACGGTAAAAGGCATGTGCCCGGAGGTAATCATTCCGCGCTCTTCGGCTTGTGTTATTATGGATAGGTAAGTATCTCTAGTTATCGTACTATCATAAAGTTTTACATAATCGACGCCTAGTTGCTGCAAAGAATCTAGTGCTTTGCTTATCTCATCGTCTGTATTCACGCCTATAGAACCTGCCCAGCGAGCATTCTTTCCATCTAGTTTAGGTCCAGATGTATAAATAGTAGGACCTGTGCGCTTTTTATTTTTTATTTCTTCATTCCATTGCTGTACTTGGGTAGTGAGATCGCCTCCAGCATCGCGCACCGTTGTAATTCCATATTTTATAAATTGTTCAAGAAATTTTTCATTTTGAGGAATAAGAGCTTCGCCTCCGCGAAAATGAGTATGATTATCCCAAAACCCAAGAAGTAAAAACTTGCCACTACCGTCTATTACATTACCATCTTTATCATCAGAAAGAGTGCCTATCTCTTCAATTTTATAAATCGAATCATTACTGAGATACACATTTTTATTACTACTTAGCGCTCCATTTTCGTCTATAATGGAGACATTGCTTATCTTGAGATCATACGCTGGTTTTGTGTCCTTAGGCTTGCAACTTACTAGTAGTAAAAGTATCGCTATGGTTGAGTATATATACTTCATGTTGTTGATGGTGTCTGTTTTAGGTGGTTTTAGTGTTACGCTTTCGCGAAAGCGTAGTTCCTTAAAGCTAAGTCTTAAAATTACAAAATAGCCAACTATTAATAGGGGGGGGTGTCGCTCGCTCTAAATTATCAATTACATTGCGCTTTAAAGAAATACTATGAACTCCGAAAATCTCCAAATTATATCTGATATGTTGCTCATGGCAAAAGCAGATAATCACTTACATGAACGCGAGTATGATTTTATACTTATGGTTGCAAGACGCATGGGAATATCAAAAGATGAGGTTGATGAGCTTGTAAAAAGTCCTCAAGATAAGATGGTGTACAAAACAGAAATGCAACGCCTCACGCAGTTTCATAGGCTTCTATTGGTCATGAATGTAGATGAGGAAACTCAATTTGTAGAAATTGACACGCTACGCAATTACGGACTAAAGTTAGGTATCAGGGCAGAAGCAGTGCAGCAAATCCTAAGTGAAATGGGAGATTATGAGCATAAAATAATTCCTTCTCATCGTCTAGTTGAGATTTTTAAAAGATTCTACAACTAACGATAATTGACAAAAAGGCAGTATTAAATACTGTAAATCGGTCAAAACGTCATAAATTTTACATTGGAACTGAATTTGCCTAACCCATAGCAGAATCAGTTAAACTTTAAATTTATAATTATGACTTTAGTTAGAAAAAATACAGCTCCATATTTACCATCAGTTTTTGAAGAATTATTAAATACTGACTGGCTAGGTGGAAGAACAAACACATTTGCAACTGCAACTCCTTCTGTAAATATTATAGAGAAGGATGATTCCTTTACGGTGCAGGTAGCTGCTCCTGGTCTCAAAAAAGAAGATTTTAATATTCAGTTAGATAATGATTTGCTCACAATCTCTTCTGAAATTAAGAAAGACGAAGAGACTGCAGAAACTCAGAAATTTACGAGAAGAGAATTTAATTACACTTCGTTTAAACGCTCGTTTAACTTACCTGAGTCTGTAAATACAGCAAAAATCACAGCCGAGTACGTAGATGGAATTCTTGCAATAGGATTGCCTAAACGTGAGGAATCACGTGTGCAGCCATCTCGATTAATCGAGATAGCATAACAATTTAAGTTGGTTAGTTTGAGATTGGGTTTCCGTAAGGAGACCCTTTCTTATTTATGCGAGTTCCTTAAGTTTATCTTGGTAGACCTTAATTTGATCTCTGAGCTTTGCAGCCTGCATAAAGTCTAGTTCTTTTGCAGCAGCTTCCATAGCCTTACGAGTGCTTCTTATTTTCTTTTCAATCTGCGGCCTTGTTTGATACTCTTGCGCATCTTCGGCAGCTAGGTTTACAAGTTCTTCGGCTTCTATTTTATAAGCTTCTTTTTGAGTCATTGCATTATCTAGCGATTTTTTTATTGCCATCGGGCTCAATCCGTGCTTGGTATTGTAGTCTATTTGTTTTTGCCTGCGATAATTACTGTCGTCTATGGTTTCTTGCATAGAGCGAGTAATTTTATCTGCATACATGATCGCCTTACCGTTAATATTACGGGCAGCACGACCTATCGTTTGTGTGAGCGATCTATTGCTACGTAAAAAACCTTCCTTATCTGCATCTAGAATAGCGACTAGAGAGACTTCCGGAAGATCCAGTCCTTCTCTTAATAAGTTTACACCTACGAGTACGTCGTATAATCCCTTACGCAAATCTTGCATGATTTCTACCCGTTCTAGCGTATCTACATCAGAGTGTATGTAGCGAGTTCTTATATCTATTCTTGTGAGGTATTTTGTGAGTTCTTCTGCCATACGCTTGGTAAGTGTAGTGACTAGAATACGTTCATTACGGGCAGTAACTTTTGTGATTTCTTCTATAAGATCATCTATCTGGTTAAGGGATGGACGTACTTCTACGATAGGATCTAGTAAGCCTGTAGGTCTAATGATTTGCTCTACATAGGCTCCTTCCGTTTTCTGTAATTCATAATCTGCGGGAGTTGCAGATACGTAGATGACTTGGTTCTGCATAGCTTCCCATTCCTCAAATTTAAGAGGCCTGTTATCCATCGCTGCAGGGAGCCTAAAACCGTATTCAACTAGATTTTCTTTCCTACTTCTATCGCCACCATACATTGCACTTACTTGAGAAACCGTTACGTGGCTTTCATCTACTACCATTAAATAGTCGTCTGGAAAAAAGTCTAATAAACAGAACGGTCTTGTGCCTGGCTCACGCCCATCAAGATATCTTGAGTAATTCTCTATACCTGAGCAATACCCAAGTTCGCGTATCATCTCAAGGTCAAAATTAGTGCGCTCATCGAGACGTTTTGCTTCTAGGTGTTTGCCTACGCCTTCAAAAAAGCCAACTTGCTTCGTGAGGTCTTCACCTATTTGATTTATTGCTCCTTGCAGAACATCTTGCGAGGTCACAAACATATTTGCAGGGTAGATGCGTAACTGCGAGTACTTCTCTATCACCTCTGCAGATGTTGGGTCAAAAGCTTCAATCTCCTCAATCTCATCACCAAAGAAGTGAATCCTAAATGCCATATCTGCATATCCAGGAAACACCTCTACGGTATCTCCCTTAATTCTAAAATTCCCGTGATTAAATTCGCTCTCTGTTCTAGAATATAAACTTTGCACTAACTTTTTAAGTAACATCGTACGTGCAATGACCTGATCTTGCTTAATCTCAATAATATTTTTTTGAAACTCTGCTGGATTTCCTATACCGTATAAACAAGAAACAGAAGCTATCACAATCACATCACGCCTCCCAGAGAGTAGGGAGGTAGTGGTGCTCAATCGCATTTTTTCTATCTCCTCATTTATAGAAAGATCTTTTTCAATATAAACTCCAGAGGAAGGAATAAATGCTTCTGGCTGGTAGTAATCATAGTAGGAAACAAAATACTCTACGGCATTATTTGGAAAAAATGCCTTAAACTCGCTGTATAATTGGGCAGCAAGAGTCTTGTTATGTGCAAGAACGAGTGTGGGTTTTTGCGTTTCTTGAATCACGTTTGCCACGGTAAATGTCTTTCCGCTTCCGGTCACACCTAGCAGTGTTTGGTAGGCTTCATTTGCGTTTACACCGTCTACTAGTGATTTAATAGCAGTGGGCTGATCGCCAGTAGGTTTAAAGGGTGATTCAAGTTTGAATTTCAAGGGCAGAATTTTTTATAAAATTACGAGTTTTTACGCTTTCGCGAAAGCGTGAGACTCCCAATGAAATGTTAGAAATAATGAAACCTAATCTATTTATAGATAAAGTGCTTAGTGAACCTCGTTCAAGGCTTCCAAAAGAATCTCACAACCTTCCTTAATTTCATCATTAGAAATAGTGAGTGGAGGTGTGATTCTTATCGCTCTACTTTCAAAAAGTAGCCAGAATAAAATCAATCCGCGATCTTGGCATTTGAGGATAACTTCAGAAGCAATCTCTGCCGAAGGTGTCATGGCAGCTAGCATGAGGCCGCGGCCACGTATTTCTGTGATAAACGGATGAACTAATAATGATCTGATTAATTGTTCTTTTTCTAATGCTTCTTGCATTAGGTTGCTCTCTGTAATTTCTTGCAGTGTGGCGAGTGCAGCAGCTGCAATCACTGGATGACCTCCAAAGGTTGTAATATGACCAAGTTTTGGATTATCTGAAAGCAACGACATCATTTCCCTTGAAGCGGTAAAAGCGCCTATAGGCATACCGCCACCTAAACCTTTGCCAGTAACAAGAATATCTGGAGTTACATTATAATGCTCAAAACCGAAGAGTTTGCCAGTGCGACCCATTCCTGGTTGAATTTCGTCCAAGATTAATAAAGCGCCAACTTCCTGACATCTCGCTTTAACTTTTGCTAGAAAATTATGAGTAGGTTCTATAAAACCTGCTCCACCTTGGATTGTTTCTAAAACGACACCTGCGGTTTTTTCTGTTATACGTTCAAGATAACGCTCGCAATTAAACTTAATAAAAGATACATCACCTATCATAGGGCGGAAGGGCGCTGTGCGCTCCTCGTTACTCATCAAGCTTAGCGCTCCATAACTATTACCGTGATATGCATCTACGGCAGCAATAATTTCTGTTCTTCCTGTTGCTCGTCTTGCGAGTTTTATAGCACCATCTATTGCTTCTGTACCACTATTTACGAGATACGTGCTCTCTAGTGACTCAGGAAGATGTTGTGCAAGAAGCTTTGTGAGTTGTACGGCTGGAGATTGTGCGTATTCTCCATAGACCATTACGTGTAGATATTTGTCTAGCTGATCTGTAATTGCATTTTTTACTCTAGGGTGTTGATGTCCTAAGCTGCAAGCAGAAACTCCAGCGACAAAATCTAGATATTTTTTATCTGCAGTGTCATATATATAACTTCCTTCTGCACGTGCCACTTCCATCGCTAGTGGATGCGGAGTGGTTTGCGCTTGGTAGGTGAGGAAATCTGATTTCATATAATAGTAGATGACACTGGGAGATCTCAAATTTTCGCGAAAGCGAAATTAAAAACACGTTTTTCTAAAGAATAATAAGGGCGATGTTATCTCCCTTGCCTTCTTCCAGCACGGGCAGATGTGCGCTGTCCATACTGTTGTTTAGGTTGGTTACCCGCACGTTTCATGTTTTCTTTCATCATTTTAAGTTGTTCACCTAGCATATTGTGCTTATCGTGAGACTCTGCTTCCTTCATAAGAACTTGTGCTTCTCGCTTGCGGTTTTTGCTCATTGCTATACCTGCAAGGCTCAGTTTTGCCATAGCAAGATCTGCGTCCATAGATAAACCTAGTTCAATGGCTTTTCTAAAATATTTTTCGGCAAGGCTCATATTAGTTTGTGATACCATTAATCCTTGCAGGTAATTGTAATATCCTTCTTGCTTCTTAACGAGTGCAGCGCTTGGGTTTTTGATTTTTTCAAGCCATTTTTGTGCTCCAGGGAAGTCTTGTTTACGTAGGCGTAAGAAGGCTAGGAGTATAATTTCGTTCTTAAAGTATAAGAATATAAATATTCCCATTAATAGTAAGAGCATGATGCCGTTTCCTATTTCATTTTCAATAAACTGCCATACAGCAGCGGCCAGTGTGGCTAGGGCAAGAACAAGTTTGATATTTTTATTGAACATATATTGTATTTAGGTCGAATGATTTGTTATTTTTGCCTGACTCTGTGAGGCGATTGCAAAGGTATACAAAAGGAGATAAAATATTTTCATTTTTCCATTTGCAGAAGTAAAAACTTCTCGTATATTTGCGCCCAGCTTAGAGAGCTGTAATAAAAAGAAATTAAAGGCGGTCTTATAAAGACCTTAAAGAAGATACAAAATGAGCAAGAGAACGTTTCAGCCATCAAAAAGAAAAAGAAGAAACAAACACGGTTTTAGAGAGCGTATGGCTTCAGTAAACGGTCGTAAAGTTTTAGCACGTCGTCGTGCTAAAGGAAGAAAGAAAATCAGTGTATCTTCTGAAACTCGTCATAAAAAATAATGCATCTTTAAGATGTATATATAAGGTGTTGCTTTTTTTAAGTAACACCTTTTTTTATACCCTGTAAGTTCCTAATTTTAGAAAACATTAGATAAAAATTAAGTAAATGCCTAAAAATCAAAACTTAAAATCGATTCTACTTATAGGCTCAGGGCCTATAGTCATTGGTCAAGCGTGTGAATTTGATTATGCTGGATCTCAATCTCTACGTTCTTTACGAGAAGATGGTATTGAGACAATTCTTATCAATTCTAACCCTGCTACTATTATGACTGATCCGACAATGGCGGATCATGTTTATTTATTACCATTAAATACGAAGTCAATTATTCAAATCTTAAAGGAACATCCTCAGATAGATGCTGTACTTCCTACAATGGGTGGACAAACTGCGCTTAACCTTTGTATCGAGGCAGATGAAAAAGGAATCTGGAAAGACTTTGGTGTAGAACTTATAGGTGTTGATATTGCTGCGATTAATATTACAGAAGATCGCGATCAGTTTAAAAACTTAATGCGCGACATAGGTATACCGATGGCACCACAAGCAAGTGCAAACTCGTTCTTAAAAGGAAAAGAGATTGCGCAAGAGTTTGGTTTTCCATTAGTAATACGATCTTCATTTACACTAGGTGGAGCAGGAGCTTCATTTGTATTTGAAGAAAAAGATTTTGATAAATTACTTTCACATGGTCTTGAAGCATCGCCAGTACACGAGGTGATGATAGATAAGGCTCTTTTAGGCTGGAAGGAATATGAGCTAGAATTATTACGTGATGCAAATGATAACGTAGTAATAATCTGTGCGATAGAGAATATGGATCCTATGGGAATCCACACTGGAGATTCTATAACAGTAGCTCCAGCAATGACACTTTCTGACGTGACTTATCAAAAAATGCGTGATATGGCTATCCATATGATGCGTAGTATAGGTGATTTTGCAGGAGGATGTAATGTACAATTTGCAATAAATCCAGATAATGAAGAGGAGATTATTGCGATTGAAATTAACCCACGTGTATCAAGATCATCTGCACTAGCATCTAAAGCAACTGGATATCCTATTGCAAAAATTGCAACTAAGCTAGCTATAGGTTATCACCTTGATGAGCTTGATAATCAAATTACAAAGTCTACATCGGCACTTTTTGAGCCAACACTGGATTATGTAATTGTAAAAATCCCACGTTGGAATTTTGATAAGTTTGAAGGAAGTGATCGCACACTTGGCTTACAGATGAAATCTGTAGGAGAAGTGATGGGAATAGGTCGTTCTTTTCAAGAAGCATTACACAAAGCAACACAATCTCTTGAGATTAAGCGTAATGGATTAGGAGCAGATGGTAAGGGTTATAAAAGCTATGATCAGATTATAGAGAAGCTTACGTATGCGAGTTGGGATCGTGTATTTGTAATCTATGACGCCATCCAGATGGGTATTCCATTAAATCGTATTCATGAGATTACTAAAATTGACATGTGGTTCCTTAAACAATATGAGGAGATGCATGCAATGGAGAAAGAAATCTCTACCTATAAATTAGATACGCTTCCGCGAAATTTACTTATGGAAGCTAAGCAACAAGGTTTTGCAGATCGTCAGATTGCACACATGTTAGGATGCTTAGAAAGTGAGGTAACATTTAAACGCGATGAACTGCGTGTAAATCGAACATTTAAGCTTGTAGATACTTGTGCAGCAGAGTTTGTTGCAAAAACTCCTTATTTCTATTCTACTTTTGAGAATGATGTAGAGCTAGCAGACGGAACATTAACAACTCACAATGAGAGTATTGTTTCAGATAAGAAAAAGGTTATCGTATTAGGTTCTGGTCCTAACCGTATAGGTCAAGGAATAGAATTTGATTACTGCTGTGTACACGGTGTAATGGCAGCTGCAGAGTGTGGTTATGAAACAATCATGATTAACTGTAATCCAGAAACAGTATCTACAGATTTTGATACTGCAGATAAACTTTACTTTGAACCTGTATTCTGGGAACATATTTATGACATCATTCGTCATGAGAAACCAGAAGGGGTAATTGTTCAACTAGGAGGGCAAACAGCTCTTAAGTTGGCTGAAAAGTTAGATCGTTATGGTATCAAAATTTTAGGAACAAGCTATAAAGCACTTGATCTTGCCGAGGATAGAGGAAGTTTTTCTACACTTTTAAAAGATCTTAATATACCTTATCCAGAATTTGATGTTGCCGAAACAGCAGATGAGGCTCTAGCTGTAGCTGCAAAACTTGATTACCCTATTCTTGTAAGACCATCATATGTTTTAGGAGGGCAAGGAATGAAGATTGTAATAAATGACAATGAACTTGAGGAGCACGTAGTAGATTTACTTCGTAAAATCCCTAACAATAAATTACTATTAGATCACTACTTAGATGGAGCTATAGAGGCAGAGGCAGATGCTATTTGTGATGGCGAGGATGTTTACATCATCGGTATTATGGAGCACATAGAACCGTGTGGTATTCACTCTGGTGACTCTAACGCTACCTTACCTCCTTTTAATCTGGGAGATCTTGTAATGGAGCAAATAAAAGATCACACTAGAAAAATTGCACTAGCTCTTGATACGGTAGGTCTTATAAACATCCAGTTTGCTGTTAAAGATGATAAGGTGTTTATTATAGAGGCAAATCCTCGTGCATCTCGTACGGTTCCATTTATTGCTAAGGCTTACAAAGAACCTTATGTAAATTATGCAACTAAGGTGATGCTAGGAGCTAAGAAGGTAAAAGACTTTACTTTTGACCCGCAACTAGAAGGATATGCGATCAAGCAACCAGTATTCTCTTTCAATAAATTTCCTAATGTGAATAAAAATTTAGGGCCAGAAATGAAGAGTACTGGAGAAAGTATACTCTTTATTGACAACTTAAGAGATGATGCATTTTATGACCTATATGCTCGTAGAAAAATGTACTTGAGTAATTAAATATTATCTCGGAATAATTATGAAAAAGCCTACTTGATTAAGTAGGCTTTTTTGTGCTAAACAGTTGGCTCAAATAAAACTAACAAGCTGTACGTGAGAGTATAATGTTTACTTTCTTTGCTTAATATTGTTAAAAATTTTGCATTTTGACATGCTATTGTAATATAATTGTAGGTTTATTCTTTCAATGACAAGATTTTAAAAAAATCAATCTTATATTGTAAGCACAGACAATTAATTTTTCCCCCATTGATGATTAAAAAATTACTTTTATTGAGCTTCTTTTTCCTATCGGTAAGTACGGTTGTTGCTCAAAATAACTATAAAAAGGTTGATAATGTAAGCCAAACTTCTCTTGCAGAAGCGGTGTCAATTTATCCTAATCCTGCGATTGATAAAGTTCAAATTTCTAATGATTCTGATAGTAAGCTTAAGGTAGAAATCTATAATATCTTAGGAGATTCCATGCTAAGTAAAAGCATCACTGGAAATGATGATTACATTGATATAACAAGATTACAAGCGGGTATTTATATAGTTTCTTTTACAGATGGTAAGCGTACGACTACCAAGAGACTAGTTAAAAACTAGCACTAAAATCATACTCATAAAAAAAGCCGCAATTTGCGGCTTTTTTTATTGTCTATTAAAATGTGGTGATTGTTCTGGAATTACTTTTGTCACAAAGTACTTTGAATCTCCCCAAAAAGAAAATGTCCCAAACCGTTCTATATATTCTAGCTTCACATATTGCCCTTGATATTCATTAAGCGCTTCAATTGCTTCTTTCTCTTGATCTAATACCGAGAAACTAAATATTTGTGCGCCACTTATACCTTGACTTATCTCACCTTCCCAAGTTTTAAAAACTACTCCTTTATTTGAAAATTTTATAAGTTCTCCAGCGCGAGTTCCTTTACTATAAGGCACGTAGTATATAAATGCAAACCATCCCGCAGCCATAAGAAATATGGTGGTTAATACTACAAATAATATTTTTTTCATAATTGATTTATTCTATTAAGGTTATATCATCATCACTTGCAATAGCGCGATTAACGATGTTTTCTGGAAGTTGTTTCTTTGCTTTTGCTCCCATTTTTTTCAATTTTTCAACTCTTGTAATTAGGTTTCCATTCCCTTCTATAAGTTTATTCATTGCTGCCGAATATCCCGTCTTAGCATCATCCATTTTTTTGCCTACAGCAGTTAAGTCGGTCACTAGGCCGTGAAATTTATCATATAATCCCCCGGCTTGCTTTGCAATCTCTAGTGCGTTCTGTTGTTGCTTCTCATTATTCCACATGGAATCGATAGTGCGCAATGTTGCTAGCAGCGTAGACGGAGTAACAATCACGATGTTCTTCTCAAAAGCCTGATTATATAGTTGGTTATCATAGTTTATCGCAACTGCAAACGCTGGTTCAATAGGGATGAAAAGTAATACAAAATCTGGACTTTCAATCTGGTAAAGATCGTGGTAATTTTTATCACTTAGCTGTTGTATGTGACGTTTTAGAGCAGCTACATGATCTTTTAAATGCGTGTCACGTAGATGTAATTCTTCCTCATTTACAAATCGCTCATAAGCGCGAAGCGAGACTTTACTATCTACAATCATTTTTTTGTTATCTGGAAGGTGAATCACCACATCTGGTAATACTCTGTTTCCTTCTTCTGTAGTAAAGCTCTGCTGTATAAAATATTCTCTATCTTTTTCAAGACCAGATTTTTCTAGTACCCTTTCTAGCACAAGTTCTCCCCAGTTACCTTGCATTTTACTATCACCTTTAAGGGCTTTGGTAAGATTGTTTGCCTCCTTAGTCATTTGTTCATTAAGAGCCGTGAGGCCTTTAATTTGCTCATGTAAGGCAGAACTTCTGTGTATTGCTTCCTTGTTAGTAGACTCTACTTTGAGTTCAAATTTTTCAATTTTTTCCTGAAGAGGTTTTAATATACTGTCAATATTTTTTTGATTCTGTAGTGTGAATTTACTCGACTTTTCATCGAGTATTTTACTAGCTATAATTTCAAAATCCTTGGTAAATTTTTCTTGTAATTGCTCTAGCTCGTTGGTCTTCTCATCCATGCGGAGTTTGAGATTCTCATAGGCAACATCACGCGCAGTAAGCTCATTTTGAAATTGATCTTTTTCCTCTCTTATGTAAGCTATTTGCTTCTCACTTTCAGCGCGTAATGCATGAAGCTGATTGCTGCTTTCTTGTCTAAGCGATGTGGTTTCTTGTTGCGCTTTCGCGAAAGCGGTCTTACCCTCAACTACCTTCTCTTGCTCATTGTGAAGTCGTTCTTGTAAACTTATAAACTGTCCTTTCTTCTTAAGATTTGCAATGTAAAATCCTAATAGTCCTCCTGCGAGAATGCCCAGGCAACCAATGATAATAAGAAGAAGTGTATTGTCCATACAATTATAGAGATGATAAGATATATTGAGAATGTCTATTTACAAAGGTTAATCTATCTGAGTGTCTGGTAAATCCAATACGGCAGAAGTCTCAAGCGCATTACCAGCAATCCCTTTTATAGAGCCAAATAACGCCGAAATATTTTCTTGTACCACCCAGATTTGCTTCTCACGAGATGCCCATATTCTGTGCATCGCTTTTTTCTCAGAGTTGAGCTGATTAATCATACCATCGTAGTTCTCTACAATGCGTTTTATGTTTTGAACAAACTCATTACTGGTAAGGTATCCATAAAGAAGCTCCATTTTGTCTCCTTTATTCTCGTCTGATGATTTTACTGACTGTGTTTTAATGAGCATTTCTCTCAGCACAAATGATACACTTTTTACCTCATGAAATCCACAAATCCAGACGCCATCTTTCTCCCCAAAACGATCCATATCGCTAGGGAACGTTTCAGTAACGATAACAGCAATATCTGCCTTACATTGTATTTGATCTTGCTTGAGTTTTTCTATCCAGTCATTTGAGAAATTCTTGGTACGCTTACTTTCATAAACGATTGAACCGCATTGTTGCTGGAGTCTATTAACAACATTTTGAATACAATCTGCACCACGTATTCCTTTACCTACCTCACTAATGTTATCAAAAGGGTAGGAGTGAGCCAGTAGCTCCTCTAGTGCAAGTTCTTGGACTTCTCCTTGCATTTGCATACTTCCTTGCTCTGCCTTGCGCTTCATCTCGTCTATAAGCTTCTTTTGATCGTTAAGCTTTTTTTCAAACTCCTTTTCTTTAAGGAACATAGCTTCACGCTCTTTTGCTCGAGCTTTATCTTCTATTTCTTTCTGGCTTTCAAGGAGCTGTTTTTGCATGGTGAGTTGTAACTCTTCTGCTTGTTCTTTTAGCTGATTTTCACGCTTTAGTAAATCTATTTCAGCAGACTTCAATGCGCGGTTTTCTTCCTTGCGCTTGTCGTTTTCTAACTGAAGTGATTTTAATTGTTGCTCAAAAGCTTCTTGAGTTGACTTTTCGATTTTCTCCTGCTCTTTAACTAGGCGTTGCTCTAGTTTTGCCTTAAAAAGCTCATTCTCACGCTCCTTTTTTTCTTCAAATAGCAAGACTTCTTTTTCAAGCTTTGCACGTTCTGCATTAAATTTTTCGGCTTGTTCGGCTACTTTACGTTCGTATTGCGCTTTAAACTGCGCTTGTAGTTTTCCTGATAACGCCTCTTCTACGTCAAAGTTATGAGCACAATTGGGGCATTTTATTTTATCAGTCATCGATCTCTTTATTTTTGATAGTAATTCCTAATATTTGGAAATATGCTATAAAGATAGGAGAAGTGGCAAACATACACTCGATTTACCAGTTTGCTTTTTCAACAAAAACATGTGATGGGATATCGACAGAAAGATAGTGGCTTATGTTCTTTGTACTTTGAGAATAAAGAGATAAGGTATCTCCCGCAAGCTCTTGATATTGCGGATTATAGAGCTGTTTGCCATTTTTATTTGTAATATAGTTTCTCGTAGATAAGGTATTGTAATTATAGTCATAATAGCCTTGGTCTGTTTTTTGAGCTCTTAGTGTATCTAGACTATTCAAATCAAATGCATCGAAAACCGCTAGCCTGCCGTCTTTATAAAACTTTAAATACTTTTTATAATTATAAGTAATTACTGCGTTTACCTTATCTGCATCATACTTATAATAATGAGCGACAAGCTTATACAGTTTTGTGGTATCTATAATTTTATAAACTTCATTTGACGTTATTGGATCCTCTGCAGAAATTTTATTAAACTCATTAGTTTGCTTTACAGTATTGCTATATCCAGAACAGCTCGTAATGATTATTAGGAGTACTATACTTGTGTAAAAAGTTTTCATGGTGATTATTTGAGAAAAAAGATACGTTTTTCTCTGTCAAACGCTACATGTTTAGAAGGAAACAAGGTATCAAAGACACCATCGCTTATCAAGCTAGATGGTGAATCAAAGTGCGTTGTACCACTTTTCATGACTATCATTTTGTCACAAGCGTTTAGCGCATAAGGGATATCATGTGTGGAAAATAATATTGTTTTACCATGCGTATGGGCTATAGAGGTAAGCAGTTTTAACAGAGAAGCCTTATGATGCAGGTCGAGATGCGTCATGGGTTCATCAAGCAAAATTACGTCTGTGTTCTGAGCGAGCGCACGTGCTATTAGAACTCGCTGAAGCTGCCCATCACTAAGCTCGTGGCATTTTTTATCTTTGAGTGTGAAGGTCTCCGTATTTTTAAGCGCCTCGATAATTACTTCCTTGTCAGTATCAGAGATAATTCCTAACCAGTTGGTGTAGGGTTGTCTTCCTAAGGCTACAAGTTCGGCAACAGATAGATTTTTTGAGATAGGTTGGTTAGTAAGTACAACACTAAGTTGTTGTGCGAGTAGGGATGGAGTAATGTTTTTTATTTGCTTTCGCGAAAGCGTAACCTGACCACTCACAGCAGGTTGCAATCCTGATAATGTGCGGAGCAATGTGGATTTTCCTGCTCCATTAATTCCCACAACACCTATGAGTTCTCCTTTGTTTATATCTAGGTTTATGTCGCTAGCAATGACAGTATTTACTGGTGATGCCAGATAGCCTATGGAAAGATCTCTAGTTTGTAAAATGCTATGTGAGCTCGGGTTATTCATCTAGAAAAGTAATTTCTTTTTGCGCACTAATAACCAAATTACAACAGGAGCTCCTACCATCGCAGAAATTGCGTTGATGGGAAGTGTAAATTCGCTAAAAGGTACTTGCGCAATTGTGTCACAAATAAGCATTAAAATGGCGCCTCCCATAATTACTGCGGGTAATAATATAATGTGTCTTGTAGTATTAATAACCTGACGTATAAGATGCGGCACCGCAAGACCTATAAAAGCAATAGGACCAGCAAAGGCAGTAATACTGCCGGCTAGCAAACTAGTGGCAATAATTATGAGTAGTCTGGATCGTGAGAATCTTGTTCCCATAGTTTTTGCATACGCATCGCCAAGTAAAAAACTATCGAGTGATTTTAGACTTGCGATGGATAAAACTAATCCTGCGGCAAAGCAAAGTGCTAAAATTCCAACGCCATTCCATGATAAATCACCAAGACTTCCAAATGACCAAAAGACAAAACGCTGTAACTCCTCGGCTTTACTGAAGTATGCTAGAACGCTCACTACGGCGCTAGTAAGGCTGCCTACCATAAGACCTATAATGAGCAATGCCATGGTGTCTTTTACACGTGTAGCGACTCCTATAACCATGAGTAATACCAGAAAACTACCTACGCTTGCGGCGATTATAAGACCCCATTTGCCAGAAAGAAGTGCTGTAGAAAGCCCGAGAGCGGTACCTCCCAGAATGTATAATGCAACCCCTAAACTTGCTCCACTACTAATACCTAATACAAAAGGACCTGCCAGCGGATTACGGAAAAGTGTTTGCATGAGCAATCCAGATACCGCAAGTCCAGATCCCGCAATAATTGCAGTGATAGCTTTAGGTAATCTGTAGTCTACAATAATATATTCCCAAGAAGATTTTGAAACCTCAGAACCTACAAGGCTCGCAATAACATCCTGTATAGGTATAGCAACAGATCCTAGACTTAGATTTGCTAGTATACATACTAGCAACACTAGCGTAAGAATGAGAAATGTAGGGATGTAGCTATTGTTATTCATCTAGTGTGTCAAAAAAGGTAAATGCCTCTGTGATCATTTCTGGATGTAAGATTTTGGCAAGATCTCGCAATACTAAATCAGGTCTGTTAGGCGCTAGCTCGTAATATAACAAACCGCCAGTTTCTCCTTTGTACTTTGCAAACGTGTAAACCTTCTTGTTTTTAAATGCGTCAAACTGAGCATAAGCGGGATTGTCACTCGCAAGCTTAGCATAACTAGTGTACTGTCCTGGTGCTATCCAGAAGTCGGCTTGCTGTCCTTTCTCTAGCACAGATTCTATACTTAGTGCGATACTTCCAGCTCCCTCGGTCTCAGACCACAAGTAATTACCGCCAGCATCTTCAAGCACTTTTGCTTGCCAGCTGTCACCTTTAGGTAAGTACCAGATATCTTTAAACATGCCTCCACTTAAAACTGTAGGCTTATTCTCTATAGCGGCTATTTGCTCTTTTATTAGATTGTAGTTGTTTTTAATATGATTAAAAATGCTATCTGCCTCGCGCTCCTTGCCATAAAGTGCGCCAAAAAACTTAATCCATTCTGCTTTTCCTAGTGGGTCTTTCTCCACCCAATCTCCATTATATAGTACAGGAATTCCAGCTCGTTCTACACTGTTAAGCGACTTGTTTTCTCCCTCTACACCAAAGCTTATAATTGCTTCTGGGCGCAGCTCGATAGTGAGTTCTGTATTGAGAGATTCATTTTGCCCAAGGTCAATGATTTCTTTGTTTGCAATACGCTTTCGCGAAAGCGGACTAGAAATATAATCAAGATTAGGAAAACCTTTTAAAGTCTCTGCAACACCTAGCATTTCTAACGAAGGGATATGTGTCGTAGAAGTAACGACAACAGTGTTTAACGGCGTTTTGAGAATTGCATCTACACCTTGTGATTTAAGCGTTTCTTCTAGTGTGTTAGACAGCTCTATATCTGTATTATTTCCAGAAGAATCTCTCGGTATTAGAGCATACTTAAACACCTTTTGCGCTCCAGGAAATGCTTCTGTAACTGTAATAATTGTATGATTTGTGTATTGTTTTATAGAGAATCCGTTTGCATAATCTATAGACAAAGAAATGCCTTGGCTTTCGTTGTTTTTAACCTCTTTTGATTTCTCTTTACATGAAATGAAAAGCGATAACAAGCCAACTAGAAATAGGGTAGTATTCTTCATCTGTCAAAAGTAGCATTAAAATAATCAATGCGACAAGGGCTCATTTAAGTTTAGAAATTTGCGACTTGAGGTTGTGATTAGTTTTCAACTATTTATAGATAGACTGAAACATAGTTATGTATATTTGTGCCGAATTTTGGTTCTGATGTGCTACACGAGCACGGAGGATTAATAGGGAATTCCGTTAAAAACGGAAGCTGTTCCCGCAACTGTAAGCTAAGCCCTTTAGGGGTTTGTTACTACTACAAAGCCACTGTCGCAAGGTGTTGTGATGGGAAGGTGTAACAAAAGCAAGCCAGGAGACCTGCCACAATTCTTAATTAAAATCAAGCGACTCTCGGGTAAAGAGGCGGTAGATAATGAGACATATTTTTCTTTTTATTGCAGTGATGCTGTATGCACACGCGTCTGTTGGACAGATAGATACACTTCAAGTTTTACCTGAAGTGATATTGAGTGACGTAAAGTTACGAGAGCACAGCGTGGGGATTGCAATTCAAAAAGTATCTGATAGTATATTACAGCAATCTAGAACATCTCTTACAGATGTTTTGAAGAATAATACAAGTATATACTTTAGAGAAAATGGTCCTGGTGGGGTTTCTTCGGCGTCTTTTAGAGGAACAAATGCTTCTCAAACAGCCGTGGTGTGGAATGGTATCAACATCAATAGTCAGCTCACAGGTCAAACGGATTTTAATACCATCTCCACAAATAATTACGATAATCTTGATGTGCGTGCAGGTGGTGGTAGCATTATTTATGGTTCAGGAGCAATAGGAGGGAGCGTCCATCTTAATAATGAGATCCAGTTTTATAAACATGCGGAGACTACAATTTCTGCTGGTTACGGGAGTTTTGATACGCAGGTAGCACATGCAAAAACTCGATTTTCTACAGAGAAATTATATGTCGATGTAGGAGCAGATTTCCAGCAGTCTGAAAATGATTTTGATTATCTTGATACAAATGATTTGTTTAATGCAAACGGTCAATATGAGAATCTAGACCTCAATTTTAATGTGGGCTACTTATTATCAACTGCTAGAGACAAAACTCACATTTTAAAATTACATCACAATACATATTTAGGTGATCGCAATTTTTCTGGAACGCTCACTGCACCATCTAATGATGCTTATGAGGATCGCAACACGAGAACCTTAGTTGCTTGGGAAAATCTAAGCAAGCGCTATGATGGTATTTTAAGGCTAGCACATATCTATGAGCAATTTAGATACTATGCAAATAATGAGTCAGACCTTAATGACTTAGGGAAAGCCACGCGTTACCTAGCAAACTATGAGGGAACTTTAAAAATAGATCCATCCAAGAGACTTACTTTTTTGGGAGAAATAAACACCATTTCGGCAGCGGGAGCTTCTATTGAGAAAGCATCTAGAACGAGTGCATCTGCTGTTGCATTGTGGAAACACCAATTGCTGTCGGCATTACGTTATGAAATACAGGTAAGGCAGGAAGTTGTTGAAGATTATAGTAGTCCATTCTTACTAGGGGTTGGTTTGGATTACGCTTTCGCGAAAGCGTATAAATTTTCATTCAACGCTTCCCGCAATTACCGTATACCTACATTTAATGACACCTACTGGGCGGGACCTGGGGCTACAGGGAATCCAGATATTCAACCAGAAACTAGTAAACAAGCCGAGTTAGGGGTTTCTAGAAGCCAGAACAACATCACCTTAGGTTTGCGAGGTTTTTATATAGATACGGACGATCTCATTAAGTGGCAACCTAATAGTGCGGGAATATGGAGTCCAGTAAACATTGAAGATACGGAGCATTATGGTGCTGAATTTTCTTTTAAACTAGATAAGAAAATAGGACAGCATCGTCTGGCAGCAAGCGCAGCATACGCTTATACAATTGCAGAGAATGCAGAAACTAATAGGCAACTTATTTATGTTCCTAAAAATAAAGGAACTGTGGGAGTGAGTTATAATTATAGTTGGCTTAGTTCATATGTGCAGGGAATTTATAATGGAAGTGTATTTACTACAACAGATAATACTTCAACAGTGGCAGATTCCTTTGTTGCAAATGCAGGCATAACTGCAGAGCTCTTTAAAAATGGAAATCGTAAGATGACCTTATCCACCAAATTGAATAATGTCTTGAATATAAATTACCAGACGGTCGCTTTTAGACCTAATCCTGGCCGCAACTTTTTAATACAAACAACGTATACTTTTTAAACACAATTATGAAAAAAACAATTTATTTATTATCCGTACTATCGCTATTTGCTTTCTCTTGTGAAAGTGATGATGACTTCACAGAGCCGATTATAGAAGTAGAAGTAGAAGATGAGGCCTATGAGAATGGATTTTTAGTGACTAATCAAGGACCTTTTAATAATGGTTTTGGAACAGTCTCGTTTATCGACGAAGGATTAACTACTTCAGAAAATAATATTTATCAAACGGTAAATGATGATAACCTAGGTAACATTGTACAGTCAATAGGGTTTACAGAGGATAATGCTTATGTGGTTGCAAATATTGGGAATAGACTAACGATAGTAGACAGATTTACATTTGAGGAAATAGCTCGTATAGAAACTGGTTTATCTAACCCAAGATTTTTTACAAGTGCAAACGGGAAAGGATATTTGACTAACTGGGGAGATGGAGCAGATGCTACAGATGATTATATCGCAGTTATAGATCTTAGCACTAATACAATTACCAATACTATCGCAGTAGAAGAAGGACCTGAAGAAATACTATATAATGGCACATATCTTTATGTAACAAACCAAGGTGGTTTTGGTGTAAATGATATTGTTACTGTAATTGATCCTGCTACAGATACAGTGATTACAACAATACCAGTAGGTGATGCACCTAATGGATTAGAGTTAGATAGCTCAGGGAACTTATGGGTGCTTGCCGGTGGTTCACCATCATTTACAGGTACTGAGACTGCAGGGAGTTTATCTGTAATCAATACAACTACCAATACTGTATCTGCTTCATTTGATTTTGGAGTGACAGATCACCCTAACTATATTAATATAGAAGGCCAGAACCTTTATTACTATTTAAATGGGGAGGTTTTTGTTTCTTCTACTACAGATTTTGAAATACCTACGACTCCAGAATTAACAGGATTATCTTTATTTAATATGATTGTACGAGGAGATACTTTATTAGGTACAAATGCAGGAGATTTTGCAAGCAACGGTTCGGTTGAAGTTTATAATGTTTCAACAGGAGAGTTAATTAATACACTTACAGTTGGTATCATACCTGAAAACATTTATTTTAATGAGTAGTATTCATTTCTAGAATAGATTATAATAAAAAAGGGGTAACGTATTGTTACCCCTTTTTTATTACTCTTAAATTGATGTTTATAAATCGATGCGATCTACCATCATACGCTGGTATAATGGATCTTCTTGTTCTGAATCGTAAATAGATCGTTGTATGCTGGTATTGTAGTTTGTGCTACTTCTACCATTTAATATAATGTCTATAGCTGCATCTAATAGTGGCTCCCCTAGTTCACCTAGTTGTCCAAAGTTTTCAAAATCTTCGGCAATTAGTAAGTCTGGTGTAAACCCATCAAAGTAGTCTGTTAGCCCGTCAGCGTTTACAGATTTTAATACTAATGGAAGCATTACATAACGGTGATTAGGATTTGCCTCAGAGCGACGGAAATTAGGTGCAGGAGCATCATATAATAAAAATGAACCTTCAAATTTACCTACGGTGTTAGTTCCTATTTGAATTACCTCAATGTAAGGATCAAGACCACTTAGTATAAGTTCGCTCGCACTTGCAGATCTTCCTGTTGTTAATACAAAAACTCTTGTTAATCCTAAGCTGTTTATAGCAGGGCCATCATCTCCAGAGCCTAGATTATTATTAAATCTTCTTACAAATTCATTTTCTTGATTTCTATCTGCATTATACTCTTGCGTTATGAATTCTTCACCGTTAAATTGCCCAGTAATCATTGTAGAGAGATCATTTGCGGTTTCTATAGATCCACCTCCATTATATCTTAAATCAAGAACAAGATCTGTAACTCCCGCACTACGGAATTGTGCAAAAGCAGCGTTGAGTTCGCTATCAAATTCATTAGTAAATCCTGTGTAATGTAGATATCCTATTTCATTACCTCCTACACTTAATACGTTTACCGTATGTACAGGGTTTATGGTGAGTTCAGTTTTTGTAATTAGAATTTCTTCTCCTGTAACAGTGAAGTCTGTTCCATCATAGGTCGCTAATCCTATGGTGTAAGTATCTGGTGCAAAAAAGCTATCAAAATTTGTGCTTCCATCTATCGGTTGTCCATCGCTACTTGTGAGTGGTTGTCCATCTACAAGTGTAAATATCATTCCTCGCTCTGCTCCGGCAAGATCTGCCGGGCTGCCATTAACTACATAGCGTACAACCCCAAAAGCAGTAGTAGGATCGTTGGGCATAATTAATAAAGATAGATTTAATCCAGAAGAAGTACGTATACCTGCAAGGGAGTTTTCAAGAGCAACATAGTCATCTCTTAATATACTGAAGCGATCTCTTGTAGATGTAAGCGCATCAAAAGCAGCTTCTGGAGAAGAGAACTGACTTAAATAATCAAATCTTGCGGCGTCATTATCAAAAAAGTCATTTGCTAGTTCTGGTACGTCTTCTTTATATAACGACCAATAATTTAGCCCTCGATATACAAAGTCCGAGATTTCTGTGCTACTAGCTGGTCTTAAATTATCATCAAGGTCATCATCACAAGAACTTAAGAATACAAGAAGTAAAAGTGATAGGAGTGTTATGTTTTTCATCAATAATGAGGGTTTAATGTGACTTACTGTAAATATAGTTAAACGTAATAGCACAGCAAAGATTACAAGGAATCACGTAATTTCATAAAAAAACCTCTCTATAAATGAATATAGAGAGGTTTTCATTAAAAATCAGATCCTTAGAACTGGTAGTTAAGAGATAAGTTAAACATAGTACCTAACTGGCTAAAGTGATAACCGTCATAAGTCATCTGAGAATAACGCTGGTTAAAAGTTATTAAATTAGACTGATTTTGCGTTGCTGCAGCATCTGCTAGTATAGCTGACCCTGCTGCATTTTCTGCTTTAAATTCCCACTCTGGTAATACATTCAATAAGTTGTTTACGTTAAGTGCAAGCGTGATCTTTTCAGTTACATTATAGTTGATACCAAGATCTGTAACAATCTTAGGGATAAACTCTGTGCGTAAGTTGTCATCAAGCCCTTGTTGCTTAAATGTAGTCTTTCCGAAATATGTATTGTTTAGAGAGAAAGCAAACTTCCCAATATCATAGTTACCACCTAAGATCCACTTAGTTCTAGGTCTAGACGTGAAGAATAATGCTTCTTGCGTAGCGTTTACTACAGACTGTCCAGAATCCTCAACAAGTTGTGGATTTTTTACAGCACCATCACGTTCATTTGTAATTGTATAATTACCAGATAGATTAAGTCCAAGCTTACCGTTACCTAGCTCGATATTTCTTTTACTAATCACTACGTCAAGTCCAGAAGTTCTTGTGTCAATAGCATTAGAAAAGAAACTTACATCGCTCAGGTTATTGTCTCTTAAAATATCATCTAGTGGAGTAGTACCTATATTATTTCCATCATCATCAAAAGCAGTTCCTGTAATTTCAGATCCTAACACGATACGATCTTTTACAGCAATGTTGTAGTAATCTACTGTAAACGTAAGATTGTTTGCTAGTTTACCACCAAAACCAATGGTGAAGTTATTTGATGTCTCTGCATCTAGTTCATCAATTCCTAATAATTGGGCTTGTGTAGACACGTTATTTACTAAACCTCCCACTTGAATACCTTGACCTGGGATAAAGCTATATTGTGCTTTTTGTGTATAAATCTGGTGTAATGTAGGAGCTCTAAATCCAGTAGATAATGAACCTCTTACTGTGAGATTGTCTGTAAGCTTATAGCGTGAGCTAAATTTATAAACAAATGTATTACCAAAATCAGAGTAATTTTCTGTTCTAACTGTTCCGCTTAATAAGAAAGCATCAGTAACGTCATAATCTAAAGAGAAATAACCTCCAAAGTTGTAACGGTTGAATTTTCCAGAGTTTTCTGGGCTGTTACCTGCAAAAGAATCTGCACCACCACCATCATAAGAATCAAGCTTTCCTTCAATTACCTCAAATACCTCATTTCTAAACTCAGCACCAAATCCAATACTTACTTTGTCTGAAAGTACTCTAGAGATATCAATGTTACCTACATTATGAGTAAATTTTGTTCCACCCGGATCAAATGATCTAGCACTGTTTTCTCTATACAGTTGAGATCCTTCCGTAAGTTCTCCATCCTCAACAGTACCATTACCATTTCCATCAATGAATACAGCAGGAGAGTAGACAAAATTTCCATTTTGAGAGTTATTCACTTGGTACGTTTGTGTGTTTCCACCCGTTGTATAACTAGCGTCAACATTCCAGTCATTAATGGTAGTTCTAATTCCAATTGTACCATTATAATCATTAAGTAGCCCTTCAAAAGTAGGAACATAACCATCATAACCACCTGGGTTGTTAGGGTTGTCTCCTGGGAAGAAGTCTCCTAAATAAGGAAATTCTTCAATTGTTCTCCAATATGGAGTTCTGTAGTTTGCAAAACTATTTACCTTCTTATAAACATAAGCGGTATTGAAATACAACTCAGTATTATCACTTAAGTCAAAACCTCCATTTACTAGAAATTTAGAAGATGCAGTTTCTGGTGATCCGTTAATGTTATTTGCATCTGGGTTACGAGATAAAAATTCTTGAACATCTGCAAGGTCTGCTCCAAAGTCACCAGCTTCTCCAGCAGCATCTACTGTACCAGGTCTGTTTGCAAGGTTTACTTTAGAGAAGTCTACGGTATAGTTTATAAAACCTTTGTCATCTCCTATAGTAGAACCATTATTCACACTGATTCCTACCATCTCACCATCACCTTCAGAAGTGATTCCTGTTCTTAGCGTCGCCGAACCTTGATTATCATTATCTTTTAAGATAACGTTCATTACACCAGCAATTGCGTCAGATCCGTATTGTGCAGATGCACCATCACGTAATATTTCTACACGCTTGATTGCATCTGTAGGGATTGCAGAGATATCTGCACCAGTCTCCCCACGTCCTGGAGAAGTTTGAGTATAAAGAAGTGCACTTAAGTTCTTACGTTTACCATTGATTAAGATTAAGGTTCTAGAAGGCCCCATGTTTCTTATTTCATAAGGATCTAGAAGAGAAGTTGCATCATTTACAGGAGTTTGTACTGTATTAAATGATGGTATCTTGTACTGTAAGGCTTTGTCAAATGTTACTTGACCTGTAGTTTGTAGTTCTTTTGCAGATACTACATCTACTGGTACAGCAGTGTCTACCTGACTTCTAGGAGCAGTTCTTGAGCCCACAAGTACCACTTCACCAAGACCTACACCTTCTTCAAGTGTTACATCAATTGATGTTTTACCATTTACTGCTACGCGTTTTGTGTCAAAACCTAAATAGCTTATTTCTAAAGTACCGTCGCTCTGTACTGTAATATTATAATTACCATCAAAATCTGTGATAGCGCCATTGGTAGTTCCTTTTTCAATGACGTTTGCGCCAGAGATGGGAACATTGTTTTTATCTGTTACTGTACCTGTGACAGTAACTTGGGCAAATGAGGTCACACCAATTAATAGACCTAAAAGAGTAAACGTGAGTTTGTGCATAGTTGATTTGTTAGTTTATAAATTTTAACAGATATTAAATTATTGTTAATTTGTGTTAAAACTAAGATAAAAATTTAACGAAAACTGATGTTTACTACTTATTTTTTAATAAAAATTAGATTATTTACATTTTTCATTAGAAAAGAGGATGCGAGCAGCCATTGTCACTGGCTTTTATGCTAATTCTTAAAAAATCATGTTATTGATTTGATTAACAGTGCGATATCGTTGTAGATTCGATCGTACGTCTTTTTGCGCGTTCTGTAACCTAGGAAAGAGGAGCAATATATTGAGGTTTCTAGCTCGTTTATATTATATAAATCATCAATCTGTTCAAAATGAGGTTCTTGCTGTGCTCGTTGTTCTAATGTATAGCCAATCCATTCTTTAGAAAAAAACATAGCTCCTTTTCTATTAAACAGTAAAATAAGCTCTGGAGAGATATGCTCAATAACTTCCTTTGTGATGGCTAATTGGCTTTTTAAAAAATCTCGACCCTTTTCATCCCTTAAGAAATATTCTATTTGTTTTTGTTCAGTATGACGTTGATAAAATAAATCACAATAGGTAATTCCAAATTGCTCAAAGCCTTTAAGTAATGTCGAGAATTTTTTAAAATAGCGATCAGTACTTAAGTGGTCATAGTTATAGCTATATCCATTACTTCCTACAAAATCATTTCTTAATGAGGGATTAATCCCCATCACTAGTATTTTGGCTTTAGGATTTACTTCAGAGAATATAAAACCTTCTTCAGCTATAGCAAGTTGCTCTGCTGTTATAGATTGACTTTTAAATTGTGTAAAAACTTGTTCAATTTTCGCTTTAAGCGCGCTATTAAAAGAATCGTTATTCATACATAAGGTACTGCTTACGTATGCTTTTAAAGTTTTCTATATCCTTTATCCAGTCACGTTTAATCTCTTTAAAGGTATATCCATCTTGAATTTGCTGCTGTAGTTTTTTATTACCTGCATGAAGGGTGAAACTAGCCGTTTTAAAGAATTTATTTTTATCAGTGCTTGCAGTATAAGCTTCTATAAGCCATTCTAAATTAACGCGGCTCATGTACTCTTGATTACGTAAGTCTATGCCATAACAACGTTGTCCATTATGTTTAGGATCCTTTGATCCGAAGTTAGGCTCAGGAGTGTACGAGTATGTAAAATTGCTAGGTGAAAAATCTGGAGCTCCAAAAATTTGAAACTGCATTTCTGTTCCTCTTCCGGCATTAATGGTAGTTCCTTCAAAGAAGCCTAGGCTAGGGTAGAGGTTGATACTTTTATCATTAGGCAAATTAGGAGAAGGACGCGTAGGTAATGAATACGGGGTCGTGTAATCCCAATTTTTTAATGGAATCACCGTAAGACTACATTGTATGTTATCTTTAAGCCAGCCCTCACCATTCACCATCATGGCATATTCTCCTATAGTCATACCATAGACTAAGGGTACTTCATGCATCCCTAAAAAGCTTGTGTGCTCCTTTCCTAGCGTAGGACCGTCTATATAATGAGCGTTAGGGTTAGGTCTGTCTAGTACAATTACCGGTATACCTTTTTCGGCAGCGGCTTCCATCACATAGGTAAGTGTAGATATATAGGTGTAAAATCGAACACCCACATCTTGTATGTCAAAGAGGATTACATCGAGTCCTTCTAGTTGTTCCTGGCTTGGTTTCTTGTTTTTACCGTAAAGAGAGATAATATTAAGACCAGTCCTTGGATCTTTTCCATCTTTTACTCGCTCTCCAGCATCTACATCACCGCGAAATCCGTGTTCTGGTGAGAAAACACGTGTAACTGTAATTCCGCTTGAGATAAGAGAATCTACTAGGTGTGTACTTTCCTTTTCAATATGCGGAGTACTTTTAAATATGAGTCCGCTTTTGTTTGTGACTACACCTACTTTTTTATCTTTAAGCAACGGTAAGTAGAGCGCTGTCCTATTGGCAGCGGTAACGATTGGTTGTTGAGAAGGAGTTTCTTGTAGTACAGTTTCTTTTTTTAATTCCGCTTTCGCGAAAGCGTTACTATCTCCACCGCTATTTGCACAAGAAATAAGCAGTGTGAGCATTAAAAAAAGGGTATTTTTGAAGAAAATGAGACGCATTTGAATTTAGAGTATTTTATAGCCAAACGCCTAAGTAGCGCGACATCGTATAAAAGTAGTGCTTCCAGTACGATAATTAAAATTGCCATCGTAGCAATTGCAATTGGTATGGTGATGATGCTTATATCGATTGCTACAGGACTAGGACTCCAGCGAGAGATAAGACAAAAAGTGTCTGCCTTTTCTGGAGATATTGTCGTGTCAAATTTTGACGGAAATAACAGTGAAGAAACTCCAAATCCAATTTCTATAAATCAAGATTTTTACCCAGATTTTAATGCAGTACCAGAAGTAACACATGTACAGGCAATTACTGTAAAAGCGGGTGTAATAAGGACTGCAGAGACCTTTGAAGGAGTAATTTACAAAGGGCTGGGTGATGATTATGACTGGAATCGTATCGAGGAATATATAGTAGAAGGCAGAAAACCAGAACTTACGGGAGCGCTTAATAATGAGACTATCTTTAGTACGTATCTGGCAAACCGCTTAGGCTTTAAAGTAGGCGATAAGGCAATCATACAATTTGTAAATAAAGATAACATGCGTTTTAGACCGAGGGCACTAGAGATTGTAGGACTTTATGAAAGTGCATATCAAGAGTTTGACAAAGTGTATATCATGGGTGATCGCCGTCACCTTACCCGTATTAATAACTGGGAGAAAGATGAGGTAGGATCTTTTGAGGTTTTTGTAGATGATTTTGATAATCTTGAGGCACTGAATAATAAGGTGTATGAAAACTCTGGTTCTACTTTGAGATCTATCTCTGTAATACAGAGTAATTACAATATTTTTGAGTGGATTAAACTATTTGATTTCAATATCATCTTGATCATTGTTATTATGATATTGATTGCAGGTATTAATATGATTGTGGCGCTGCTTGTACTAGTACTAGAGCGTACAAAAATGATAGGAGTACTCAAGGCACTTGGAGCATCAGACTGGAGTGTGCGTAAGATTTTTATTTATAATGCAATGTACTTAATAGGTCTTGGGCTCTTTTGGGGTAATCTTATAGGTTTAGGAATATTATATGCTCAGAAAATATTTGGTTTTGTGAAGTTAGACCCATCTACCTATTATGTAAGTGAGGCGCCAGTGCTCATAGACTTCTGGCATATTCTCTCTCTTAATGTAGGCGTGTTTTTGGTTTGTGTGCTTATACTCCTTATACCATCTTACATTATAACAAAAATAAGTCCAGTAAAGGCAATACGTTTTGAGTAATTGATTATATTGATTAATTAGATTGGAATCCTTTTATAGCTTCCTTGTTTGTATATAGAAATCCTCTAGTATACTCATGTCAATTATTTTCTTAGACATTTTAAGCTCTTGCCACTGATCTGCAGGTGCGAGCCATTGTAATTTACCATTTATCATTATAGAAAGTGGCATAGAGAAATCACTTATCACATTTGTGTAACGATAACTCAGCTTCTTTTTACTCACTTTATATTCAAAGGTTGGGATTTTTACCGTTCTTAAATATTGATCAAATATAGGAGCGAGGTTTTGATTCAGTTTTCTGGACATAAAATCTTCTACCATTGCACTTGTTGTGGTCTTATGGTAAAACTCCTTATTAAGTCCACGTAAAGTCTCTCGCCACAGCTCATCATTATCTACAATGGTACGTATGGTGTGTAGCATATTTGCACCTTTATAGTACATGTCGCCACTTCCAGAACGATTTACATCGTAAGTACCTATGATAGGTCTATCATTTCTAATGTTTTTACGCAGTCCAATTACATATTCACTAGCAGCGTCTTTGCCAAAATGATAATCTAGATAAAGATTTTCTGAGTAGTTAGTAAAGCTCTCATGAATCCACATATCTGCAACATCCTTATTTGTAATGTTGTTTGCAAACCATTCATGACCAGATTCATGTATAATTATAAAATCAAATTTGAGTCCTTGTCCTGTACCAGATAAATCTTTTCCTAAATAGCCATTCTTAAACTTGTTTCCATAAGTTACAGAACTTTGATGTTCCATGCCTAAGTAAGGAGCTTGTACGAGTTTAAAACTATCTTCATAGAATGGATAAGGACCAAACCAATGTTCAAAAGCTTCCATCATCATAGGGGCTTGGGTAAATTGAGCTCTTGCTTTTTTCTCATCTTCACGAAGTACCCAGTAACTCATATCTAGTGGTCCTTTCTCTCCCTTATATACCTCAGAAAAGTTTACATAATCTCCAATATTAATATTAACTCCGTAATTATTTATAGGATTGCGTACCGCCCAATGATATGTTTTTGAAGATGTTGTACTGTCTATACCCACTAGTCGTCCATTAGATACATCTACAAGATCTTTAGGTACTGTAACATGCATGTCTAGGCTATCCACTTCATCTGCTGGGTGATCACGATTAGGCCACCATATGCTGGAACCTATGCCTTGATTTGAAGACGCGATAAAGTGTTTGCCGTTGCTATCTTGCTGCCAAGTGATACCACCATCCCATGGTGGGTTTACAGCAGCGCGAGGTTTACCTTCAAAGCTTAATCTTATTGCTTTTAGTTCTCCTGCTTTTTGAGCAGATTCTAGTTGTATAAAATGGGCTGCACCTTCAGTACGCACGTCAAGAGAGTGTCCATCTTGCATTACTGCTGTGAGCTCCATTGGGGATTGAAGATCTATTTGTAGCTCGGTCGTACCTTCTTCTAGTACACGATAGGTCATAATATTTGTACCTATTAAAGACTTTGATGCTGGTATTACCGTGACAGAAAGATCATAGTGAACGATGTTCCACCAGGCTCTTTGTGGAGTGATTGACCCTCGAAGGCTGTCTTGACGGGTAGCCTCTTGAGAAAACACAGATAGTGTGATAAAAGAAAAAACTAGGGTAAATAGTAAGCGCATGTGAGTGTAATTATCTAATGGTGCAGATTTATGAATTTAAAGTAGCTTTAAAAAGCAATGAGCGTGTAACCTTCCATTTGCGATTGACTTAAAACTGTCATTGCCGAAAGTCCTACATCAATCATTTCCAGTCTTCGTTCTTTGGTAATATTACGCGCTCCAGCAGTTTGACCACAAAGGATGAGTGATACGTTTGCTTCTTTTAAGGCTTCTAGTAATTCAATGTTAGGATTATCTACGCCAAATTTCTCCTTATACAATTCATTAGTAAGCATTCCATAAGCTGCTTGTCCGTGTATAGCGGCCCGTATGTGCATATTTGTTGCAGGAACACCTGCTTTCTCTTGCATATTAAGAAATCTCGCCATCGTCTCAATGTATGGATTGCGCAAACTTGGATTTTCAGGTGCTTTTGCTACATCAAACACTACTTTGAAAATTGCGGTAGTATCTGTTTTAAAATCAGGATTATTAACTTCATAAGTTTTACCAAAATCACTTATAACGTTACCTGGAGTAGATATAGGTTGTTGAGCATACGCTTTCGCAAAAGCGAGACAAAAAAAAAGTAAAAAACTATATTTCATTCTAGTGAGTTTTGGTGTTATCGTTTTTCTTTTTAAACATCAATGATATAATCAAGGAGTGTGGAAATGTTACCGCAGCAATAAAGGAAAAGAAAATTGCAAAAAATAACACACTTTCCTTGAGCCAAAAATAGCTTATACCAATCCCGATAATTGAAATAATCCAATAAGGCAGTGCATTTTTAACATAGAGCCATATGGTTTGATTAGTAAAACTACCATATATAAAGTGAATTTGTTCAAAAAGGGAAGGAAGACTATGCCACAACACGAAGTATATAGTAAAGCCCCAAATGAGAGATGACATTTTGAAGATTACAAGAAGTAAGCCTAAAAAGAAGAGTTCTTTTAATATGAGTTTTTTAAAACTATCACTTTTATAAGTTAGTATGGCTCCTGTTATAAAAAATACTGCGAGCACAATGTACAAGGAGTATAAGAGAAATAAATGAGGAAAAGTTACTCCAGTAATTGCCAAAACAATACTCTCCACTTGCTGCTCATTAAAATAAAACAATATCAGTAGTATAAGCGCGCCATAACTGAGTTGTAGTATAGAAGATAATAACTTGAGTTTTGAATCAACTTTAGACTCCCAATGTTGCTCGCCAAAATGGTATGCGCTAAAAATAATAAAGAGAATTACTGTGATAGAAGGGATGGTATAAAATGCTAGAAAAGTAAGCAGTACTGTAAGAACATAAAATAAGAGCGATTTAATGAAGCTCCGTTTTTTCTCTTTAGTAAATAACTTCTCTATTAATAATAAATCATTTGATCCATGTATGATCCCAAATGTGAGAATGAGTAAAAAACCCAAAACCAATTCAGCTTTGGTAGAAAATAGTGTGGCGATCCATAAGCCCGCAAAACTACCTATGATTGTGATATTGAGAATTTTTGTCATGAATAATTTAGGTGTTGATAATTTTAATTAAAAAATTATGAGAAAATAATTATTTATTTGTTTAACATTATCTAAATTTACTTAAACAAATGTTTAATTAAAAATATCAATGCTATGAAATTTTTATTACTATTACTAGCCGACCCAACAAAACTAGATCCAAGTGATTATGTAGGATTTACATTCTTTGTGGGTGCGATGGCGATGATGGCAGCTTCTGCTTTCTTTTTTCTATCGCTTAACCAATTTAACAAGAAGTGGCGAACCTCAGTCCTTGTATCTGGTTTAATCACATTTATTGCCGCAGTGCACTACTGGTACATGAGAGATTACTGGTTTGCTATTCAAGAGTCTCCTACATTTTTTAGATATGTAGACTGGGTACTTACAGTTCCATTAATGTGTGTTGAATTCTACTTAATTTTAAAAGTTGCCGGTGCAAAACCTGCACTCATGTGGAAGCTTATCTTATTCTCGGTTATTATGTTAGTAACAGGATACTTTGGAGAAGCTGTATTCCAAGATCAAGCCGCATTGTGGGGAGCTATCTCTGGAGCCGCATATTTTTATATAGTATATGAAATTTGGTTAGGAAGCGCAAAGAAACTTGCAGTTGCTGCTGGTGGAGATATTCTTAAAGCACATAAAATACTATGCTGGTTCGTACTCGTAGGTTGGGCTATTTATCCATTAGGATATATGCTAGGTACAGATGGATGGTACACGAGCATACTAGGAAAAGGAAGTGTAGATGTCGCTTATAACATTGCAGATGCTATCAATAAGATAGGGTTTGGACTAGTGATTTATGCACTAGCTGTAAAAAAGAATGAAGTTGATGTTGTTTAAGTTTGATTAGTAAAAGGTGAAAACACTCAATTGGAAAACGCAACCAGCAATGGTTGCGTTTTTTTATGTGTAGGTTTTTTCAATTATTAAGATGTGTAGTAGGCTTATTGCGCTTTCGCGAAAATAGTCCAGGTCACTCAATAATTGCCAGCCTTTGTGAGTTGTTACTTTTACAAGCCTCTAAACTTTGAAATGATTACAAGTAAATCTCACTCTTCCTCTTCTTGAAAAGTCTCTCTTGATAATAATTTACTAGAAATCTTATAAGTTCCAGCATACGTAAGACCAGCTTGACCTTTTCTAGAGGTCAAAAAAGCTTTTTTATACCATTTGGCATCTGTTGCCTTCTTTCTAAAATCTTCGTGCCTAAATGCCTTATAAGAGCTTCCATTATGCCATGATTCGATGGTAAAGACACCTAATCCAAAATGCTCTGCGCGCTGAAGTACAATCTCAAAATCTGCCTCAGAGAACTGATAAGAGTCATCTGCCTCCGACTCTTTATTGAGATTAGTCAAATCATTAAATAGGTGCTGTTCTAAAAATTCTGTTTTTTCCATAGTGGCGGTGAAGGTAGTGTTTAAAAGGGAAAAGTATCACTTTTTTATATCTGGGAAGATGATTTTTTTGAGGTTGAGACGTTTCCTTGTTGGTTAAAGGGAGGCGCATCTTAATCTTTGTCTTATTGCTTATTTGGTATTTGATCCATCGCTCGTTCTGCAATGGCTGTAATGGTAAGTGACGGATTTACGCCAGGATTTGCCGAAATCATAGAGCCATCAATCACGAGCATATTTTTATAGCCAAAAACCTTATTGTCTTTATCTATAACTCCACTTTCTGTATTTTCTCCCATAACTGCACCGCCTAGTATGTGTGCTGTAGATGGTATTCCAGCAAGTGTTTCTAAGGCAAAAGAGGTACTTACTCCTTTAATAGCCTTACTGTATGATTTTACAAGCGCTATAGATTCTGGAATAAATGGGGTAGGAGCCTTTCCAGAACTTACTGTAGATATCATCTTTCCCAAGGTATTTCTTTTAAAACGTAATGTACTATCCAGCGTTTGCATAAATAATAATACAACAGTATTTTTTGCCCATCCATTTGAAACGTAGATTTTAAAATAATCTACAGGATTTTTGATTAGTTTGATAGCTGTTTTAAAAAGTCTTGAGAATACGTTTGATCCTGTCACGTAAGGTAAATGCGCAAGTTTCCATGCATTAGATCCTTCTCCATATCTACATATTTCTAGATGACTATTTTCATCTGTGTCAAGTATGCTTCCTATTGCGATACCTTTGGAGAGGTTTTTATCTTTTTCTAGTGTAGAGACACTTATGAGTGTTTCATTATTGCTACGTATATCCTCACCTAGATGATCTGATAGATGCGGTAGTGACTTAGCTTTTAGAGCTAGCAAGAGTTTTACTGTACCTAGTACGCCTCCAGAAAAGATAACACCTTTAGTGGTGATTTTTTGATGTTTACCAAAGATGCGCGTACTTCTCTTCATAGAGACTTCATAACCTAGCGCACTGTCGTTTTTATCTAATGGCTGTATATCATACACTTCATTTTCGGCTAGTATGGTGGCTCCTTGTTTTTGAGCAAGATATAGGTAGTTCTTGTCAAGCGTGTTTTTTGCATTGTGGCGGCAGCCAGTCATACAAGCTCCACAAAAATTACATCCAGCGCGATCTGGTCCTTCTCCATTAAAATAAGGGTCTTTTACTGTTTTATTAGGAGTTCCAAAGAAGACTGCAACCCGCGTAGGATTAAACTTTTGTGTAATATTCAAATCTTTTGCTACGGCTTTGAGAGCTTTATCTCCATCATATAAGGAAGGATTTTGCGCTGCACCTAGCATTCTTAATGCTTCCTTATAGTAAGGTTTTAGGTCGTCTTCCCAATTGTTAAGCGAGCTCCAGCTACCAGAGTTAAAGAAAGTGCTTTTAGGAGTGGGTAATGTATTTGCATATACGAGGGATCCTCCACCTACGCCAGTTCCAGAGATAATGGCAATGTGCTTGAATATGGATAGTTTCATAATCCCAAAAAACCGCAGGTAGGGCATCCAGAGCCATTTTCTTAGATTCCAGTTGGTTTTGGGAAAATCGGTTGCTTTGTACCATTTTCCTTTTTCAACCACGAGTACTTTATATCCTTTTTGTGATAGGCGTAGTGCACTTACAGAGCCACCAAAACCACTACCTATTATAATGTAATCGTATGTTAAGTTTTTTTGGGTCATAATGAATTTAATGCGTGTGGGGTTATTGTGCTTGTAATTTACTAAACTTCTTTATTCTATATTTTTATCACTGATTTAATTAGTACATAAGTGAATCCCAAGTTTTACTGCTTATTGACGAGCATTATCTACAAGAGGGAAGGGGGGTTATTAGATAACGCGTGATTTTTAGTTTCACATTTTTGCGTAAGCATAAAAAAAACCTCCCAAATAAATGAGAGGCTTTACGCACTAATAAAACTAAGATTATAAGCTTATCGTAATCTATCAACAGATTTTACAAGATCTTCATCGCGCTTGATTGCCTTGTTTGCCAAGACTAGTAAAACGATAGAAACAAGCGGAATGATCATCCCAATACCCTTCTCAAGAACCGCCGTTCCTCCAGATAAGATTTGTGATCGATATACCAAAATACCTAATAATGCAAAGTTTAATAAGATATTGAGACGTCCTAAGACGAATTGGTTCTTTCTATTATTCCATAAAAATATGGAAATAAATGATAATATAGCACTAAGACTAAAAAGTGTTATATAAGAAATATCATCTACTGCCCACACGGCCTCACCATCCATATCAGAATAAAGGCTAAAGGCATATGGTAACCCTAGTGAGACTAAGGTTGCTAGTAAAAGATATATAGTTTGTATACGTTGTATCACGTGATTCTCATTTTAAACTGTGGTAAAAATAAGTCTCATTTTGTGATATTGCTAAGAAAACTTTGAAAATAAAATTGTATCATTGTCTTGTGATTATGTAAAAGGCTCTCCGCTTGTTACTTAATTGCTTAATATTTTTAGTATCAAATTCTTCTTTTGGTACGCTCTAATCACCCGATTAATAATTTACCCACATTACTAGATGTTTGATATTTCAGAATTAAAAGCAAAGAAGCTTCCCGAGCTTCAAGAGATTGCAAAAGGGATTAATGTTCCTAAATACAGAACATTAAAAAAGCTAGACCTTGTTTACAGAATACTTGATTTACAAGCGGCCGATCCAAAAAAAATAGAGGCAGTAGTGCCTAAAGTAAAAGAAGCAACACCTAAAGCGGCAGCCCCTAAGTCAGAACGTAAGCCTAGAGAAGAGCGTAAACCTCGTACTCCTCGACCAGCAAAAACTGCAAAAGATAATAAGGATGCTCCTGTAACAAACACTGAGGAGGCTAAAGATGCTCCGGCAAAAGGAAAACCTCCTGTAAAAAAGGAAGCTCCTGCAAAAAGAGAACCTCAAGCAAAAAGAGAAGCGGTAAAACGTGAGCCAGCAAAGGGTAAAGGTGGAGACGATACCAAGACACCACAAAAACGAGATAATCAAAAAGATACTCGTAACAACGATAAACGATCAAGCAATGACAACCGTCAAGGCAATGATAAGCGTGCGCCACGCGATAATAATCGTAATTCAAATTCTCGTAATAACACGCCACGTAATAACCGTAATCAAAAAGACGGAAATTCACATGGAAATAAAGACAATCGAAATCGCTACCGCGAGCCAGATTATGAATTTGAAGGAATTATAGAGAGTGAAGGAGTATTAGATATTATGCAAGATGGCTATGGCTTTTTGCGCAGTTCTGACTACAATTACCTTGCATCTCCAGATGATATTTATGTATCACAATCACAGATAAGACTTTTTGGCCTTAAAACTGGTGATACTGTATTAGGAGTAATACGCCCTCCAAAAGAAGGAGAGAAGTATTTCCCACTTATTAAAGTAAGTAAGATTAATGGTCTTAACCCTAACATCGTTAGGGATCGTGTTTCTTTTGAGCACTTGACACCATTATTTCCTACAGAAAAATTTAACCTAGCAAATCGTCAAGCGAGTATATCAACTCGTGTGATGGATATGTTTGCACCCATAGGAAAAGGACAACGTGGTATGATTGTATCACAACCTAAAACGGGTAAAACAATGTTACTTAAGGATGTGGCAAATGCTATTGCGGCAAACCATCCTGAAGTATACCAAATTGTACTTCTTATAGATGAACGTCCAGAAGAAGTTACAGACATGCAGCGTAACGTAAATGGAGAAGTAGTAGCTTCTACATTTGATAAAGAAGCCCATGAGCACGTAAAAGTGGCAAACATTGTTCTTGAAAAAGCAAAACGTCTTGTAGAGTGTGGTCACGATGTAGTAATACTTCTTGACTCTATCACACGTCTCGCACGTGCATATAACACCGTACAGCCAGCATCTGGAAAGATTCTTTCCGGAGGTGTAGATGCAAATGCATTACACAAGCCTAAGCGTTTCTTTGGAGCAGCTCGTAACATAGAAGGAGGTGGATCACTTACCATTCTTGCTACAGCACTCACAGATACCGGTTCAAAAATGGACGAAGTAATCTTTGAGGAATTCAAGGGTACAGGTAACATGGAGCTACAACTGGATCGTAACATCGCAAACCGCCGTATTTTCCCAGCGATCGATCTTACATCTTCATCTACACGTCGTGATGACTTATTGCACAGTAAAGACACCACGCAGCGTCTATGGGTATTACGTAAATACCTTGCAGATATGAACCCAGTAGAAGCGATGGAGTTTATGAGTGATCGTATCAAGAGCACAAAAAATAACGAGGAATTCTTGATCTCAATGAATCAATAAAAAGCCTTTTAAGTATAGATAAATCCTCTCAATAGTTATTGAGGGGATTTTTTGTATTTAATAGTTAGCTATTGGAGCGCTCACTTTTTTTTTTATAAGAGCAGTTTCCCGCTTTCATTGCAATTCCTGGCTCTGCTGCGGGATTTTTTCATTGCAATCGGGGCTAGCAGCTAATGCAAGTGTTAATCTGCAAAAATTCAATTTTCTGAGCACGTAAAATCTTTGCGTATATAAAAAGCTCACCCTTCAGGGTCGGAGAAAAACATTCAAAAAGAAAAAAGCTCACCCTTCAAGGTCGGTAAAAAGCTTTTTTCAGAAAAAGCCTTTCTTCAATCCTAATTCATTTAAGACTCCGTATCTAATACTCCAGAAAGCACGTGATAGCGAGGATCGTCCACGCTCTCTTCAATTACCTTGTCAAACTTAGGCGATGCTTTACGCATTAAATCTTTACACTCAGCACTTAGGTGCTTTAACGTGATTGTTTTTCCTACGGCCTCATACTTCCCTAGTAAAATGTAAATTGCCTCTAACGCAGAGTGGTCTGCTACTTTTGCTTCTATAAAGTCAATTTCGATATGCTTTGGATCACCGTTGATGTCAAACTTAGAGTTAAAACTCTGAATACTTCCAAAGAATAATGGGCCCCAGATCTCATAAACCTTTGTGCCATCTGCTTTAAATCTCTTTCTAGCTCTAATTTTTTTAGCGCTACTCCAAGCAAATGATAAAGCTGCTATAATTACTCCTACAAATACAGCAATAGCAAGATCAAAAAATACAGTCACTGCCGATACGATAACGAGAACAAATGCATCTGATGCTGGTATTTTTTTAATAATTCTAAAGCTAGACCAAGCAAAAGTCTCAATAACCATCATAAACATTACACCCACTAGTGCAGCAATAGGTACTTGTTCTATAAAGCGATCTGCAAATAATATAAAGGTAAGTAGTGTAATTGCCATCATCACTCCAGATAGTCGTCCTCGTCCTCCAGCGTTAATGTTTATTACCGTTTGGCCTATCATACCACAACCACCAGTTCCTCCAAAAACACCACTCACGATATTTCCAGCTCCTTGTGCTACACACTCTCTGTTTCCATTACCTCTTGAGTCTGTCATCTCGTCTACCAAGTTCATGGTCATAAGCGTTTCAATCAAACCAACTGAGGCTGCAAGAAAAGCATAAGGCGCTATAAACTTAAGCGTATCTAAATTAAAAGGTAGGCTGCTCCATAAATCAAAAACATTGAGTTTGCTCGATATTTCTGCCATACCATTGAGCCCTGCGCCACCACCATCTCTAATAAATTCGCCAACGTTTACAGAGTCTAATCCGCCAAAAATTGATATGAGCGATACAATAAGAATAGCCGTTAATGCAGCTGGAATCTTTGGGGTGATTTTAGGTAGTCCCCATACGATGAGCATGGTGAGTAACACTAGCCCTATCATGGTATATAGTGACTTTCCTTGCATCCAGGTTTTTACGACTCCTTTGTCTTTTACAGAGTAGAAACCATCTTGTGAAGCATTAAAAACTACCTTTTGCGTATTTGTATCATATACTTGTCCGTCAGATAATACAAACACCTCCTTATTAGTTGCCTTATTTATTACAGAGTTTCCTTCTATTGTAAATAGTACGGTATTAGAAACTTTGTCCTTTACTTCATTATCAGATACGGTATAAACGAGCTCCTTTGAAGCTGTTTTACGCATATTATCACCAGCGTAGTCTTTTTTGTTTTCTTTAAACATTCCTAGTTGAGCAAGGAATATCACAATAGCAAGACCGTTTACAAATCCCATCATCACAGGATGCGGAATTAAACGCACAAATTTCCCCAACTTAAACAAACCAGCAAAAACCTGAATAACTCCCATTAATACCACCGCGGCGAGTAAATAGAAGTATCCCATATTTTCAACAGGCTGGTCAAAGAGTAATCCCTTTGCATGCCCTTCTTGAATCATCTGTACAAAAATCACGGCAACTGCTCCTGCTGCTCCCGAGATTAATCCTGGTCTACCGCCAAAAAGTGCTGAGATAATCCCAATTACAAATGCCCCAAATAATGCCACAATTGGACTTATTTGAGCCACAAATGCAAATGCAACTACTTCAGGTATCATGGCTAAAGAAACCGTAATACCAGAAACGATATCATTCTTAGGATTAGAGGTGAAATTGTTGAAAAGACGCTTCATAAGGCTGTTTTTAAGAAGCCGCAAAGATAGTGTATTCTTAAGGGATAGCTATAGCGCATTTACGGGAGTTACGGTAACGATTTCGCGCAAGCGTAAAAAAGAAACCCTCACAAGATAACTTGTAAGGGCTTAAGATGTAAGGGTATGTTATTTTTTTACTTTGTACGTGCTTAGTCTAAAGGGAGCATAAAGCGGGCAAAAAGAAATAAAGCTAGTCGCAATAAAAATAAGTGCAACCACACCCAGTATAATTGCCACCGTGCCGTTTATAACGTTAGCTGCATATAATATACCAATAATCACTGCAGCCGCTATGCGTATACCGCGATCTAAATTTCCCATATTCTTTTTCATAGTGTTTTTTTTTAGAAGTAATACTACACAAATGTAATGGGAGGATTTCTTGTAAACGGTGACTGTAGTCACACTTACATGATTTTTATGGTGCGTCCTTCTTGGGTTATGTGATTTTCAATCTCCAGTTTTTTTAAGATCCTGCTTACGACTTCTCTTGCGGTGCCTAGATCTGTTGCTATTTCCTTATGAGTTATATGTAGGGTTTGAGTTGCTGTAACACGCGATTTTTCTTTTAGATAATCGAGTATGCGCGTGTCCATTTTATCAAATAGGAGATGATTTACAGCGTTCATCATGTCAAGATAACGCGCATCATAGTTTTTAAAGAATAAGGTGTTGAGCGCAGGGTAGGTCTTAAGCCATTGCTGTACTTTGTCTACAGGTAAAAGAAGAAGTTTAGCATCTGTTTCTGTAATTGCATATCCGCGACTGGGTAATTGTGAGATTCCAGAAGAAAAAGAGATGATGCAACTCTCTGCCGGTTCTATGTAATAAAGTAGAAGTTCTCTATCTTCATAGCGTGAGTATACCTTTACGAGTCCGTGTATTACGATGGGAATTACCTTTGCATACTGTCCTTCTCGCAGTAATTCTGTTTGCGCAGGGAGTTTCTTTATGATGCCGTGTGTGGTTATTTCCTTAATGAGGTCTGGATGAAATCTTGGAAAAAGCTCTTTAATTATCATAGGTATCTATACTAGGTGCTGTAAAACTACAATTCGGTAGGCTGTTACGGCAATTGAGTAGCAACCTTTTTATGATTACTGAATTCTGGCTCATATTTGTACTGTCAATCATGAGAAATAGAGTCTCAATATTTAAAAATCTTACCGATGAACTACGATACTTTCTTCAAGATATTTATAACACTACACGCTATAGGTGGTTTTATCTCCCTCATAGCGGGAACTATATCTGTAATTGCTCGTAAAGGAAATACTTGGCATAAAAAGTCAGGAATGGTTTTTTATTATGGGATGCTTACCGCTGGTATTTCAGGTATTTTGGCATCACTGCTTCCATATCATAACAATCCGTTTCTGTTTGTGGTAGGACTGTTTAGTGTGTATCTAGTGCTATCTGGGTATAGAGCGCTCCGTTTTAAAAAAGTAAAATTGGCAAGTGAGTTGCGTTATGATAAAATCATTTCTTGGTCTATGCTCACCATAGGTCTGGCAATGATATTTTATGGTGCGTTGTCATTGCTTTCGGGTTCTTCTATGGGGTGGATTCTTATAATCTTTGGAGGAATTGGTGTTCTTAATGCCGTAGGAGATATACGTGCAATGCGAGATATAGCGTCATTGCGTAAAAAATATCTTAGACTTCATATAGGTAAAATAACAGGTGGATATATCGCAGCTTTTACCGCTTTCTTTGTCACAAATCAAGTACTTCCGGCGCTATTAAGCTGGTTATTGCCTACCA
The DNA here is from genome assembly GCF_000212355.1 of Dokdonia sp. 4H-3-7-5. Lineage (NCBI taxonomy): Bacteria > Pseudomonadati > Bacteroidota > Flavobacteriia > Flavobacteriales > Flavobacteriaceae > Dokdonia > Dokdonia sp. 4H-3-7-5. The sequence continues at coordinate 2,518,991 of NC_015496.1, forward strand.
TATTTGGTGTTTTATTCATTGGTTATTGGTTGCGTAAAACAAAACTTCGCAAGAAAACTACAACTGAGACTTTATAAATGACGGTTGGGTAGGTTACGCTTTCGCGAAAGCGTACTTAAAACCATCTTTACATCATCAATCACAAAACAATATATTATGAAACATTTACTTCTTATTATCGCATTATGCAGCAGTACATTTCTTATGGCTCAAACCAAATATGAGCAAGGAATGACAAAAGCGATGGAGCTTTGGGAAGAAAACAAGCTTGATGAGGCTTCAAACCTCTTTGAGCGTATTGCTACTGTCGAAAAAGACAACTGGCTCCCTACGTATTATGTTGCTCAAATTGCTATAATACGTAATTGGAGAGACTTTGAAAACAGAGAGGAAGCTACCATGAAGGCGACGCTAGATAAGGCGCAAGAGTTTATAAATACGATGCGTACGATAGCTCCAGATAATCCGTATGCAGACCACTTGCAAGCGCAACTTTATACAGTTTGGGTCGCTCACGATGGCATGAAATACGGGATGAAATATGCAGGTACTATAGGAGAGCTCAATCAAAAAATGGTAAATAAGGAGCCAGACAATCCTATTTTTATAGCAGAAAAGGCGCAGTGGGATATGGGAAGCGCAAGATATTTTGGGAGCTCAATAGCGCCATATTGCGCAGAGTTGCAGCGTGCCATCACGCTTTTTGCTACCTTTAAACCTGAGTCTAAGTTCCATCCTAAAGGAAATGTAAAAAGAGCTTTAGAAAGTGCCGAGGCTTGTAATTAAGAAAAAATGAAATATTATCTAAAAGAGTTTGCAAAGGCAAATATTGTAGGCTTAACAATATTTATCGTTCACAGTATTATATTGTATGTGCTGGGTAATCCTTGGTATGGAGATGGTGCAACAACCTTTTTTATACAAAACCAAATCTTCTCTGTAGCGCTATATGCAGTGAACACTATGGTTATTGTGAACTTTAGAAAACGTTTTACAGGCAGTCTGTTGAATTTAAAGGTGCTTACTTATGCGCTAATTGCGCATATTGTTGTGACTTTAATTACGGTTTTTTTGCTTCGATTAATACTTGTTACAGGATATTATAAAATATCATTTGATGAGTATATGGCTAGTGAAGGCCTTGAAGATTATATTTTCCCTTTTTTAATAACAGCCGTAGCAACTTCTTCATTCTATGCGGTGAGTCGCTGGAAGAATAAGCAGGAGAGTAAGGTAAAGCAGTCTAAAATCATTGCTGGAGCTGCTTCGGCAAAGTTTGATGCGCTTAAGAATCAGCTGGATCCACATTTTTTATTCAACAGTTTAAATGTGCTGGCAAGTCTTATTGAGGAAAACCCAAAACAGGCAACCAAGTTTACCACTTCGCTTTCAAAAGTGTACAGGTATGTACTGGAGCAAAAGAATAAAGAGTTAGTGCCGCTTGAAGAGGAGCTCACTTTTGCACGTACGTATATGAATCTCATCAAAATGCGTTTTGAAGATAGTATTGTGGTAGAAATCCCAGAAAATGCCTCGCATCAAGAATATAAAGTAGTGCCACTTTCCTTGCAATTATTACTTGAAAACGCTGTAAAACATAACCAGGTAACGCCTAACAAGAAGCTATATATTAAGATATACGAAGATGGTAATAAGCTCTTTATTGAAAATAACATCCAGGCCAAGCAGGTTGTAAAGAAGAGTAGTGGTGTAGGCTTGCAAAATATCAGGCAGCGATACAGTTTGCTATCTAATAGTGAAGTGCATATAGTAGATGATAGTGAGACTTTTCAAGTTGGGATACCGCTATTGACACAAGCAGAGCAAGTGACATTTGAGCCTAGGCAGAGCGAACTCCTTGCAGATAAACGTTACCAGCGTGCAAAGAAGAAGGTAGAAGATCTTAAAGGTTTTTACATTCACTTTACTATTTATGCGGTTATGGTACCTGTGTTTATATACTTTAACGTGCAGTCTACAAGTTTTCCTTGGGCATTATTTCCTATACTTGGATGGGGCTGGGGAGTTGCTGGTCATGCATCAGAAGTATTTGGGTGGAGTCCTTTGTTTAACAAGGCGTGGGAGCGTAAAAAGGTAGAAAAGCTTATGGAGGATGAGAATTTTTAATCAAACTTCTTACTGCTTGTAGTAGTCAGAACGAAAAGAAAAATCCCCTTGAAACGTAGTTTCAAGGGGATTTTTTATGTGAGCGTGTAGTGTATTACTTTTTTGTAAGGTGCTCTACGTTTTTCTTCATTTGGATTTGAGCACCAGAGTCTTTAGTCTTCATAGCGCGGTATTTAAAGTTTATAAACTCTACTAGAAGCGAGAACGCAATCGTAAAGTATAAATAACCCTTAGGGATAGCTCCTACGCTTGATCCAAAAATTTCTAGGTGTGATAGGTGCGCGCCTTCTGCAATGAGCATAAAACCTATTAAAATTAAGAATGAGAGGCCTAATATCTGTAATGAAGGATGCTTTGCGATAAAGTTTCCTACAGGGTTTGCAAAAAGCATCATGATCCCAACAGAAATTACTACTGCAATCACCATAATGATTAACGCATCTGTTGGATTGTCAGAAAGGCCATTAGTCATCCCTACGGCAGTCAGTATAGAGTCAAAGGAGAATACAAGGTTGATTACTGCAATCTGCACAATGGCATTACCTAGTGTAGTAGAGCTCTTTTTTGAAATTTCTTCCTCTTCAAGACCTGTCTCGTCTACTTTTTCATGAATCTCATGTACAGACTTCCATATCAAGAAACATCCTCCTGCTAGTAATATAACCGCTTGCCAACTTATACCTCCCGTAATCCAGCTTTGATTAATGTGCCAGAATGGAGCGCTAAGTGCAACTAACCATGAGATACCAAAGAGTAGCGCGATACGCATACCCATTGCAAGGGCTAGACCTATATTAGTCGCTTTCTTTCGATCCTTTTGTGGGAGCTTTTCGGCGGCTATGGAGATAAAAATGATGTTGTCAATACCTAATATGATTTCAAGAAAGGTAAGTGTAAGCAGTGCTACCCAAGCATCTGCAGTGGTAAGAATGTCAAACATTAGTCAGTTGTTTTTTTGGCGATGCCACGTTGTTTGTTGGTTTCTCCTACAAGGGAGTACTCAAAGGTATAAAAATCTCCGTCAGTAGCTATTATTTTCATGTGTAGCGCCTTTTCCTCACTCATGCTTTTTGGGCTGAGTTTCTTGACGATGTACTCACAGTCGTTAATCCATCGCACAGAAGAGGAGTCTGCTTTACCTTTAAAGTAATCAATTTCTAGTGTATCATTACGTTTAAAAGTGGTTGCAACGAGTTCTCCATCTAGTAATGTTTCAAACGTGAATGTACCTGTTTTAAAATCTGTACAGTCACGTTCTGGGCTTTCACAGCTTAAAGCGAAAACACTAATTATTGCAAAAAAAGCTTTCCATTGATTCTTCATAGGTTACAAAAATACCACAGGAACGTGAGTAATTGAGAGTAAGTCTTAGATATTTTAAAGAAGTAAAATGACTAAAAATTTCTTACCAAAAGTGTACGCGATGTAAGGTGATTTTTGAAGAAGAAGAGTAGGTGAGTTTTACATCTCATAACTCTCAAAAGTTCCATCTTCTAAAAATATAATCACTCTCTTGATGGGTGATTTTGAAGAGGAAAAAGCAGTGATGTTTTTGAGTGTTTTTTGCTCCTTGTTTGAAGGTGGAGTAGCGCTTGTTTTTGATGCGAATTCTTGAGCATTTTTTGAAGGCACATCAGACGAAAATGTAGTGTGGTTTGATGGAGTAGGAGCGGTGATTTTTTGACTTGATTTTGTTCCATAAAGAAGCCATTGTAATTCCACTTCTGGAAAGGTAGCAACAACGGTCATTACAAAGTCTAAACTGGGCTTATTTCTTCCAGCCATAAGATGAGATATGGTAGCTCTTCCTACCTGTAGTTTTTCTGAAAAAGCGGTTGCGCTCAATTCGTTTGCATCCATGATTTCTTGGAGGCGTTGCGCAAATTTTATGTTGTTTATGAGTGTTTCCATTTGTATACAGCAAAGATACGTTACAAATGTAAACTATGGATGTTCTTATGTGTAAATAGTTAATGTATGGGTGTAATTATATTAAATTAATACTTTAGTTTAAAATATTTAAAATGCTGATTTAAAGTGATTATAGTTTTTATGGAGTGTGTTTAGTTTAATTGGAGGTAATCTTTTAAAAAAATGTTACTTCTGTATATAAAATGTACTGTTTACAATTGTAAACAGTGCGTTTTAATGAAGAGTTGTAAAAAAAGTATCTTTGTAGTCCAAAGAATACATATGGAATTACCTGAGTTATTACAACTGTTTTCTCAATGCCGTGAAGAATCTATTTCTGGCAGATATATATCACCAGATTTTATCACCGATTTTGTCTCTCAATTATCGGAAGATTTTACGGTTGATACACTGGGTCATTCGGTAGAAAATAGACCCATTCACTCGGTGGTTTTTGGTACCGGAAAAGTGAAGATTTTTATGTGGTCACAGATGCACGGAAATGAATCTACAACCACAAAATCTATGCTCGATTTTTGTTGTTTTTTAGAGCAACAAAAAGATTCAGATTTCTATAAAAAAGTGATTGAAAATTGTACCTTTTTTATGATCCCGATGCTCAATCCAGATGGCTCAAAAAACTGGACAAGAGTAAATGCAAATGAGGTAGATCTTAATCGCGATGCACAAGATTTGAGTCAGCCAGAATCAAAAATTTTGCGTGGTGTTTTTGATGCTTTTAAACCTGATTATTGTTTCAATTTACATGGTCAAAGAACCATCTATGGTTTTGAAGAAACAGGTAAACCATCTATACTTTCCTTCCTTGCACCTTCGGCAGATGTGGAGAGGAGTTTCACATTTTCGCGAAAGCGGTCTGCAAGTATCATTGCTCATATTTTTAAAAACCTACGTAATGATCTTGATGGAAATATAGGGTTGTATAATGATGCGTTTAATAATAATTGTGTGGGTGATGCTTTTCAAGAAGCTGGAGTTCCAACTGTATTATTTGAAGCTGGTCACTATCCAGATGATTATGGTAGAGAGAAAACTCGAGCTTACGTATTTGCTGCAATGTTATATGCGATTGAAGCTTGTAGTGAAGAGCTGGAGTATGATATAAGTGCTTATAAAGATATTCCTGAGCATAGCGCTTGTTACTGTGATGCGCATGTAAAGGATGTAGACGGCAAGCGTGGGATATATTATGTAGAGCGTGTAGAGGGTGGGGAGATAGTTTTTGAACCAACAGCACTAGAGGCTTCGTTAAGTAATGGTAAATTTGCCCATGCTTTGCTAGATAGTGCACCTGCATTTAAGCTTCCATAATAATTATCGATTTAGAGCCCATTTTAATGGGTAAAATGGCTGCGATAACGTTATCGTTAAATAGATTAAAATATTACAGAATAATCAGTATTATTCTATTATTTTTGCATTATACTCAAAATATATAGTTGCATGGCAAAATTTAAATTAGACGAGGTAGATCACCAAATTCTCGATATGCTTATCGAAAATACAAGGACTCCTTTTACAGATATAGCAAAAAAACTTCTTATTTCGGCAGGTACAGTTCATGTACGTGTTAAGAAAATGGAAGAGGCTGGAATTATTACAGGTTCCTCACTTACACTTGATTACGGAAAATTAGGTTACTCTTTTATTGCTTACGTAGGAGTGTACATTAATAAGACATCACAAACGACATTTGTACTTGAGCGCATCGCACAAATTCCATTTGTAACTGTGGCTCACGTAACTACAGGGAAGTTTAATATCTTCTGTAAGATACGTGCAAGAGATACGAATCATGCAAAAAACGTAATCTTCTTGCTAGATGATATTGACGGAGTGTACCGTACAGAAACGATGATCTCTCTAGAAGAGAGCATCAATGATAAAAAACGATTAATGCACTCTATCTTTCAAGACTTAGTGTAATTACAATAAGACTTCATTTTACTAAAACCCTTTCTCTGTTGAGAAAGGGTTTTTTGTTACTTTTAGATTTTAAAACAAACATGATGATAACCACTAGCGCAGTTAAAGCAGGAGAGTACAATGAGTATTACAAACAGTATATAGATCAAGTGCCCGGCTCACTAGGCATCGCTCAAGCGCTAGATAAAGGTATGGAAGAGACCCGAGACTTCTTTGCGTCGCTTTCTCAGAGTGAGTTGTTATTGCGTTATGAAGAAGGGAAGTGGACCCCTAAAGAGGTGCTGTTGCACATTATAGATACAGAACGCATTTTTAGTTATCGTGCGTTACGTTTCTCGAGAATGGATAGCACGCCTTTACAAGGTTTCGAGCAAGATGATTTTGTACTATCTAGTGATGCAAACAGTCGCACTGTAGACTCTCTTATTGCCGAGTATGTCTCTGTAAGACAGTGTAGTTTATTATTATATGCGTCTATGACAGCGCAGACTATTGCAAACATAGGTACCGCAAGCGGAAGCCCGATGAGTCCACGTGCTGCTGCATTTATCACTGCTGGTCACGAGCGTCACCACATTAGAATTATTAAGGAGCGCTATCTTTAATCTATAGTGCTAGCTTGGTAATAATCAAAGGCTTCGTGGATAAGGTCATTTGAGACTTGCTTGTCTATCACTGGCTTTCCTATGCTTTCTAGAAGTACGAAGTTTATTTGCCCGTTGGCATTTTTCTTGTCGTACTTCAGGTACTCGATGATGGAGGTGATGTCCGCTTTCGCGAAAGCTACCGCATCATACATATCATTAAAGGTTGCAGTAATCTCATCTAGTTCATCTTGTGATAAACCAGAAAGCGCCACCGAAATGAAACTTTCCAAAATCATCCCAATAGCAATGGCTTCACCATGAAGTAAAGTAGTTCTATCTTCAGATGCTAGACAATACGACTCAATGGCGTGACCTAAAGTGTGCCCATAATTAAGCGCTTTGCGAATGTTTTGCTCCCGTGGGTCTTCTATAACAATATCATTCTTAATAATAATGCTCTCGTAGATGAGTTGGCTCAAGTCATCTGTTGTCAATGCACTCAGATCTTTGAGCTTCTCCCAATACACTCTATCTGCTACGAGACCGTGTTTATACATCTCTGCAAGTCCAGAACGTAACTCTTCTGGAGGTAAGGTAGCAAGAAACCCAACATCTATCAATACCATTTGCGGATTATTAATAACTCCAATTAAGTTTTTTAAAGTACCTAAGTCTACTCCGGTCTTACCACCTACACTAGCATCTACCATAGAGAGTAAAGAGGTAGGAACATTTATAAAATCCATACCACGCTTAAAAGTACTTGCTACAAAACCGCCAAGGTCTGTGACAACCCCACCACCTACATTGAAAATAAGTCCTTTTCTGTCTGCATCAAGATTTGCTAGTGCATCCCATACTCCAGTACACGTTTCTATAGTCTTATTAATTTCTCCATGAGGAATCTCAATAACCTCAATAGGAATCTCTGTGGCGAGATTGCCTAAAAAAGGAGCAAGACAGTGCTCGTGTGTATGCTCATCTACGATAACGAATATCTTACTGTAGTTGCTCTGTAGTAGTAATACATTAAGGGCATCATATCCAGATTCATTAAAAACGATGTCGTAAGAAGCGGCTTGTATGGCAGTCATTATTTTTGAAATTTTAACGGTTGCAAATTACTCACTTTTGAGTAAAAAAAGTTTAAAGTGGGTGTATATTTGTGTAACAAATATATTGATATGCAAACCTCTCTTTTTGAAAATACTGAAACTGCATTTGCTCTTAAATCAGATAGCGAACTAGAACGCGCTTACTTTTTATTTAAAATGATTTCTAAAGAACCGCTCGTGCGCATAGGTACAGCGGCAGCTCGTTTTGCTCTTGGTGCAAACTTACCAGTAGAAGGTCTTATACGCTCTACAGTGTTTGATCATTTTTGCGGTGGTGTAAATGAGCAAGATTGCATGACCTCTGTAGATAAGTTGTATAGTGCAAATGTATGCTCTGTACTTGACTACTCTGTAGAAGGAAAAGAAGAAGCAGCCTCTTTTGATGAGTGTATGAATAAGGTAATAGGGCTAGTGAAGTTTGCAGACGAGAAAGAGGCGATGCCTATTGTTGTTTTTAAACCAACGGGCGTTGGTCGTTTTGCTATCTGGCAAAAGCTGACCGAAGGAGAAGAACTAGATGCCAAAGAGCAAGTAGAGTGGGAGCGTATCAAGGAACGTGTAAACGCAATTTGTAAGATTGCTTATGAGCGTGATGTAGAAGTATTGATAGATGGAGAAGAGTCATGGATGCAAAGCGCCGCAGATGATCTAGTGGCAGAAATGATGGCACTCTACAATAAGGAAAAACCTATTGTATATAACACATTACAATGCTACCGCCATGATCGCTTAGATTACTTAAAGAAATTACACCTAGAAGCTCGCGCTCGCGGATTTACTATAGGAGTAAAGGTTGTTCGTGGTGCTTACATGGAGAAAGAGAATAAACGAGCCAAAGAAAAAGGATACCTAACTCCTATATGCGCTAGCAAACAAGCAACAGATGAGAATTTTAATGCTACTACACGTTATATAATTGAAAACCTAGATGACATCTCACTGTTTCTAGGAACTCATAATGAAGATAGCTCATTGCTTGCTGTAAAATTGATGGGTGAAATGGGAATAGCAAAGGAAGACAATAGAGTGTGGTTTGGACAGCTTTATGGAATGAGTGACCACATAAGCTTTAACCTCGCTAAGGAAGGCTATAATGTGGCAAAATACCTTCCATTTGGTCCTGTAAAAGATGTGATGCCTTACTTAATGAGACGCGCAGAGGAGAATACCTCAGTAGCTGGACAAACTAATCGTGAACTGGAATTGCTTAAAGCAGAGAAGAAAAGACGAAGACTATAATGACAATCACTTTTGAAGTATCATACTTATATAAAATAAACAGAAAGGTCTAGCATATGCTAGACCTTTCTGTTTAAAAATTCTAAGTAATTACATTAATTCGACACAAATTTTAAACCTACAATAGAAGCAATAAGGGTTGAAATAAAGAATAGCCTCCAGAAAGTAGCTGGTTCTTTAAATACAAAGATACCCAGTAGTACAGTTCCTACAGCCCCAATCCCTGTCCACACTGCGTAGGCGGTGCCTATAGGTAATTCACGTATCGCCCTAATCATTAAAAGCATACTTATGATCAAGCATAGTATAAAACCAATATACCAGTAGGTCCTCTCAGCTCCTTCGGCTTGTTTTGCTTTACCTAAGCATGTTGCGAAGCCCACTTCAAAAAGTCCTGCAATTATTAATAGTATCCAGTTCATTAGGTTGATTTAAATTATGTGTTACTTATTATTTCCACGTAGCAACCCCTTAAATATAAGCAAGTGATAAGCTTTGAGTAAAATATATAAGCCCTATAAATTTTATAGGGCTTTAAAATTTAGCTTGCTATCTGTAGCTTTTTGTTAATAAGGGCACTCCAGCTATCTGCAAGTTGTATCTCGCCATTAAGTTGCATATTATCTACGTCGTATAATGTAAAGCTTACTTCTTGATTAGCGCCATTAGATGGTGTAAAAGCTAGTGCTACGCGTTCTGTAATAGTAAGTTGCTCACCACCGCTTTTTACATTTCTATGCGTTTTTACTGTCTGGCAGTTCTTAATACTGGATAAATCTACAGAGGATGATTGTGCTTGTCCATTACTCTCCTTGTAAAAGAAAATGGTGTTTAATTCTTTATCTCTTCCTATTACAAAATCTCCACAAAACTCGTAATCACTTACAGTGTGATTTTGAGCAGTTGCGATATGATTAAGTGCTTGCAGCATTTTATTTTCTTTCTTCTTTTTATTAATGGCCATGATAACAAATGGCACGATGCAAATTGCTACAATTATTGTCCCTACGGTAATACTTCCTAAATCCATGATATTATTTTTTGATATTGGTATACTGGGCACTGCATTTATTGCAACGCCTTAAATGTTTTCCAGAAGCGATTATAACGTCCCGGAAGCAATACAAAATATATTACCAGAAGTAATGAAAAGGAAAGATGTGATCTGCCTTACGATGATGTGTCAAAACATTGATTGAGGTCTTTATGTACTGAGCATAAGTACTGCTAGTGAGTACATCTGTAGTACGTGATAAAGTTCCACAGCTAGAAACGAAATTCTTGAGGCTAGGAACACTAATACTACTCGGCACCTCTATCACAACTTCAGACTGCGGTAACTCTCCAACAATAGTTGCCGAAACTGCGGCAGTTACTTTTTCTGTAGACGAAGTAGTAGTAGTATTATCACTTAGATTAACAAATGATGTATCCATAGCACTCATTGCAAGACTGCAAAGGGCTACAAGAATAAATACACTTATATGTCTTAGCGTTGTTTTCACGCCGCAAATGTAATTTAGTTTTTAATACTGAAGTTTAAATAATAAAACTTTGTGAGTGATTTTAAGAGTTGCCATTCATCATAAATGGGCGTTTAGGAGAAAGTAGCGCTTTTGAATGAAAAGTATGTGATTAGAGAAGCACTAGGGGATGTTGTTACGCTTTCGCGAAAGCGTACTTAAAACCAATCATAACTAATAAGAGCTGCAAGAAGTGCTTTCAAAGTGATGCTGTGATTTAAGGCTGAAATAATCTAGAGACAATTGTAGTCGCAGCTGCTTTACTTCCTTTAAGCGAAGGATGAAAACCATCAGGGCCATAGTAGTCATAGTTATTGCTGGAGGTATAGTGTTTCTGCCAAGCGATACCAACAGGAAGTATAATGGCGTTATTTGTAGTTGCAGCGTCTTGATAATTCTGTATAACAGCATCTTGGGTATGGAGATATTGTAATGATGGCCATACCATAAAATATGCAAGCCTAGCATGGTATTTATTACAAAGGGCAGCATACTTTTTACCATAATCAATGAGCATATCGCGACCTTCTTGTTGTGATGACGGCCCTTGCTGAACGACCACATAGTCATACTTGCCAGTGGCGATGAGCTGCTGTATGTTGCCATCATTCCAGTGATCTTCTAGTGCATAATTAGGTAATGCAACCATGCGTGTCTTAATCTTTATACCCTTGGTTTTGGCATGTGCTTTTACAAGTTTGGGTAGATTATTAGTGTAGGTCAGGCTATTGCCTATAAAAAGGATTTTTATGTTGGGCTCCTTGGTTCCAGGTAACCACTCATTTGCGCTCAAGGTTGCGCTAAAACATAGATAAAGAATGATGATGAGGTGGCGCATGATTTTTTAAAATAAGACTGTCACTATAATAACGACCTAATGCACTAAAGATATCGAGATTTTTTACATTGAGCTATACTTTTGTTATCCGTTATAAAACAGACGTAGAGAAAACTTAACAAGCTTTTATGGCACTAGTAGCGCTATTATTTTTAACATTGTAGCGTGCCAGCTGGCTCTACACCAATAAATTTAACACAACATAGCAGTGGTACTATCTATGTGATAGAGGACTTGCGATTTAAGAAAAGAAACTATGGATTATTACATTATTATAGCAGCTTTGATATTTCTTGCAGCCATATTTGGGTTCATAAATGCGCGTTTTCTTAAGTTGCCTACTACCATAGGGCTTATGCTCATCACCATTGTGTACACCCTAGCTGTTTTTGCTTTAAGTTACTTTGATGATACCTTGCTCAGAGCCGAAATACAACTCATCAAGGAAATAGATTTTGAGAAAGTATTGATGGACTATATGCTTAGTTTCTTACTATTTGCAGGAGCGTTACACACTAATTTTGAACAGCTTAAAGTGCAACGCTGGCCTATTCTCGCCTTTGCAACCTTAGGGGTACTTGTCTCTACATTTCTAGTAGGTACGCTCGTGTTTTATCTACTACAATTATTAGGGCTCGAGGTAGACTTTATTTACTGTCTACTTTTTGGGTCTCTTATCTCGCCCACAGATCCTATTGCCGTACTTGGGATTCTTAAAAAAGCAAAAGTGCCTAAAAAACTAGAAACCAAAATTGTAGGAGAATCTCTCTTTAACGATGGAGTAGGAGTTGTGGTGTTTTTGACCATTTTTGGGATTGCGAGCGCGAAAGATAGTCCTGTGACACCGGTAGATATATTGACATTATTTGGTCAAGAAGTGCTAGGAGGAATACTGCTAGGGATGATTATAGGGTGGATTACCTATAAAATGATGAAATCTATAGATGATTTTAGTACAGAAGTAATTATCACACTTGCTGCCGTCATGGTGGGTACGGTGCTAGCAACAAAGCTGCACCTTTCTGCACCACTAGCAATGGTAGTTGCTGGATTATTAATAGGGAATGATAGAGTGCGCACAGCAGCAATGTCTGAGACGACAGAGCATTATGTAGATAAATTCTGGGAGCTCATAGACATCTTGCTCAACGCCATTTTATTTGTACTCATAGGGATGGAAATGCTCATTCTCACCTATCAAAATAGTTATTTACTTGCCGGAGTAATCGCCATACCTCTCGTACTCATAAGCAGGTATATATCATTGTGGTTACCTATAAGGGTCTTTAAGGATAAGCTCGATTTTGTACCAAAAACAAACCTCATTATGACCTGGGGCGGACTACGAGGCGGGATTTCTATAGCACTAGCGCTCAGTCTATCTGAAGATATGTATAGAGATATGTTTCTCGTGATGACTTATATTGTCGTGGTATTTTCCATTTTAGTACAAGGTCTCACCGTAGAGAAACTTGTAAAAAGAACCTCACTATCTAAAGCTGATTAGTATTCTAATCAAGAAAAAGAGCCAGACGCTTCTTCTTCTTATTACGGAGTAGGGTAGTTACGCTTTTGCGAAAATTTGAATGGGTGATGGTATTGCTATTTTTTCAAAATAGCGAATTGGAAATCATTGTTTTTGCAACCATTTCCTGATTTCCTTTCGCAAAGAAACTTCAGGTTTAGGCAACGGAATTGATTGTCTAGCTTGTTTACTTTTATTGAATTTTGAGAATGTAGTCTTATGTTTCTTCCAAATTTCTGGATACAGTTCTAAGAACTTATTAAAGAAACTCTGTTCATTAACACGCCCTTCTATCTGCGATAGTACTTCTTTAAATTTTTCCTCCTGATCTATAAACATATTGTTATTGCCCTATAATAGGTTAGTGTAATGTGGTTTGTGGTCTTGTTTTAAGATGAAGAGTCGGTCCTTTGGTTTTGGCCTTATCTTTTTCTCCTTTTACTGTTATTCAAAAATCATAGACCATACATAGTCTTTTGTCATTAAAAACATAGAAATTCCAATTCCAATGCTTACGAAAAAAATCTACTTCTTTTTTTGAGCTCTTTGTTCCATATTATAATTGTTTTGAGAGTGTTACCCCCAATTAACGCCAACAGACCCGTATAGCTTGTCGTGAGCTTGCCTAATGGATACGGTGATGTGATAGGCGTACTCTGTTAGTTGCTAGCAGAGCCGTCTACTCGATTGGCAATAATAATTTTTCAGTTCTGTTATCAGTAAAAATGGATTTTGAGTTTTCAATTAATATTCTAAGAAGCTTATTTATATCAGAACTATCTATATCCTTTATTTGAAATTCAAATTTTCGTTCACTGTTTAATTTGACTATTAACTTATTATCATTGATATTTATCTTGTCAATTTCATTAAATTTAATCGTTCTATCAGTTATCAAATTAAGCTTAATCACAATTCCTAATTTATTATACTCTACATGATTTTTATACCAAAATCTTTTGCTGAGCATAATAATCAAAATCACAAAGCCTAAACTTGTAATCAGTCCATTTTTATAGTTTAAAAGTAGTCCGAAACCTACTGATAAACATAACGATGCTAATATTAAAAGAGCAATTCTAGTCCAATTCCAAGATAAATTTTCAAAATTTATTTTTTTCATTTTCCTATTAATGATTTAATTAATTTAAAAACATATAAAATCGCCATTAATGACGTTATTCCGCAAATTAAATATTCCGATTTTGAATAATAAGTTATTCCGCCTATCATTCCGAATGCAGTCCACAATAGATTAGTCAAAATTTCAGTTTTGTTCAATTTTTTCGTCTTTTCTTGTTGTTCAGTCATACTATTGTCACCAGTCCACCGTATAAAGTGAGAGCGGCTCTCGATAGTTATCGGGATTGCTGGTTTGATTTAACGTATGGTTTTATTTGTTCGATCTAAATATACAATGAATTTTGGAGTTGTATGCCAGCTGTAGTATTTCCATGGTTTCTGCTTTCATATAGACTTTTTGAAAGCATAATGGAAGGTAGAGAAGAGGGTAAGTTTGATAAACAAGCCTTTGCCATCATAAAAATCAGGAAGACCCTGTGATGAAAATTATAGATCAAAATTAGCTTAAAAGCTTGTGCTGAGCTCTGTAGAAGTAGGCTTGTTTTTAACTCAGTTTTTTGCTGGCAAATCGTTTTTATTTAAAATACTTTTTGGCATTTTCCCAAATTTGATATTTGCTATGTTCTCCTAAATAATAATAATATTTTCCATCTGGTTTGATCAGAATATAATTTCCATATCGAACCTTATAAGGGAAAAATAGCTTGGAAAATAAATTATCTTTATCAGCTATCCAATTTATTTTTTTAGAATGATTGTATTCGAGATTATCGCATTCAGTTGAGTTTATCCAGAATTGATTAATATTTGCGATTTTATGCAGTTTTTTTGTGTAATTTCTATCAAAAATATTCCATGCTGATTTTGAGGAAGTGTTTCTATCTTTTTTTGGAAGTGGTGTTAAGTAATTAATTACAATATTTTGAGTCGAGTCAATTTGCTTATCAGTCAATTCTGTTAAGTATAATTTCAAATTTTCAAAAGTATTTTTGTTAAGTTGTCCGAATTTTTTTCGAGTCACTAATAAAGCTATTTGAGTTGTATCGTTCTCAAAATATAAGTCCAAATTTTTAACATAATCTTTGTTTTCAATGAATTCCTGTTTGTCAATTTTTTCTCCGCTTTCATTGTAGAAAGCTATTGGTTTTGTTTGTCCAAAAGACAAACAAGAGAATAGGATAAATGCAATTGCTAATCTCATAAACTATTTTTTTACTTAAATGTTTGCTAGCAGGCCACTGCATAAACCGAACGCAGCTCCCAATAGCTATCGGAATTGCTGTTTGTATTAGTTTGCGGCATTAATTGTTTGATCTAAATATACAATGAATTTTAGAGTTGTGCGCCGCACGTAGAGCTTTCAAACTTGCCTCCGACGAGCGCAGCGAGAGGAAGGCACAACATTCGCTTTATGCTGTAGTTGTGGCTGGTTGCAACAACGTTTCGCACTTTCTATGTTTTAGATATATACCCTAGACATTTTTGAGCCCTGCCTCCGACGAGCATGGCGAGAGGAAGGCATCAAAGAACCGCTTAGTCATGCCATAACCGATAATCAATAAGAAGACACCAAGAGCTTTAAAATCCTAGCGGATTTACTCTAACTCGATCTATACCCAACTCTTCGATATTTCAATGACTTTTGAGGTGTTCTGATTTTGAAGCGGAGCCATACGACGGCGGGAATTTGCAAGACAGCGCTTATGCTTGGAGTCGCACAAGAATGGGAGGATGGGCAGTCGCTCAAAGCCCTATACTAGGCACTACAATTACTATTAAACGGTTAAAAATCAGAGGTTATGTTAGTTTAATTGAGTACTACAAGCGAACTGTATAATTATTGAACCGCCGTATACGAGACCCGTACGTACGGTGGTGTGAGAGGCGCACTCTGCTAGTTGCTAGCAGAGCCGTCTACTCGATTAGCCTTTCGTTATTTTTTATTTAGAGCTTCAATTCTTTCTTTATAGTAATCGTCACCACTTAATTCATAGGCCTTGTTTAAGTATTTTAAGGCATTCTCTTTATCGCTTTGAGATTCATAATACTCAGCCATAGAATCATAAGCATTTGCACTTGTTGGATTATACTTAATATTCATTTCAAAAAACATGAAGGCCTTTTCAGGTTGTCCCATTTGCATATTCATGTAGCCATAGCCATTTAACATTTCATCTATCATTGGTGCAGTAGGAACACCAAAATGTTCGGTATAAATTTGTTCCTGCACCTTCAATAGCGAAACCAATTCTTCTATAGGGGTTTCTGGGTTATTATATTTTTGAGGTGATTTAAATTGATACCATTCAAAAAGAAAAATCAGCCCATCTCTTATTGATGGTAAGGGAACTGTACCATGTAAATCTTCATTATAAACTTTCCATGAAAAATTTAATCCATTCTGTTTTTGAGATTTAGTATAATTTGAAAATTCAATGATTGAACGCGCAAACAAAGTAAATTCTGAAGAGTCATCCATAATATTCTCCATGTTTATTTCTTCATTCCACATATGTAGCTGCTCTGCAGCTAAAGACACAAAGAGGGACTTGCCTTTATAACTTTCTGTACTCAGCTTTTGTTTTGCCTCCTTCAATAATTTTTGGTCATCCCAATCCAAACTTGGATCTATGGCTATATAGTTTTGAAAGAGATGTTTATGATTAACCAACATATTTATAGTAAACAATCCGGCATAAGAATGTCCAATTAATGTACGATAGTTCATAGTTGGATACTTACTATCAATATATGGGATGAGTTCCTCCTCCATAAATTTAGTAAAGATTTCTGCACCTCCAGTTTCATCGTTCATTGCACTACCGCGTCTCATTTTTATCTGCGAAGTAGTTAAATCTCTTATTCGGTTGTTGCGATTAGAAATCCCAACAAGTATCATATGTGGCAGGTAATGCCCCCAATAATTACCATAAACAGCTTCCAAAGTACTTTCTAATGAAAATCCATCAATTAGATAAATCACGGCATATTTTTCATCACTATCTGGCCGAAAATTATCTGGTAATCTTACCCAAAAGTCACGGCTTTCACTTAAAGTTTTAGAAAATATGGAATCTACTATTCGATTTTGAAATTGCTCTGTTTGGGGAACAGTTGTTTGTGCAATTGCATGTTGATTTACCATTAAAATTGATCCGATAAGTATAAATAAGTAGATGTAATATTTCATTATTTTTTTTTGGATTTAAATATAACTCTAAATACACAAGTTAGACTCAGAATTTATATTGGTTATTAGTTGTTCATAATGAAGGCTAACAGGCCACTGCATAAAGCGAGTGCGGCTCCCGATAGCTATCGGGATTGCTGATTTGCTTTAATTTGCGGTCTTGTTTGTTTGATCTAAATATACAATGAATTTTGGAGTTGTGCGCCGCGCGTGGAGCTTTCAAACTTGCCTCCGACGAGCGCAGCGAGAGGAAGGCACAACATTCGCTTTATGCTGTAGTTCTTGCATCCGACGAGTGAGTTACGAGCGAGAGGAATGCACAGGTTGCAACCACGTCTCGAGCTTTCTATGCTTTAGATTTATTCTTTAGACATTTTTGAGCCCTGCCTCCGAAGAGCATAGCGAGAGGAAGGCATCAAAGAACCGCTTAGTCACCTCATCACCGTTTATCAATAGAAAGACACCTAGAGCTTTAAAATCCTAGCGGATTTACTCTAACTTGATCTATACCCAACTCTTCGATATTTCAACGACTTTAGATGTATTCTGATTTTGAAGTGGAGCCATACGACGGCGGGAATTTGCAAGTATGCTACTGCCTTGGATGTGGCTTATCTTGAGTTGAAAAACATGTCCTTTGGCAATCAGCCGTCCACGTTGATGTATAAGGAAAGTTGCGTCTTTGTGTGCGAGGATTTTCCGAAGGAAAATCAGAAGCAAGCAAACGAGCAACTAACTTTGGTTTAGCTAAAACTAGCAATTTTTTTTATACGGTGTGTGTGCCCAGTATGGGCATCTTTAGACTACTTATTAAAAGTAGTTTATTTATCTAGAGGGTGCAAGTCCCTTATGGGTAGGGGTAACGCCTTGAACCATTAGTAAGCTGCAAGGTTGCTAGTTGTGAAGTTAGGACTGAAGAAAGCAGGACTACAAATCTCGGTACTGACGAACAGGAACCGTATATGAGGCATAATTATTTGGGTAAGCAAGCACATCATTGTTACGCTCTAAATAGTATCAAAAGGGTAATTATGTAGATACGGCAGGGATTGAGAGAAAGAAGATGTTCTTACCTGGGGAGGTCTCTATAACCAGGAGTTGGTCTATTAGAGAAGTCAGCAGAAGTCATAGTAGCTAAAGCCTGATATTTTAGTGAAGGACAGAACAATAATTGTCTTTAATGACCAAAGGAGTTGTTTTATGTTACGGATAGTTTTCTAGTAAAATAATAGCCTTTGATTAAGCGAGACAGCAATTCAAATTATGAGTATTGATTAAACAAGTAACAAGTAAAAAGAATCTAAACGAAGCCTACGCGCGAGTGTACCGTAATAAGGGATCTGCTGGAGTGGATAAGGTTCACATTAAAGAACTAAAATCTATACTACAGATTCATGGAAAACAATACATTTCGCACATAGAAAGAAAGCGCTATCAGGTGTCTCCTATATTAGGTGTTGAAATCCCTAAAAGCAATGGCAAGAAACGATTACTCGGTATTCCTACAGTTGTTGATAGAGTATTTCAGCAGGCATTACATCAAGTATTGCAACCTTTATTTGAGCCAGACTTTCAAAAGCATAGTTACGGGTTCAGACCACAACGTAATGCCCATCAAGCCACGGCACAAAGCCTTTTAAATATCAATGCTGGTTTTCAAGATATAGTAGATATAGATTTAAAGAGTTTCTTTGATGAAGTATCACACTGTATACTTCTAGAGTTGATTTACAAAAAGGTACAGTGCAAAGCTACGATGCGGTTATTGCGTTCATTTCTTAGAGCGCCTATACTGATTAACGGTCGATTACAAAAACGCAGAAAAGGCGTTCCTCAGGGTTCGCCATTAAGTCCATTGCTTTCTAATATTCTGCTCAATGAGCTTGATAAAGAATTAGAGCAACGAGGACATCGTTATGTAAGATATGCCGATGATTTTAGTATTTACGTTAAAAGTAAAGAGGCTGCAAAGCGTGTAGGTAACAGTATCTATAAGTATTTGCGAGACCACCTCCAACTTCCCATAAATAGGGTAAAGAGCGGTGTGCGGAGACCTTTAGATTTCCAAGTATTAGGCTTTGGATTTGTGCCAACGTATAAGAAAGGGGAAAAAGGGAAGTATCAGCTCGTGGTAACTAGGTCTAAATGGCAAGATTTTAAGTCAAAACTTAAATACCTGACCAAAAAGACGATACCTGCAAGTTTTGATGAGCGTATCAAACGTATCAACCTATTAATACGTGGTTGGATAAATTACTTTAAACCTGCCTCCATTCAGTCGAAGCTTAAGAAGCTAGAAGAATGGCTAAGGAACCGATTGAGGTACTGCATATGGCATCACTGGAAGAAACCAGAACGGAAGCGTAAAAACCTAATCCGTTTAGGAGTAAACTTAGACCACGCCTATGCTTGGAGTCGCACAAGAATGGGAGGATGGGCAGTCGCTCAAAGCCCTATACTAGGCACTACAATTACTATTAAACGGTTAAAAATGAGAGGTTATGTTAGTCTAATCGAGTACTATAATCGAGCTGTATAATTATTGAACCGCCGTATACGAGACCCGTATGTACGGTGGTGTGAGAGGCGCACTCTGCTAGTTGCTAGCAGAGCCGTCTACTCGATTGTGGTGTCGTTTTTTTTACTTTTAATAGTCAAATTTATAAGAATTTGTTGTTTTTATTTTTGTCCAATTTTTAAATTCAACATTCACAATTACTTCTTGAGTTCCGTGAACTTTTTCTTTAAACTCAAAATTTTCTTGATATGAAATTCCATATTTATTTAGGACTTCATCAATTTTATTTTTTTCCAGTTCCGCTTTTTTATATTCTCTTCTATATTTATTCAGTTTAGAGTAAGCAGCTGCCAGAAATGAAAATCCAGCTGCAATCATTCCAATTTTCACGTACCATAGATACAAGCTAAATATTTTCCAGTCAGATAAAAAATACCCAAGAAGTATTAAAAGAAAACCAATAATTATTGTGCCGTAGAAAGTCAGATGTGTTGACTTTTGGTTTCTGCGTATTATTTCCAATTCGAGATTAGCAATTTCTAATTTTTCTTGAAATTTTTTGTCAAGTGTAATTTTTGAGCAAGTATTATTAAAATCAGGTTTTTTATTGGTCAAGTTACAAGTCAATCCTTTTTTAAGACTCGTTATTTGGTTTTCGCATAAATCACAATGTCGTGAAAAATTCATTAAAATTTCAGTTCGGTTTTAGTCAGTTTTTGATTCCAGCGTTCGTTTTGGTAAATGCACCACAACAGGCCACTGCATAAAGCGAGTGCGGCTCCCGATAGCTATCGGGATTGTTGATTTGCTTTAATTTGCGGTCTTGTTTGTTTGATCTAAATATACAATGAATTTTGGAGTTGTGCGCCGCGCGTAGAGCTTTCAAACTTGCCTCCGACGAGCGCAGCGAGAGGAAGGCACAACATTCGCTTTATGCTGTAGTTGTGGCTGGTTGCAACCACGTCTCGAGCTTTCTATGCTTTAGATTTATTCTTTAGACATTTTTGAGCAGTGGCCTGTGGACGGCTGATTGGTAGGGTGGGAGCTTTAAAATCCTAGCAGATTAACTCTAACTTGATCTATACCCAAATCTTTGATATTTCAACGACTTTTGAGGTGTTTTGATTTTGAAGTGGAGCCATACGACGGCGGGAATTTGCAAGTATGCTACTGCCTTGGAAGTGGCTTATCTTGAGATGAAAAACATGTCCTTTGGCAATCAGCCGTCCACGGTTGGGCTAAGCGTAGTGCGGAGGCAAGGAAACTTTTCGTTTCCGTCTTCCGACGTAGCTAAAGCTTATTGTTTTGCTTTTTCTTTTTTTTGTTCAAAGCTAAATCCATAAGATTTAGCGACTTTATAAATATACACAGACCTTTCGGTTTTGCCCTAAAGTCCGCATTACGTTTAGGTTCTGTTGTAAACAGTTATTTAATGAGATAAACAGTTGTTTTATATTTTTCATATTTTCTTAAGTCTACCTGTGAGAATTTTGGATTTTCCGAAGAATAGTAAACATCTACCTCATATCCCATACAATCCTTATTTTTATAGCAATCAAAATATTCTACTCCAACTGTCCCATCGTATTTTTTATTGTCCACAATATATTCGTAATCAATCGAATATCTGGCCATATTAATAAATTCGAAATTTGTTATTTTTCCAACCACATGTTTTCTATTCGTCTTTACGCTGTAGTCTATTAGTAAATGATAGGTAGTGGTTCCAATAATTGCGATTGCCAGAAGTCCGAAGATGAACATTTTCCAAAAAGGATTTTCCTTAAATTTTTCCATTAATGATTCTTGGTCGTGCAACGTATTTTAAGGTAGTCGTAATTGTTTACAACAGGCCACTGCATAAAGCGAGTGCGGCTCCCGATAGCTATCGGGATTGCTGATTTGCTTTAATTTGCGGTCTTGTTTGTTTGATCTAAATATACAATGAATTTTGGAGTTGTGCGCCGCGCGTAGAGCTTTCAAAAATGTCTCATTCGCTTTATGCTGTAGTTGTGGCTGGTTGCAACCACGTCTCGAGCTTTCTATGCTTTAGATTTATTCTTTAGACATTTTTGAGCAGTGGCCTGTGGACGGCTGATTGGTAGGGTGGGAGCTTTAAAATCCTAGCGGATTTACTCTAACTCGATCTATACCCAACTCTTCGATATTTCAATGACTTTTGAGGTGTTCTGATTTTGAAGCGGAGCCATACGACGGCGGGAATTTGCAAGTATGCAACTGCCTTGGATGTGGCTTGTCTTGAGATGAAAAACATGTCCTTTGGCAATCAGCCGTCCACGTTGTTGTATATGGTTTGTTACGTGTTTCAAGCAACTAATTAAGTAAATAATTACCGACGAAGAAAGTCCGCGAGGACTTTCGTAAGTAGGCGAGAAGCAAGCAATAAATTATATACGGTGTTACAGCAAGTTACTCTGTGTTATATCGTTTCAGTTTTTTTAATTCCGGTGGTCCTAGCATTAAGCTCATTTCCTTATTAATTGTTTCCAAAACTTCATCAAAAACCCACTTATTTTCGTTAAACATCCAAATTATCATAAACGAATTTACTTCTTTATAAAAAACAATTGATATGCATTTATTTAATTTATGTCTATACTTAAAAATTTCTCCAGCATTTCTTGCCATTATTTTCCATTCAGGTATATCTTTTTTCTGTATGGGTAAAAAAACAAAACCACAATTGTGATTTTCATTAACAAATTGATAAGGAAGAATTTGCTCGTTATTTTTACAATGGTTTATCGATTTTTTGAAGCGTAATAAAAATTCTGATAATTCATATCTTTTTAATTTAGCGATTTCAGTTATTATTTTATGATATTCATTATTATTCTCTTTTTCTATAAGAACTAATCTTTCATAAAAAATATGTAAATAATCTTTGAAATCATAATCAGATTTGTCATTATTAATATTATCTAAATTTGATAAATAATCAAAATTTATTTCTTTGATATTTTCGTTATTTATAAAATGACTTAAGATGTAATATTCGGAGTATAAATCAATGTTTTGTATATAGTACTCAATAAATTTAGCTCTAAAATTAAGGTAATCACTTAATTCCGAAGGTGTAATTAATTTATCACATAAAAAATTATATATTTTTATTTCAAATATGTGTATAAAACCTTGTATTTTACTTTTAGTAAATTTTAGGTTTCTATTTTTATTTTCCAAATCTAATTCACACAAATACAGAATAATATTATGAATGATAGAGTTGTCTTTTAAAGAAATTTCTATTTTTTGATTTCTTTTATTAATAATAGGAATACACTTATGTTCATTAAGATATTTATGTGTATTCTTAATCTGAGTTTTAGCTTTTTTTAAAACCTTATTTAAAAACCATTTATCGTTATTTTCTGTTGAGTTTTGATTATTCCTTTCCTTTATTTCAATGAAAAACATTAAATCACCTATCCAAACGATATTATCTGATAATTCAAGCTCATTTTTATCTATTACGAATTCATTTTTATTGAAAGTGAACTCCTTAAAGAAATGAGTAGAATTAATTTCAGAAACAGAAAATTCAGATTGGGTTTCTTTTTTCATAATTTGCTGTAACAGGCCACTGTATAAAGCGAGTGCGGCATTTTGCTGATTTGCTTTAATTTGCGGTCTTGTTTGTTTGATCTAAATATACAATGAATTTTGGAGTTGTGCGCCGCGCGTAGAGCTTTCAAAAATGTCTCATTCGCTTTATGCTGTAGTTGTGGCTGGTTGCAACCACGTCTCGAGCTTTCTATGCTTTAGATTTATTTTTAGACATTTTTGAGCAGTGGCCTGTGGACGGCTGATTGGTAGGGTGGGAGCTTTAAAATCCTAGCGGATTTACTCTAACTCGATCTATACCCAAATCTTCGATATTTCAACGACTTTTGAGGTGTTCTGATTTTGAAGCGGAGCCATACGACGGCGGGAATTTTCAAGTATGTAACTGACTTGGATGTGGCTTGTCTTGAGATGAAAAACATGTCCTTTGGCAATCAGCCGTCCACGGCTCCGTATATGAAAAGTAGCGCTGAAAATAAGCGGTTACTTTTCGGATGAAACACAAGCCAGATTTTTAAATTTTACTATTTATCTTTTTATTGGAAATCGTCAAATTTAAAAATTTGGCGACTTTCCAAAAATGCCCAAACCATAGTGTTATCAATGACTTGTGCTATTTTTTATATACATTGTTAGGCACAGTCTTTTATCCGCTGTTGTATATATTCAGTACTTAAATCAGCGACAAAATCCATTTCAATTACTTTCCAATTATATTCATCCGAAGCTTTTTTGATTTCAGTTATTTGCTCACTTCTTTCTTTAAACTTCGTTTTCCAATTATCAATAATTTCAGAGCCATATTTATCAACCCATTGTCTTTGTTTCGGATTTTCAAAATGTTCTTTCATAAATGTTTTAGGTTCATTTTGTTTAAAATACCAAATATTTTCTATCTCAATATTTTCCGTTATCAGGACTTTTTTAAGTCCGTTAAATTGTTCCACAGTTCTTGGATATTCAGCCAATAAAACATTATCGTCAATTTCTTTTAAGTTTTTTGAGATAAATTTTCCAATAATGTCAGTCGTAAGCATTTTTCCACTATCCAATAATTTCATCATTTCTTTTCCTAAATCATCATCTTTTCGCAGTTGTTCCCTCAAAGATTTTCCCAAATTAAAAACTGAAGAATTCAATTCATATGACAATGCACTTTCAGTTTTATCTTTAGAAAGTCCAAAGTCCAGAAAAAGAATATTCAGTTTTCGCATTTTTTTCAGATTGTGCCTAACGGTTTGTATAAGAATAGTAGGGTTGAAAATAGACAGTTACTATTCGGTATAACACAAGCCGAATTTTTAAATTTTACTTATTACTTTTATTTTTCAATAAGCCAAATTTAAAAATTTGGCGACTTTGCAAACGTGCACATTCCATTGAATTCAGCACTAATTGCCCTATTATTTTTATACGGTGTTATCTCTTGTTTTTTCGCTATGCTCATAGATTTGTGGTAATTTTAAAAATAAATCCGTACAAGTTTAAAAGTCCGTAAATATTTACAATTCCGAAAACTATTCCGAAGAAAAGTTCTTTATTCAGTCGGTAATTTTTTAGTTCCGCACCAATTGACTTTAGATTTTTTTGGTTTTCAAATCCTATTTGAGTTTTCGCTATTCTATCGCCAATTCGTCTTTTAGGACTCATTAAAGTAAACAGAATATCAATTGGGATAATCGGTAAAATATTTCGCAACGAACATTTCCATTCATTAGCTTTTTGGCCGTCTAAATTTTGTACTTGAATTCCGAATATTCTTTTTCCGATACTTTTTCCGTTTAGAAAATCTTTATTCATTGCAACTGGATAAATAACAAACATTGATATAATCAAATCCGCTGAAATTGCAAATAATAAAATTCCGATTATGCATAAAATCAGATAATCTACAGCAAAAGATTTGGCTCTATTTTTTAATGTTGAATTCAGAAGTATTGTTTTTTTTAAATAAGAGATAACGGTTTTGTATAAGATTAGTTGCGTGGTTTAGCAACGAATTTAGCAAATACAAACCAAATAGAAAATCCGCGAGGATTTTCGTAAGTAGGCTCGTACCAAGCAATTAATTTTATACGTTGTGTGTGCCCAGTATGGGCATCTTTAGACTACTTATTAAAAGTAGTTTATTTATCTAGAGGGTGCAAGTCCCTTATGGGTAGGGGTAACGCCTTGAACCATTAGTAAGCTGCAAGGTTGCTAGTTGTGAAGTTAGGACTGAAGAAAGCAGGACTACAAATCTCGGTACTGACGAACAGGAACCGTATATGAGGCATAATTATTTGGGTAAGCAAGCACATCATTGTTACGCTCTAAATAGTATCAAAAGGGTAATTATGTAGATACGGCAGGGATTGAGAGAAAGAAGATGTTCTTACCTGGGGAGGTCTCTATAACCAGGAGTTGGTCTATTAGAGAAGTCAGCAGAAGTCATAGTAGCTAAAGCCTGATATTTTAGTGAAGGACAGAACAATAATTGTCTTTAATGACCAAAGGAGTTGTTTTATGTTACGGATAGTTTTCTAGTAAAATAATAGCCTTTGATTAAGCGAGACAGCAATTCAAATTATGAGTATTGATTAAACAAGTAACAAGTAAAAAGAATCTAAACGAAGCCTACGCGCGAGTGTACCGTAATAAGGGATCTGCTGGAGTGGATAAGGTTCACATTAAAGAACTAAAATCTATACTACAGATTCATGGAAAACAATACATTTCGCACATAGAAAGAAAGCGCTATCAGGTGTCTCCTATATTAGGTGTTGAAATCCCTAAAAGCAATGGCAAGAAACGATTACTCGGTATTCCTACAGTTGTTGATAGAGTATTTCAGCAGGCATTACATCAAGTATTGCAACCTTTTATTTGAGCCAGACTTTCAAAAGCATAGTTACGGGTTCAGACCACAACGTAATGCCCATCAAGCCACGGCACAAAGCCTTTTAAATATCAATGCTGGTTTTCAAGATATAGTAGATATAGATTTAAAGAGTTTCTTTGATGAAGTATCACACTGTATACTTCTAGAGTTGATTTACAAAAAGGTACAGTGCAAAGCTACGATGCGGTTATTGCGTTCATTTCTTAGAGCGCCTATACTGATTAACGGTCGATTACAAAAACGCAGAAAAGGCGTTCCTCAGGGTTCGCCATTAAGTCCATTGCTTTCTAATATTCTGCTCAATGAGCTTGATAAAGAATTAGAGCAACGAGGACATCGTTATGTAAGATATGCCGATGATTTTAGTATTTACGTTAAAAGTAAAGAGGCTGCAAAGCGTGTAGGTAACAGTATCTATAAGTATTTGCGAGACCACCTCCAACTTCCCATAAATAGGGTAAAGAGCGGTGTGCGGAGACCTTTAGATTTCCAAGTATTAGGCTTTGGATTTGTGCCAACGTATAAGAAAGGGGAAAAAGGGAAGTATCAGCTCGTGGTAACTAGGTCTAAATGGCAAGATTTTAAGTCAAAACTTAAATACCTGACCAAAAAGACGATACCTGCAAGTTTTGATGAGCGTATCAAACGTATCAACCTATTAATACGTGGTTGGATAAATTACTTTAAACCTGCCTCCATTCAGTCGAAGCTTAAGAAGCTAGAAGAATGGCTAAGGAACCGATTGAGGTACTGCATATGGCATCACTGGAAGAAACCAGAACGGAAGCGTAAAAACCTAATCCGTTTAGGAGTAAACTTAGACCACGCCTATGCTTGGAGTCGCACAAGAATGGGAGGATGGGCAGTCGCTCAAAGCCCTATACTAGGCACTACAATTACTATTAAACGGTTAAAAATGAGAGGTTATGTTAGTCTAATCGAGTACTATAATCGAGCTGTATAATTATTGAACCGCCGTATACGAGACCCGTATGTACGGTGGTGTGAGAGGCGCACTCTGCTAGTTGCTAGCAGAGCCGTCTACTCGATTACCCAACGTTTTTTATTTTCAGTTCAACAGTAGTTTTTCCGTTCGATTATTAAAAATCCGAATAAAATCCTCCGTTTTATTATTCACGATACAGCCTCCAGAGCAAAAGTTCAAGATTGTAACTTTCGTTTCATTTTTTAATTCACTCGTCACTAACTGTTCAGGACATCCAGAGTATCCTCCAACACTTTCGATAATAATTGGCTTTTTTTCCAGAAAATAAGCAACTGCTAATTGATTAATTTGGTCTTCCAACCATTTAATTTCGTTATCGTTTAGTTTGTCTTTCAATTCATACGCAAACTTTAGTTTCCAAATTGAATTCAGGTCAGTTTTTAGAAATTCGCTCGAAGGTTTATTTTCTAAATCAATTTTAAAATTCTTTGGCGTATAGTTTAATAATTCCAGATACTCTTTTTCAGATTCAGGAATAGAATCATTGTTTTGAGCAGTACAGATTGTACTTAGAAGGAAAATTGTTATGAATATGATGTTTCTCAAATGTTGGGTAACGTTGTTGTGTATGGTTAGTTGCGCGGTTAAGCAACTAATTTAGTAAACAAATACGAACCCGAGAAAATTCCGAAGGAATTTTCCAAATAAGCACTTGCCAAAGCAATTAATTATACACGGTGTGTGTGCCCAGTATGGGCATCTTTAGACTACTTATTAAAAGTAGTTTATTTATCTAGAGGGTGCAAGTCCCTTATGGGTAGGGGTAACGCCTTGAACCATTAGTAAGCTGCAAGGTTGCTAGTTGTGAAGTTAGGACTGAAGAAAGCAGGACTACAAATCTCGGTACTGACGAACAGGAACCGTATATGAGGCATAATTATTTGGGTAAGCAAGCACATCATTGTTACGCTCTAAATAGTATCAAAAGGGTAATTATGTAGATACGGCAGGGATTGAGAGAAAGAAGATGTTCTTACCTGGGGAGGTCTCTATAACCAGGAGTTGGTCTATTAGAGAAGTCAGCAGAAGTCATAGTAGCTAAAGCCTGATATTTTAGTGAAGGACAGAACAATAATTGTCTTTAATGACCAAAGGAGTTGTTTTATGTTACGGATAGTTTTCTAGTAAAATAATAGCCTTTGATTAAGCGAGACAGCAATTCAAATTATGAGTATTGATTAAACAAGTAACAAGTAAAAAGAATCTAAACGAAGCCTACGCGCGAGTGTACCGTAATAAGGGATCTGCTGGAGTGGATAAGGTTCACATTAAAGAACTAAAATCTATACTACAGATTCATGGAAAACAATACATTTCGCACATAGAAAGAAAGCGCTATCAGGTGTCTCCTATATTAGGTGTTGAAATCCCTAAAAGCAATGGCAAGAAACGATTACTCGGTATTCCTACAGTTGTTGATAGAGTATTTCAGCAGGCATTACATCAAGTATTGCAACCTTTATTTGAGCCAGACTTTCAAAAGCATAGTTACGGGTTCAGACCACAACGTAATGCCCACCAAGCCACGGCACAAAGCCTTTTAAATATCAATGCTGGTTTTCTACATATAGTAGATATAGATTTAAAGAGTTTCTTTGATGAAGTATCACACTGTATACTACTAGAGTTGATTTACAAAAAGGTACAGTGCAAAGCCACAATGCGGTTATTACGTTCATTTCTTAGAGCGCCTATACTGATTAACGGTCGATTACAAAAACGCAGAAAGGGCGTGCCTCAAGGTTCGCCATTAAGTCCATTGCTTTCTAATATTCTGCTCAATGAGCTTGATAAAGAATTAGAGCAACGAGGACATCGTTATGTAAGATATGCCGATGATTTTAGTATTTACGTTAAAAGTAAAGAGGCTGCAAAGCGTGTAGGTAACAGTATCTATAAGTATTTGCGAGACCACCTCCAACTTCCCATAAATAGGGTAAAGAGCGGTGTGCGGAGACCTTTAGATTTCCAAGTATTAGGCTTTGGATTTGTGCCAACGTATAAGAAAGGGGAAAAAGGGAAGTATCAGCTCGTGGTAACTAGGTCTAAATGGCAAGATTTTAAGTCAAAACTTAAATACCTGACCAAAAAGACGATACCTGCAAGTTTTGATGAGCGTATCAAACGTATCAACCTATTAATACGTGGTTGGATAAATTACTTTAAACCTGCCTCCATTCAGTCGAAGCTTAAGAAGCTAGAAGAATGGCTAAGGAACCGATTGAGGTACTGCATATGGCATCACTGGAAGAAACCAGAACGGAAGCGTAAAAACCTAATCCGTTTAGGAGTAAACTTAGACCACGCCTATGCTTGGAGTCGCACAAGAATGGGAGGATGGGCAGTCGCTCAAAGCCCTATACTAGGCACTACAATTACTATTAAACGGTTAAAAATGAGAGGTTATGTTAGTCTAATCGAGTACTATAATCGAGCTGTATAATTATTGAACCGCCGTATACGAGACCCGTATGTACGGTGGTGTGAGAGGCGCACTCTGCTAGTTGCTAGCAGAGCCGTCTACTCGATTGGCAAATCGTTTTTTATTTAAAATACTTTTTCGATTTCTCCCAAATTTCATATTTACTATGTTCTCCTAAATAATAATAGAATTTTCCATCAGGTTTAATGAGAATATAATTTCCATATCTTACATCGTAAGGGAAAAACAAATTTTTGAATAAATTTTCTTTATCTGCTATCCAATTTATTTTTTTAGAATGATTGTATTCGAGATTATCGCATTCAGGTGAGTTTATCCAAAATTGATTAATGTTTGCGATTTTATGCAGTTTTTTTAGATAATCTCTGTGTAAAACATTCCATCCTGATTTTGAGGTAGTATTTTTATCCCTTTTCGGAAATGGTGTTAAGTAATTAATTACAATATTTTGAGTCGAGTCAATTTGCTTTTCAGTCAATTCTGTTAAGTATAATTTCAGATTCTCAAAAGTAGTTTTATCAAGCTGTCCGAATTTTTGTCGAGTTACTAACAAGGCTATTTGTGTTGAATCGTTCTCAAAATATAAATCCAAATTTTTACTGTAGTCTTTGGTTTTAATAAATTCTCGTTTATTTATTTTTTCTCCAGTTTCATTGTAGAAAACTATTGGTTTTTCTTGTCCAAAAGTCAAACAGGTAAATAGGATAAATACAAATGTTAATTTCATAGTCTATTTTTCAGCTTAAATGTTTGCCAACGTTGTTGTGTATGGTTAGTTGCGTGTTCCAGCAACTAATTTAGCAAACAAAAACGAACGCGAGAAAATTCCGAAGGAATTTTCCAAATAAGCACTTGCCAAAGCAATTAATTATACACGTTGTTAGCAACTGGCTTTATTCTTTTTATTCGTTCAGCTTTTTCAATGTTCCGTCATCATTGATAAATTCAAATTGATGATTTTGGTCAATTATTAGTCCGCCTTGATTTATAAATGTTCCGAACATTCCTCTCCAATCTTCATTGTCAGATTCTTTATTAGAATCCCAGCGAATAATTCCGCAAAAATTTGGTTCGTCCAGTTCAGATTTGATTACTACTCCGAATTCTCCATCAAGAGATACTTTTGTTCCGTGAACAAAATCGTGATTCTTTTTCCAATTATTAACTCTTTCAAAAATTCTATTGCCTAATTTTTCTCCTTGTTTTCCAGTAAAATCATCCCATTCACAAGTTGGTGCAAACCAATACCAGATTTGCGTAAAATCAGCAACATTATCTTTTTCAATTTCGTAAAGGTGTTCAACAAAAGCATTATAAAATTCTTCTGCTGAAGAGAACTTTCCAGAATAACCACCTTTAAATTCAGACAGCATTTTTTCGGCTAAATGTAAATCCGAAAACAATTCAAAAAGTTTCCACTTTTTCCAATACTCAATTTTGGAAAGTCCTTTAGATTTTTTCTTAAATATTCGGTTAAACATTGTCCTTTTTTCAGCTTGTTGCTAACAGGCCACTGCATAAAGCGAGTGCGGCATTTTGCTGATTTGCTTTAATTTATGGTCTTGTTTGTTTGATCTAAATATACAATGAATTTTGGAGTTGTGCGCCGCGCATAGAGCTTTCAAAAATGTCTCATTCGCTTTATGCTGTAGTTGTGGCTGGTTGCAACAACGTTTGAGCTTTCTATAATTATGATGTGTACTTTAGACATTTTTGAGCAGTGGCCTGTGGACGGCTGATTGGTAGGGTGGGAGCTTTAAAATCCTTCCAGATTTGCTCTATCTCGATCTATACTCAACCCTTCGATATTTCAACGACTTTTGAGGTGTTCTGATTTTGAAGTGGAGCCATACGACGGCGGGAATTTGCAAGTATGCAACTGACTTGGATGTGGCTTGTCTTGAGATGAAAAACATGTCCTTTGGCAATCAGCCGTCCACGGTCTTGTATATGGCTCGTAGCGTGCAAAATAGCGATAACTATTCGGATTGAGCACAAGCCAGATTTTTAAATTTTACTATTTATCTTTTTTATTGGAAATCGTCAAATTTAAAAATTTGGCGACTTTCCAAATAAGCCTTAACTTCGTTTAAGCAACTTATTAGCTATGAGCTATATACGTTGTTACCCAACGTTTTTTATTCAGTTACAGAACTCCAATTTTCGCCTGTTTTTATTCTGTGTATTTGCATATCAGAAACTCCAAAGCGTTTAGCAATCATTTTCAGCCTGTTATTTTTGTTTTTTAATTGGCGTTTGATAATTTTTACTTTTCCTGCGTTCAGTTTGCCAATATTTTTGCTCCTTTTCTTAACAATTTCGTTCCAATCTGGATGGCTGAATTGATGTAATTCCTTTTCTCTTTTCGTAGCCCATTTTAGATTTTCTATTCGATTGTCGGTTTTGTCATAGTTCAGATGAATAACACAGATTCCGTCATTTTTTTCCAGAAAATGTTCCGCAACAAGTTTGTGTACGTATCTGCTGGTTTGTTTTCCGTTCCTTTTTTGTTTTACTGGTAAGTTCTGATATCCGTTTATAAAGTATTTTTTAACCAAAAATTCCTCGTCAGTTTTACAATTTATAATTCTGCCGTAATTTGATATTTTAAATTTTTCATTTTCAGAAATCTTGTCATCAAATACAATCTCTTTCCATTCTTCATTCCAATAATTTCGTATCATTCTCGATGTTTGTCTTAAATGTTGGGTAACGTATATATAAACGCAAGTTACTAAAAACATATAAGTTATCATACCTGAAGTGGGTGTATAAACGAATGTTTTTGCTTATATTGAGCAATCTCGATTTTCAACGTATAAACGAATGTTTGATAGCTTTAACACAATATTAACAGCAAAGCGATATAGTGACAGCACTGTAACCACTTATATAGGTCTGTTAGTAAGCTATCAAAATTATTTAGGAGACAGCCGTCCTCTAGAGAGGCTAGATCTCTCATATCTTATCACGACACTTAGAGATTTTATATTAAAAAAAGAATATACCTTCAACACTCAGAAGCAGCTCATAAGTGCCGTGAGCCTTTATTATAAAGAAGCGCTCAGGCAGGAGATAGATTTAAGCAGCTTGCGACCGCGCTCGCCACAGCGTGTACTGCCAGACATACTATCTACCTATGAGGTGAAAAGCATATTACACCATACCACAAACCTCAAGCACAAAGCGGCTCTCACTACTATATATGCACTGGGTTTACGTGTAGGTGAACTAGTAGATTTAAGGCTTGCCGCTATGGATAAAAAGCGTAACACTATTACTATAAAAGCAGCCAAAGGTAAAAAGGACCGCCAGCTGCCTTTTCCAGAAAGTTTAAAACCTTTACTTCGTCAGTATTATAAAGAATATAAACCCACAGATTATCTCTTTGAGGGGCAGTCTAAGCCGCAATACACTGCTGCAAGCTTACGTTCGGTTTTTAGAGCTAGTTGTAAGAAAGCACGTATCAAGAAGAAAGTAACGCTGCATAGTCTGCGTCATGCCTATGCTACCCATCTTATGGATAGTGGTACAGACCTCCGTATGATACAAGAGCTCTTAGGGCACAGTGATATTAAAACGACTATGATTTACACACATGTGACAACTAGATCTATACAACAAGTTAAAAGTCCGCTAGACTTTTTATAACAACATCACATTTTCGCGAAAGCGTACCACATACCATCAAGAACTTATATAAAACAAAAAAGGCCTTCTATAAAAGAAGACCTTTTTGAGCCGATGGAGGGACTCGAACCCACGACCTGCTGATTACAAATCAGCTGCTCTAGCCAGCTGAGCTACATCGGCATTGCGGGTGCAAATATAATAGCATTTATTATATATGCAACCCTTTTTTTAAAAAAATTATAGCTTATTAATACGGTCTATAAGTGCCTGCCCTTCCTTCTCAAGATCTACACGTACTGCCACTAGATTTTTACCTCTATTCTCTACTTTACGGTCGTTTACTTTTGTAATTAAAGTGTCAAAAGTTGCGATAGCATCATCTATAATCGCTTCACTTTCCTTTCTGTCTGCCTTAGGATTAAGTGCTTCCCAAACATATACTGCGTCAATGATGTCACCTAGTACAAAATTGATATCCTTTTTTAAATCTCTAATATTTGCCATTGTTCTAATTTTGACTGCAAAAGTAGTTTAATTTATAATCATGAACCTTACATTTTTATGTAAAATCACGTCACACTTATAATAGTAAGTACAATCTTAGGGTGCTTACTGTTTCTTGCGCTCCTCTATAAGCTTCTTGAGCTGCTTCCCGTATTTAGAATTTCTAGTTTTTCTAGGGAAAGTTTTATATAAAGTGTCTAGGTAAGGAGTGGT
This sequence comes from Dokdonia sp. 4H-3-7-5, assembly GCF_000212355.1. Lineage (NCBI taxonomy): Bacteria > Pseudomonadati > Bacteroidota > Flavobacteriia > Flavobacteriales > Flavobacteriaceae > Dokdonia > Dokdonia sp. 4H-3-7-5. Next base: position 2,552,859 of record NC_015496.1, read on the forward strand.
AGCATCTGGTATCTGGGTCATTACAAGGTAAGGAGCAATCTCAAGTTCCTTGTTTGTTGTTGCAAAGTTACCCGTGTATAGATACTTTCTTTTAAGTAGTTGCTGTAAAGAATCATCATAAGCAAGAATCTCTTCTTGATCATCTCGCTGTCTAGCGTTAAAAGAACCTTTTATAAGATCTAGATTCTTATCATTAAACTGCTTGTTCATATTTTTAAACTGCGTCCAGTGCATCTGGTTTTCAGACCCTGTTACAGCAGCAAATCCTTCAAAGTTTTTAAGAGAAGTAGTGATATTAATAGTACCAGCCTCTGCAAAGAAAGGAATACGGTCATCATAACCAGACTCATCTGCCTTATCAAGGTGTAAGTAATACACCTCTGGTTCTTTTACGTCAAGTATAAACTCAAATTCTGGCTCACCATCTATTACTAGCGAGTCTAGATTTACAAGCATGGTGTCTTGTATATACTGTACATATAAAGTTCCTTTTTTAAGACCTTTTACCGTTCCAGTGACTGTAAGATTTCCTGTTTTTGAACATGAAACCATCAAGATGCTTAATAAGAGAATGTATGCTATTTTATTCATAATTGGTTTTAATTATAGACGGCAAATATGCTACTATTTTACATATAATACTAGCCCGCAGCTGCCATTTCCATTAAAATTGTACAGAGTATCGCACCATAAGTTCCCACCACATAGCCAAAAACTGCTAGCAACACACCCACACTAGCTAGCGATGGGTGAAACTCTGCCGCGACAATAGGAGCAGAGGCTGCGCCACCCACGTTTGCCTGGCTTCCCACAGCAAGAAAGAAAAAGGGTGCTCTTATAAGTTTTGCCACCAGTATGAGGAGTCCCGCATGTATACCCATCCACACAAAACCTATGGCAATAAGCCCTGGGTTTTCAAAAATAGTGGTGAGATCCATTTTCATCCCTATACTCGCAACAAGTATGTAAATAAACACACTGCCTATTTTACTTGCACCGGCACCTTCATAATTTTTGGCTTTTGTAAAAGAGAGTAAAATCCCTATCGCAGTTGCAATCGTGACCATCCAGAAAAAAGTAGAGCCAAAGGATGCAAGCGCAGAGTCCTTTGGGATATCAGAAAATAAAGCGCTCATACCACCGGCTCCCCAGTGTGCAATACCCACTGCGCCAAAGGCAAGACCTAGCATAACCATAAGGTCAGAAAGCGTCGGGTTTCTCTTCACCCCTTCGGCAAAGGTGGAGACGCGTTCCTTGAGCACTTCTATCGCACTATTATCTGCATTAAGCCATTTATCTATGCGGTTGCTTTTACCTATACCTAGTAAAATTATGGCCATCCACACATTTGCCACCACAATATCTACCAGTACCATACCACCGTATTTTTCTGGATTGTATTTATAAATCTCAAGCATCGCGGCTTGATTTGCACCACCGCCTATCCAGCTTCCCGCCAGAGTAGAGAGGCCACGCCATATTGCATCTGGTCCAGCACCACCCACCGTTTCTGGTGATACGGAAGAGATGAGAAGTATCGCTAGCGGGCCACCTATCACAATCCCTATCGTTCCTGTAAAAAACATGATAAGCGCCTTAGGGCCTAGGTTTACAATTGCCTTAAGGTCTATACTAAGCGTCATAAGCACCAGCGATGCGGGTAGCAAGTAACGACTCGCCACATAATACAGTTGGCTACTCTCTGCATCTATCAGCCCGAGACTATTAAAAATCGCAGGGATGAGATAGCATAGCAGTAGGGCAGGTACAATGCCATAAAATTTCCCCCAGAAGCCTGTCTTCTTACTCGAGGTATAAAATATAAATGCAAGTGCAAGCGCAATGAGGCCAAAAACGATGGCGTCATTTGTAAAATAAGGTGTGTTTTCCATAATAATGTGGGTAATTACGCTTTCGCGAAAATGGGATCACTTTCACTGCAAGAAGCATAAAAAATAAACTAAGGCTTACCGCCAAAGGAATCCGAAAATACCAAAATCCCTATAAATATAACCAGTAAGTAAGTTTTAAATTAATACTCCGGAACCGAGGAGCAAAGGTGGTATCTGTAAAATAGTTGTCATTATACACCAAAAATAAGTCAGAAAGTGGGGCAAATCGCCATTGCAAGCGTGAGTTAATCCCAAAGTTATCTTGCAAGGTGCTGTACTGCACAAGCGTATTCCAGAACAGGTTTTTACTAAAGGTAACATCTACCCGCGGGCTTACAAGCCAGATGCGATTATCTGCATAAGAAGCAGGCAGGTCTATGTTGTCATAGCGGGCGTTTATCCCTAGCACGAGTTTAGGTTGCAGGCGCAAGGTAGCTTCTGCTCGCAAGGTGAGTATCTCACCGTTAAAAAACTCACCATAGGTAGTATTTGCCGTGTAGTAAAACTTCTTGCGCTGGTCAGATTTGTACTCGACTTCTAGATTGGTATAGCGGTACTCGCTTCCTTCTGGTAATTCTAGTCCGTCAGATCGCGATGGGTCAAAGCTGTCAAAGAGTTTTGTGTAGCGCGTTCTAGGTTTTGCACTCAGGCTGCTCGTATTTTTAAACTGGGCTTCCCACTGTGGCGAGAGTGTGCGGTCGCCAAGGGTAAAAGCGACTTCTGGCCGCCATACAAAGAAGGAGTTTAAAGAAAATATGTGTCTATTAATTGTTCCCCCTTTCGGGAAAAAGAGCCTTTCTACCTTACTGAAGTTCCTAAAGATATCCTTACGAGGTATAAAACCAAGCTCAGAGTTGAAGTCTTCATTTATAAATAGCGTAGCGCTTGTCGCCCGCCAGTTATTTTTATTGTACTCCATGCGCGCGCCGCCAGAGTAGTCCTTACTATCAATCCCAGGAGTAAAGGATTTGTGGAGGTAAAATTTACCATTCCAGCTATTGTCTTTATTGGCTAGGTTATAATCAAGGCCTATGAGTCTGTTATATTCTTCTTCGGGTTGTACAAAGCCAGCATCACTGGTGTTCTGCTTGTTTACAAAAATCGCACTTATGTTTGATCTGCTAAAAACGCTGTGCTGTAAGGCAACCACTGTGTTGTTTGTTGACGCAATCTCAATGGGTTCATCATTTTCTGTTTGCATGTTGAGTATACCCACGCGTAGCTTGTTTGTGAGTTTACCGCTCAAGCGTGCACCTGCTACAATGTTGTTCTGTACCGTGTTCCCATCAAGATCTTCGGCGATGCCTATACGCCTCGAGAAAAAAGGATTTGCCGCCCCAGGATCACCAAAATCTGCAAAGAGGTCACTGTTTTCTATAAAAAACTGCCTGCGCTCTGGTAGTCCAACTTCAAAGCGTGAGAGGTTTGTAATAGCATTATCTACCTCTACTTGGGAGAAGTCTGGATTGATAGTGACATCAAGATTAAGGCTGTTGCCTATCGTAAAACGAGCATCACCGCCCACTTTAATCTCGGTAAAGTTATCGTCTAGTTCTCTGTCTTGTCCAGCAATGGCATTTACATAAGGAATTATAGAGATTGGACTTTTTGAGCTACCTAGCGGTTTCTCAAAAACCATATCGCCCATGTAAGCGAGATTAAAAATATTCTGATTCTGAGGAATTTGTATCCACGTGTTTCGCGAGTTATCTTGGGTGTCAAATTGGTAGCTATTGAAACGCCATCGGGTTTCGCCTTCTCTATATTTAAAGGCGCTCATGGGGATTGCCCACTCACATACGTAATAGCCGTCATGTACCGTGGTTTCTCCCACCCACTTGGTATCCCAGCTAGTGGTAAAACCTCTCAAATCTTTTCCGCCGCCAGAAACTAGTGCTTCCCTCCGCACGCCAGCAGGGTTGGAGCCAAAAAGAAATGCATTATTACCATCATTAAAAGTATCAAACATTAAGGTGATATTATCACTTCCGCCTGCTCTAAAGTCACGGCGCAACGATGGGACTATATAATCGTCGCCCTGCGCAGAGACTTTGATGCCTACATACAAGGTTTTGTCATTATATAAAAAACGTATCTCAGACTGGTAAGGTGCCTGTATGGTATCTGTAGGAAAATATTGCCAGAAGTTTGTTGCTGGGACTGCTTTGTCCCAAGCGGCTTCATCAAGTACACCATCTATCCTAATAGGTGTTTCTATAAAGGATACACCTACTTCTTTGGTTTGAGCGTAGTGCGCTGTACTTACTCCCGCAAGGAGTACACAGAGTAGCAATTTATACATCAGGAATGGTTAGTTCACCCGAATGTATCAAAAAAATGTCTTGTAAGCGATAAAACTTAAGAACCTTTTAGCCACTTTTCACGTAGAACTTGCTCTAAGCCATCGTCGTACGTCTCTAATTCTACCAGTGTTGCCTGCAGAGTTTGTGGCGTAATAATCGTTCCAGTAAGTGTAATTTCTTCTCCATTTCTTTGTACCGTCATAGTAATGGCGTCGCCTACTTTCCAGCTATTTGAGATTGTTATTAAATCGTATACTTTAGAAAGATCATAAGCAGTTCCATTTACTGAGGTAATCACATCATTGCCTTGTACGCCCAGCGCAGTGAGAAATGTATTGAGATTTCCTGGAAGTATATAAATGGTATTGTCTTCTTTGTTTCCATTAATATAAGGACGTTGCTTTCCTAACAAGAAGCCCGTGTCTACTAGTGTAGTGCTATAATCAAGTCCTACTAGGTCAAAAAAGTCTTTGTACTGTATTGGTTGGGTACCTATCACGTGGTTTGTAAAGAATTCGCCCACTTCAGGGTAGGTGAGTTGGGTGATTTGCGGGATCAGGTTACTGTCTTCAAAAGGTCTGTGAGGTCCATACTGATACGTAAGCTCCTTCATAAGGTCGAGAACACCACGCTCGCCATCACTGTTTTTACGCATAAGAATATCAAGACACATCCCGATAAGGGCTCCTTTTTCATATACATTCCCATAATTTGATGCATATGGCTCTTCAAGTATGTTTGTGCTCATTTTAGTAAATGACATGGCATCATCATATCCTTTTGCGTTGCTTATTTTTTGAACGAGTGTGTTGTAAAAATCTTCTGGAGTAACGAGTCCTTGCTGCACTTGGAAGTGCTGAGCAAAGTACTCCGTAATCCCTTCATACATCCATAAGTGCATGCTCATCTCAGGATCATTATACTTAAATTTATGAATCTGCGTAGCATGTAAATTAAGCGGAGTCACAATATGAAAAAACTCATGTGATACCACATCTACCATAGCTGCATCGAGATTTTCTTGTGGCATAGCTTCAGGAAGTACCACCACCGTAGAGGTGTGATGTTCTAGCGCTCCTAGATCTTGTGCGTCATCTGCTTCGCCTGTGGTAAAGTATAGTAAGATTGTATAATGATCTGTGGCATTAAAATCACCTAAATAGTTTTTTTGCGCTTTCATCATACGCTCTATGTTGGGTCTAAGGCTTGACGCTTTTACCGTTCCAGTAGGACTGTATACACTAAGCTCAATCGTAATATCATCTATAGTAAAAACCTCTTTGTTAGGGACATTATACATGATAGGATTATCTACAATATCAAAATAGCGATTGCCTTTATAAGTATCTGTAATTCCTGTATTCCCAAAATCCTGCGCTACATACAGTGAGTCTGCAAAGCGTGGAAGGCTAGTAGTAGCCTCCATAGCTTCTGGTCTATTAATATCTACATAATACGGCATTTCCTCTTGATCTTTAAAATATCCAAGAATTCCATGTAGATTGAGCATAAACTGCTCGTTCTCTTTAAAATTAGTCCCCGCAGGAGAAAAAATAGTGTGTTCTGCCTCTACATCATAAGTGTCATTTACGTAGTAATCAATGTAGTCTAGGTTACTAGCATTTTTTATGTCCCACGTATTATCTGAAGTTTTGGTGACCTTTAGCTTTTTTCCAAAAGTTCCATAGGCAGCCACACTATCTATAAACTTCCCATAATCATCATCAGAGTAAGTGCCAGGCACCGTCTCAGGAATGTAAAAAGTTGCTACTTCTTTATATATAGGTGCAGGTTGTACGCGTACTTTAATACGGTCTTCGCTCAAGCTTACAAGATCTATGGCACTACGGGTGAGTTTATTTTTTGGAGCTATTTGGTGAGAACTAGCAAGGGGTTTATTGAGAATATCACAACTCATCATAAGTAATGAGCAAGCAATAACATAATAAATCTTTTTCATCTTGAAGATTGTAAACATGAGTGACTGTTAGTAGTCAAATGTAGTAATTCTATCTTATCTAGGTGTTTTGTATTGTACTAGTGCGTTGTGATAAACCCAGCAACGGTACTTATTAACTCTTCAGCTAGGGGAAGCTTTGTATTATTATAAGACTTTGTGTTTTCTAGATCATCACCATCTATTATTCTAAGGACGTGATTCATCCCTTCTATGATGGCAAGAGTTGCTTCACTATTACCTTCTTGTAATAAAACGGCTTCCTCTTTAGAAGTCTGTATGTCGTTTGTACCATTAATAATGAGAGTTGGAATAGTAAGATGTCCTATTTCAACTTTTGGATCGTATTGCATCCAGCTCGCCATAAATGGTTGCACAGACGGGCGAAAGATAGAAGTGAGAGCAGGAGAGTAATCTTTTACACGTCCTTCTTTTTTGAGCGTACTAAATGCACTAATAGCTTTATCCTTAAGATCTGGCATTTGTAATCCTATCTGATGGATAATAGATTGATCTATTGATTGCCCAGATCCAGAGAGCGAGATAAAACCTTGTACATCTGCACGCTGGGCTGCTACCATTCCTATAAGCGAACCTTGTTCATGGCCTATTACATATAGCTCTTTAAAACGTCCTTGTTGTTTTACATAATTTATGGCAGCTACCGCATCTTCTATAAACATATTAAAATCTAGACGTTCTTCTTGCAATGCGTTTTTCTTGAGAAGGGTGAGTACGCGCTTGTCATATCGTATGCTTGCTATTCCTTCCTCTGCTAGCGACTCAGCAAGAAGTTTGAGGCTATTGTTACGCATCATTTGCTGGTTGCCATTGCGATCTGTAGGTCCTGATCCAGGAATGATAATCGCAATTTTTGAGGTAGGAACTTCAGGAGTAAGTAAGGTGCCATACACCATGTCACTTATACGCACATCACTGCTGCCGCCATATTCTTGCGCGATAAGCACTTGTTGTAAAAACCCAATGAATAAGAGGGTTAAGAGTAATTTGGTTTTAGTGAAAAAAGTATATGTAATCATAAGGAGGTTTATTATTGCCATGATAAAGATAGTGTAGTTTCACTCTTCCCGAAATGAATGCGGGACGAGTTTCGCGAAAGCGTATCTATTCTTAATAGTTTTATAACACGCAACATAGAAGTTTCATTGTACATTTGGCAAAAAAATATTCAATGCGTATACTTATTTCACTATTATTAGTTTTTGTATTTACATCAAACGTCGCTGCTTACGACTGGGGAAAGACAGGCCACAGAACAACAGGAGCCATTGCCGAAAAGTACCTATCTAAAAAAGCAAGAAAAGCCATCGCCGAAATACTTGATGGCGAGTCTCTAGCACTAGTATCTACCTATGCAGATGAGATTAAAAGTGATTCTCAATATAGAAAATACGGTACACAACATTATGTAAATGTACCTTTTGATAGTACCTATGATGTACACCCTAAAAATGAGAGAGGTGATATTATTACAGGAATAGAATCATGTATAAATGTTATAAAATCTGAAACTTCAACTAAGGAGGAGAAGGCTTTTAACTTACGCATGCTAGTACATTTTATAGGAGATTTACATCAGCCACTTCATACCGGTATAGGAGAAGATAAAGGTGGAAATGATTTTCAAGTACAATGGTATAATGATGGGACAAACTTACACCGTGTGTGGGATACACAAATGATAGAAAGCTACGGTATGAGTTATACCGAGCTAGCGGATAACATGCCTAAGATTACAAAAAGGCAACGCGAGGCAATGGCAGCGGGCACCTACAAAGAGTGGATGGAAGATAGTAGAAATCTTGTAAAAGATATTTACTCAAAAACTAAAAAAGGAGATAAACTAGGCTACCGTTATATGTATGACTACTTTGATACTCTTAAAGGTCAGCTACAAAAAGGAGGTGTGCGCCTAGCTCAACTTCTTAATGAGTTACTTGGATAAAGTAAGATTATTTTCTAGTTCTTCATCTTCCTTAGATTTAAACTGTTTTGGAGTCATCTCATTGTATTTTTTAAAAATTCTAGTGAGGTGACTTTCATCTGTAAAACCTAATTGATAGGCGATCTCAGACACTGTGAAGTCAGTGTTTTTCAACCTGTACTTTACAAGGTGTAGTTTATACATAATAATATAATGATGTAGAGAGTCTCCTGTCTTCTTCTTGAAGTATGCACTTAACCCACTACTTGTCATAGATAATTTTTCTGCAATAGCTGCTACTTTCATTTTATCTCTATCATATACATGTTGTCTTATGTAGTTTAAGATATCGTCTATGGTAGTATGTTGATCTCTCTTAGACTTCAATGCTTTTGGCTTTAAGTCACGGGTAATATTTCGAGCAATAATACTTAAGGTAGTACTGACCATATTAGAGATGTTGTGCTTGTAAAACTCCTTGGCCATTTCATACTCTAGAACAATGGCATTGTGTATTTGCCAAATAAGCTCCTTATCCGATTCTGCAGTGACTACATCACCAGGCATAAGATTAGGATGTTGTATAATACGCTCTATACGGTGTAACCAGTAAGACCTATCTGGCAGATTCATCTTACTTGAAAATAATGATTCTGTAAATTGAAAGTAACAGAATGTTGTAACTTCATTTATTTCAAACCAGTGAGTATCGTCTGGGGCTATTAGAAAAATATCACCTGCGTTGTAAGAGATGATAAACTCATTGATAAAATGCTTTCCTTTTCCTTCTTCTATAAAAATAATTTCAAAATAAGTGCGTTTATCTTCGTCTTGATGTCTGTCTAATTTCTTGAATTTCTTTATTAGAAAAGTATCTTGTAAACTGAATCTTTGCATGTGGTTGGGGATTAAAGATTTGATACTCTATAAGATACAAACTTATTTTAAATAAACATTTAGCTAAACATTAAAGTTTTTTAAATATTGTACAATTAAAAATCAATTTTATACAAGTTAAAATATACTATGCACGCATAGCTTTGCACCAGAATTAAAGAAAGAAACTACAGAGGTGCTGTGAAGTTTTGTTTTTAAGGTTAGTTTGTTGGTTTTTTTTTAGACATGTGTTAGAGTGAAGCATGATGTCTTGAAGTTTCATATACAGCACCTCTTTCTTTCTGATTTTAAAAGACTTTATACAATTTTAAACAGTAGCGTTTTGAATGTTTATTGTACAAATTTTGGCCTTAGGAGACTTTTTACATTGATGTCGAGTAACCCCTAGATTACTAACAGCGAAGTATCTTCTAAGGCTTTTTAAAAAACATACGGCTTTCACCCCTAAGTGAACAATGTTCCTTCATGTAATTAGAAGCTTTTTCAAAAGCAAGCGTTTCCCCTAAACGTTTGCTTTTTTTATGCGATAATTCTAAAGGTAAGATTGATGCGAGGAGCTACTTTTCTTGCTGTTTTAGGTATTTGGTGATGCCAGTTATGCTGGGTGCTTCCTCCCATAAGTAGTAAGCTTCCAGGCTCGAGAATTATTTTAGCTTGCTGAGTTTTATCAATCTTGTTTCTAAATTTAAATAGGCGAGGAGCCCCGAGACTTACAGAAGCAATTATAGGATTCTTACCTAATTCTTTTTCATCGTCTGCATGCCACCCATTACTGTCATTTCCATCACGATACAAGTTAAGTAAACAAGTAGTAAAAGTAACACCTGCAATAGCCTCTACCTGTTTTTTAATAGCTTGTAATGCAGGAGTAAATGGTTCAGGTACCATCGTAATATTAGAATAAGAGTAGGGTTTTGCATTTGAACTATAAAGAGCTGTGAGTCTTGGTTGCGGGTATATTTTACCAAAAACCTTAATGTCATCATGACGCCACGAGATTTCTTCTAGAAGTGTTTTATAACAAGATGCTGCCTCTTCGTCTGTAAGCATGTTTTTATAATAGGTAACATCGGCATCCGGGAGATCAAGTGAATATGGCTCTTGTGGAAATAATGACATCTATAAATATTGATAAGCCCAATAAATTAATCCTAATTGTAATGGTAAACGCATCCATAATGCCCAAACGGGAAATTTACCCTTGAGTTTCTCATTACTTAGCATATCGATATGTACTGTAAAAAACACAATGAGCATGGCAATAATTCCCCATGTCGCTATAACTCTGGTCTCTTCAAAGAGTAATCCTACGCCTCCAGCAACTTCTGCCACGCCACTCCAAAAAACCATTGCTTTCTTTTTAGGAATATATGCAGGCATAATAGCTCCATATACTCGAGGTTTTATAAAATGCATGACACCCGCAAGGGTATACATAATAGACATAACGTAAAAATGCCAAGGCATAAGCTGTAAATTAGGGTGTTTTATAAAGGTACAACTGTGAGTTGAAAAATAAGAAAGATGTTTCTTAAAACTCTGCGTTGTATTTTCTGCTACCTGCTACAACACCTTCATTAGTTACCTGCAAATGCTTAGGTAATTTATTGTCTCTGGGTAAGACCGCGAGGTAACGATCAGAGTTACTAGTAAATACGTTTTTATACATAGGTTTCCTATTGAGGTCTAGCATAATTACTAACTCATGGATAAATTCTTTATGATGTATAAGATCTGTACTTCCTAAGTGAAAAATACCAGATAGTTTTCTATTAATAATATAGTGTACCTGCTGGCAGAGTTTAGTATCTGTGGTAGTATTCATTACCAAATGCGGAAACACTTCTATGGCATCTCCTAGTAATAATTGGTTTTTGAGCTCTTCAATTCTAGGAGAACCCACACCAAAAACCATAGGCAGTCTCACAATCGCATATTGTGATTCTGGTAGATGACGCATTAAGAGCGTCTCTATTCTAATTTTTAGTTTACCATAGATACTTTCTGAGAGTGTCTTGTCATTCTCATAACTAGGGTAATTTGTAAAAGCATCAAAAACATTTGCACTAGAGATAAATACAATACGACAGCCAGATTCTTGAGCATAAGCGATCATAGATTCATGAGCCTCTAGCTGGTCGCCAAAAGGACCTCTGAGTGCCGTTATAATTACAGATGGCTTTATCTTGAGTAGCACTTCATACACATCATCTTCTACAAGATCAAATCGCACATAGTGCTGGTTATCACTGTATATCTTGCCAGAGTGATAAGTGCCATAGGTATTGTAGTACCTATACAATTCCTTGTACAAAGCACCTCCTAGAAAGCCACTAGCGCCTAGTATTAAAACTTTATCTTTTGATTTTTTAAATGCGATAACTACAATTTTTTAAATAAAAAACTCCCGAATTCCAAAAGTTAGTCCTTTGGAATTCGGGAGTAGCTTTTCGGTTTATTATCCTTTGTAAAAAGGTGTCTTTACAACGGTTGCAGGTACAAGATTCTTACGTATTTGTATGAAAATTTTTGAGTCCGCTTTCGCGAAAGCGGTATCTACATACCCCATACCTATTCCTTTGTTTACAGATGGCCCCATCGTACCAGATGTTACATTACCTATTTTGTTATTATCTCCATCAACAATATCATATCCCTGACGAGGAATTCCTCTCTCTGTAAGTTCAAAACCTACAAGTTTTTGTCTAAGTCCTTGCTCTTTCTGTGCTTTTAAGTGATCACTGTGCACAAAATCCTTAGTGAATTTTGTTACCCATCCTAAACCTGCTTCAAGCGGAGAAGTAGTGTCATTTATATCATTACCATAGAGACAATATCCCATTTCTAAACGTAGTGTATCACGAGCAGCAAGACCTATAGGTTTGATGTTCCAGTCTGCACCAGCTTTAAACACATTTTCCCATAATTGTGCAGCATCTTCATTTTTACAGTAAATCTCAAAACCACCACTACCAGTATATCCTGTAGCACTAATAATTACATTCTCAATACCTGCAAAAGGTGCCACCTCAAAGGTGTAAAATTTAATACTTGCAAGATCTACTTCTGTAAGCGATTGCATAGCTTCAATGGCCTTAGGCCCTTGTATAGCGAGAAGTGAGTGACCATCAGAGATATTACGCAGCTCTGCATCAAAACTTTTTAGTGTATTTTGAGTTTCTAGCCATGCCCAGTCCTTATCTATATTACTGGCATTTACCACAAGCATATATTGATCTTCCTTAATACGGTACACAATAAGATCATCTACAATTCCTCCTGTATCATTAGGAAAACAGTTATACTGCGCTCCACCAACGTTTATTTTAGAAACATCGTTAGAACATACCCATTGTAGTAATGACAAGGCATTTTCTCCAGATACAAGAAATTCACCCATATGTGATACGTCAAATACACCTACACCGTTTCTAACGACTTCGTGCTCGACATTTACACCTTCATAAGATACTGGCATGTTATATCCAGCAAATGGGACCATTTTTGCTCCTAGCGATTCATGTACTTCAGTTAAGGCTGTATTTTTCATTTTTATTATAGTTCTTTTGGTTACACAAATGTATGAAAAGGTGGCAGTTTGCGAGGTAAATAAAAAGTAAATTATCGATGTAATACCTCAATAAACGACGTCTGTGGCAATATGGGCATTAAGCATATATAGCATCTTCTGTTATTTAATTAATAATTAAATTTGATGGTTATGCTACAGTAATGATTATGAGAAATATAACCGTTCTTTTTTTACTTGTCTTGATACCAGTTCTTGCGTGGTCACAAGAAGGAGTTATATGGGAGAAAAGACTTGATACTTACCCTGTAGATAGAACAACAGAGGCTCAATTAACTACAGACGGTGGTTACATTATAGGTGGGCATACTAATAAAAAAACCACATTAGATCAGTATGCAACTGCAGAGACCGATGTCTGGATGGTCAAGCTAGATGGAGAAGGCGCTGTAGACTGGGAGAGACTCGTAGCTTCAAGAAATAAAGCCGTTCTTAAAAGAATTTTTCAATCGGCAGAAGAGGCTAGGCTTATTAGATCCACAGTAATAAACGCAGATAGTATAGCATCCATAAATACAGACGAATTTGCTATTTCTCAAAATCCTGAACCACCACAAAAGATTCAATCTAGAATGGTGCGTTCAAGTAGATCAAGTTATAAAACGCTAGAAGATAGCTACAGTGACCCTACATTTTTAGAACAAGAAGTTACAGAGATTAAAATCACAGCATCTCAAGATGACTTGTGGAGACTACATCTTGACCCAGCTTTACAGATGAATTGGAATAAAAATAAGCTTGCTGGTACAGAGCGTAAATTGCGTAGTGTTACCATCTCGGCAGCCGGAAGTACACTAGCTGCAGGATATACGACCAAAGCTATAACTGACGACGCTACTACCTTAGGTGATAAAGATTTTTATGTAGCAAGTTACGGGAAGACAGGAAATCTAGAATGGTCTACCACTATAGGTGGAGCAAAAGACGATCAGATTGTTAAAACCATTGCCACTCAAGATGGAGGTTTTATACTGGGTGGTATCTCTGAGTCTGGAATAGGTGGAACAAAAACAACTAAAAATTTAGGAGGAACAGACTGGTGGGTTGTTAAGATAGATAGTCATGGTAATATATTGTGGCAGCGTAGTTTTGGAAATTTTACAGATGATAAGCTTACCTCCCTACAGGAGCTAGATAATGGCGATATTCTACTAGGAGGTACAAAAGCAATTATAGCAAAAAATCAATACCGAACTACTCAAAATGGCGGAGTTACCGAAGACTTTTCTATCATTAAAATTAATAAAGTAGGTATCGTAAGATGGGAGCTAGAACTGGGTGGCTCTGGTAAAGAATATCTCACAAGTGCTTTACAAAAAGAAAATAACGAAGTAATCATCTCAGGGATGAGCTATGCCGACTTAGACAGTGGTGATGGACAAGAAGAGGAGGTAAGTGATATCTGGGTGATTAATTATGGAATTAAGAACCTCGAATCTTTTGATGAAATTTTAAAGAAACGATTTGGAAAAAAGCGTACAGTGTTTAGATCAAATGCTGCAAAACGTTTCAACCGACTTGAATACTATGATGAGCAAGGTAATCTTCTAGATACAAGATATACCTATAAAATTAAGCGTCTTGCCCTTAAACACGCAGAGATCGTAAAGGGCACAAAATACATACGAGTACTCTCTGGGAATACAGCAGCCATTGTAGATTGGGATTAATAACCTAGTCCGCTTATGATTTTATAAGACGTTTGCATGACTGTCGTGAGAACGCTTCAATATTGATGCTATTGGCTATAATTATTTTAAAAGATAGTGTTCTTCTTTAATTGATATTAGATTATTAATGCTTCCTGAAAAGAATTCTGGACGATTTTCGCGAAAGCGAACTATTCCAACAAATACGTCTTTAACTCTTCATAATGCTTCACGGGGATGGTATCCATCTTTTTATTCATTAACTCTTTGATTTGTTCGGGGAGATCAATGTTACCTACTACAGGCGTAACTGCTGGTAAAAACTTTACGGGATGTGCGGTTTCTAAAAAGACTCCATAAGCTTCTGGATGATCTTTTAAATAGGCCTTGACTCCTAAGTATCCCACGGCGCCGTGAGGATCTGCTATGTAATTATGATTTTCATGCAAATCGAGCATCGCACCACGTGTTGCATTATCACAATAGGAGTATGATGAAAACTTTTGAGACAATAACTGTCTGTCGTTTTCAAATAACTGTAGTACTCTAATAAAATTGCTAGGGTCACTTACATCCATGGCATTACTTATCGTTGCAACCGTTGCCGTAGGAGTATACTTTCCACTTTGCATAAACCTAGGAATCGTAGTATTACTATTTACCGCTGCTACAAATTGGTGCACCGGCATTCCCATCATATGCGCTACCATACCGGCACATATATTACCAAAGTTCCCGCTAGGAACAGAAAACACGAGGGAATCTGCTTTTCCTTGCTTTTTTAATTCTTTATAAGCAAATAAATAATACAATGACTGCGGAAGCCATCTTGCGACATTAATACTATTTGCAGAGGTGAGTTGTTTTGTACTTGTAATTTCTTGATCTATAAATGCCTTCTTCACCATTGCCTGGCAATCATCAAAAGTACCATCAACTTCAAGTGCGGTGATATTTTCTCCTAAGGTGGTGAGCTGTCGCTCTTGCACATCAGATACTTTACCAGAAGGGTAGAGGATTACCACTTTTATACCTGGCACTTTATAAAAACCTCTAGCAACAGCTCCACCGGTGTCACCGCTGGTAGCTACTAGTACGGTAACTTCTTCTTGTTGATTACGTTCTTTTAAGAAGTGACCTAGACATCGCGCCATAAAGCGAGCTCCTACATCTTTAAAGGCCATAGTAGGTCCATGAAAAAGTTCTAGCGTTGCCACATTATCTTCTATAGGAACTAGCGGGAAATCAAAAGAAAGTACATCTGCTACAATTTCTGTAAGCGTAGCCTCGTCCATACTATCACCTACAAAAGGTTTCATAACTTCTACAGCGATCTCTTCTTTAGATAAATGCTCAAGATGTTCCCAAAAGGTAGCAGGAAGTACTGGGATGTTTTCAGGAAAGTAAAGTCCTTTATCTGGAGCAATTCCTCGTATTACTGCTTCATCAAAAGTGACCGTTTGCGCTTGCTTATTAAGGCTGTAGTATTTCATATATAGATAACTAGCTAACTAACATTATGCATTTTGTTTGTAAAGTAAATCTAATAGATTTTAATCAGAAATAGGACTAAATAGCACTAAGATGCAGTATGCTGATAGTAATAGATTAGGGTTTTTGGTTTTGATAATCAGTAAGTTGTGGTAAAAATAAAACGCCATTCATTTAGAATGGCGTTTGTTTATATTTTGTATAAGATGATTATCTACTCTACAAGTACTCCACCTTCAGGCTTTGAAAAAGTAGCAATATCTAGTTTAGTCGCAGTTGCTGTAGGATTTGTAAAATTCATAGCATTTCTCATTTCTGTAGGCTTGCCATCTACTACCTTGTACCATTGTAGTTCGCTAGGTAACTTAAGACCATTTACATTTTGCCATGTTGCATATTTAATAAAGCTGTAACGTTCACTTGGTCCATCACTACCTGCTGTCACTGTATACGCTAGCCATGCCATTTCATTCGTAGTAGGATCATTATATAGGATGTAATTATCATCAGGACTATCCCCTACGTCGCTACCAAAGCTAATTTTAGTCCCAGGGTAGCTTACACCATCCATTTCTAAAGCAGGAACCTCTGAGTATGTGATTCCTTCATCACTTAGTACAAATGGCATTGCATAAAAATAAAACATCAAATTATGATAAAAACGAGCTCTCTCTGGTTGGAAAGCGATGGTATCTTGTTTTAACCATAAGTCTTTACCATCATATCCTAGTACAAAATCTTTAGTCTCAATACGTATTTTACGAGATTTAAGATCAACCGTGTGTATTTCGTTTATGTCTCCTTTAGGTAAGGTAAAACATAAGTTATTCATGTTATTCCAAGTGTCAATACCTCCGTGCGCTTCAAAAACTTTAGAAATTTGATCTGGGTACACTCTTGATGGAGTTTCTACGACAGCAACTTCTTCGGTGTTTACGGTTGGTTCATTTTTACAACTTGCAAAAGCAATAAGTCCAGCAAGCAATAGGATAGATTTGTTCATAATATATTAATTGGTTAGAATTTGTAAGGTAGTCGTATGGAATTTATAGTCTTACAAAACTCGTCAATCATTTTCAGATAAAGAGAAAAATTCATTTACCGGTTTTTCAAATAACTCAGAAAGTTTTAGAGCAAGTACCGTAGAGGGAACATAGCGATTTTTTTCTATCGAATTAATGGTTTGCCTTGAGACACCTATTTTTTTGGCAAGATCATCTTGAGTGAGGTTAAGAATGGCACGTTCTACTTTAAGTGTATTATTCATCTGCACCACTTTTAAATAAATGAAAAAATAGAATCTGACAGAACAACAACACCCATAATACAAAGAAGTCATTCACAGGCTTGAGAGATGAGCCACCATTTATTAAAGCATCTGCTCCTAGATTTATAAAAGGCATCACAAGCGTTTGTAGCACGCCTACAATAAAAGCAATCATATAATAAGACCTCATACGTATACTTCTTATAAACTCATCTTCTATAGGTTCTTTTGATAGCGATACTACAAGAAGACCTATGAGCATTGTATATTTTACAATAACAATAATGGTAGACTTTAGGGAATCATCTGTTACGATAATACTTGTTGCAATTAGAGAGACAAAAGAAGCAATAAACAAAACCCAGCCTATTCTTTTGAATTTATGTGGTAATTGAAATTTACTAAGCTTCTCAAGGCTCTTGCGCTCGCAGGCAATTATTTTTTTAAAATTCATAATAATAACGTTTAAGTGAAAACAACCTAGCTTTACTTTATGGAAAGTTAATTTGTTATAATGTCAAATATACTTTACATTATTGAAAGCGGAACTATTTTCTTCTAGTTTTTCTCTAATCTTCAGAATATTCTACATTTGTGCTATGTCAAAATATATTTCTAGTATCCAGAATCCAGCTGTAAAAAGGCTGTTACAACTTCAAGATAAGTCACGCGCACGTAAGAAGGAGGGTGGTTTTATTATAGAAGGTGTGAGGGAGATAGAACTTGCTATTGCCGCAGGATACGAGATTACAGAGGTTTATTTTAATGAAGCTGTAATTTCAGAAGATGAGGTTGCTGGGATGGTAAATGGCACAGCGATGATGACAAGTTTATCTACCGAGGTATACCAGAAAGTTGCTTATAGAGCAGGAACGGAGGGAATTATCGCTTTCGCGAAAGCGGAAACTAAAACCTTACAAGAGTTGGCGCTACCTGAAAATCCGCTACTATTAATTGCCGAAGCACCAGAGAAACCAGGAAATATAGGCGCACTACTAAGAACAGCAGACGCAGCTGGGGTAGATGCAGTAATTATCGCAAATCCCAAAACAGATTTATACAATCCTAATATCATACGATCAAGCGTGGGCTGTGTGTTTACCACACAAATTGCAACAGGAACAACTGCTGAGGTGATTTCATTTTTACAAGAAAAAGGAATAGCGGTTTACAGTGCTATTTTACAAGAGGCGGTAGATTATGCAGCACAAGATTATACAACGCCTACAGCAATAGTGGTAGGAACAGAAGCTACAGGGTTATCTCAAGAATGGCGCACTGTAGGTACAAATATTAAAATCCCGATGAGAGGTAAAATAGACTCTATGAATGTCTCAGTTGCTGCGGGAATCTTAGTTTTTGAAGCACGGAGGCAACGCGGATAGAATGTGTGTAAAGAAGAAAAAGACGCTTAATCAATAAGGGCAATTTTCATATATACATTTGCAACTGGCCACTCGCTGCCGTCCACTTTTAACTTATTAATTTCATCCACAACATCCATTCCCTTAGTCACTCTGCCAAAAACAGTGTGATCCCCATCAAGGTGATGCGCTCCACGTTCTGGTTGCACAATAAAAAACTCAAAAGGAGCAGTCGCATTACTCACATTTTGCTCGGTATACTTAGCCGATGAAAATGCTCCTCGCGTGTGCGTATGGCTAGGATTTGCTTCATTTGGTATTAAATAACTCCCAAAACTCGCTCTGTTGCGCGCAGTGCCTTGCGTATCATTATTACCTCCTTGTACCACAAAATTAGGTGACACTCGGTGGAACTGCGTCGTATTAAAATAGCCGTTTTTTACGAGCATGATAAAGTTTGCTCTGTGTAGCGGAGTATCTGTAAAAAGCTCCACTTCTATTTCTCCAAAACGGGTGGTAATCTTAACCTTAGTCTCAGGATTCTCTTCTCCATAAGCCGTAAGAAAATCAATGACCATTTCTTGACCAGAAATTGTAGGCTCTTTTATAGTACCCATTACCAGTGATGGATCTACTTTTTTGATGTCTTTTTGTTGTAGTGCTAGCGTGTCTTTTTTTGCCACTTCTTCCTTTACAGAATTAGGTGCAGATTTCTTATCTTGACAACTTGTGCTCGCTAGCAGCGCTATAATAATCCAGAGATACGTACGCATAAATGAAATTTGAATCATTTTTAGAATTAGCTTCAAAAATAGGAAATCTCCCGCTTCCAGGGCGCGATGTGCAACTAGAGATGGCACCCACAGAACGACTTAAAGAACTCGAGGAACTAGAAATCACAAAGCGCAACCCAAGACAAGCTGGTGTGATGTGCTTATTTTATCCTACGCCAGATGGTGATACGGAGTTTATACTCATCTTACGTAAGACCTATGAAGGTGTACATTCTAATCAAGTAGGCTTTCCTGGAGGAAAGGTAGAACTTACAGATAGAGACCTCGCACATACAGCGTTACGAGAGACAGAAGAGGAGGTGGGCGTACCCCAATCTCGCGTTGCAATCACTCGCGAACTCACAAATATTTATATACCACCTAGTAATTTCTGGGTACAATCTTTCATAGGACATCTAGATCATACTCCTGCATTTATTGCTCAAGAAAGCGAGGTTGAGTCTTTGATCCCCGTGCCACTATCTGAGTTCCTCTCTGACGATTGTATAACAACGCAAAAACTCTCTACCTCCTATATGGATGATATGGAGGTACCAGCATATAAATTGCAAGGTCATATTGTTTGGGGAGCTACAGCAATGATGCTCAGTGAGGTACGATCGCTTCTTAACACTTCTTTAAAATTGTAACGCCTTTTGTATCTTTACAGGCTGTTTGTAACCAAGTACGCTTTCGCGAAAGCGCACTCAAACGCATCCAACTTTAAACTAAATAATGGGGATATTTAAAAAAAATCCATTTGGACATATACTATTCTTAAAACGCTGGCTCATAAGAATTGCTGGTGCAATGACGCATAGACGTTATCGCGGGTTTAATGAATTACAGATAGTAGGTTCTGAAATACTGACTAATCTTCCAGATAGGAACGTATTATTTGTTTCAAATCACCAGACATATTTTGCAGACGTGGTTTCCATGTTTCACGTCTTTAACGCGAGTTTAAGTGGTCGTACAGATTCTATAAAAAATATAGGATATCTGTGGGATCCAAAACTTAACCTATACTACGTTGCCGCTGGAGAAACGATGAAGGCTGGTTTACTACCGCGCATACTGGCTTATGCAGGAGCAATTACAGTAAGTCGTACCTGGAGAGAAAAAGGTAAAGAAATAGATCGCCAGGTAAACCTTAAGGATACTGAGAATATAGGAATAGCGCTAGATGATGGCTGGGTAATTACGTTCCCGCAAGGAACTACAAAACCATGGAAACCCATTAGAAAAGGAACTGCTCACATTATTAAGAACTATAAACCTATCGTTGTGCCTATTGTGATAGATGGTTTTAGAAGGAGTTTTGACAAGAAAGGATTACGTATTAAAAAACGTGGTATTCTTCAATCTTTTGAAGTAAAAGAACCGCTAGTAATAGATTACGAAAACGACTCTGTAGAGAAAATTGTAGAGCAACTAGAATATGCAATCGAGCAACATCCATCTTTCTTAAAGGTCATCCCAACGGAAGAGATAGAAGCAGAAGAAGAACTTAATAAAAAGAGAAAGTGGGAGTATTAATATGCTCACCTTACTAAGAAAAAAAAGCGAGAGCGACCGTAAGGTCGCTCTCGCTTTTTATATGCTTAAAAGGCAACAGCTTGACCTATTGCCTTAATCAGAATTCAAACCCCCTAGATTTAAAGTTCCAATTTTTTAAGTTGATTGTAATTTGCTTTGAGCCTCCTTAAAAGACGACCATATAGTAGTCTATATATAATAAGGAGAATGCCAATCGCTAAAGCGAGCATAATAATCAAACTTATTACAGCTAGAAAGAGACTATCTGTAGAAAGGAACTCTGGATGCGTTGCCTCTATCAAAACAAATGCACCTACAGTCCCAAGTACAAGAAACGCAAGGTTAAACCATATATAATATTTTACGGTTTTACGTGTGTTTAAAATATTTTGCATTAGTACTCTTGGAGAGTCCGTGTTTTCAATTTTTTTATAATTTTTATAAAACCAGCCAATGAAGAATATAAGCGCTGCTAGGTGAATTCCTGTTGAAATATATTCTACTGAATCTCCTATTACAGTTTTTACGTTTGAGGCGTCGTCTCCAGAAATTTTAATTCCGAAGCTGAGTAATATCCATACCGCAAACTCTGCAATACTTATAAAAAGTATCCACTTCACTACTGAAGAAGACTTCTTAAGTAGCATAGGGTACAAGTCTGCCTTCGTATATTTAGGAAGTGATCCTTCCTGCTTTTGCCAATCTTTCTTTAGCATTTCTAGTTCATCTACCATAGCTTATGGATTTAATATTTTTTTGAGCTTTTTCTTCACTCTGTTCATCTTCACTCTTGCATTTACCTCTGATATACCTAGGGTTTCAGAGATTTCACTGTAGTTTTTATCTTCTAGATATAAAAAGACGAGTGCCTTATCTATATCATTAAGCTCTTTTACTGCACTATACATCAACTTTAATTGCTGCTCCACGGTATCATCATATTCTTCTGATGATATACGAAACATGACAGAATCAAAATCTTGAGTCTGCACCGTTCTCTTAGATTTACGATATAAAGTGATGGCGGTATTTAATCCCACGCGGTACATCCACGTACTGAACTTTGAGTCTCCTCTAAACTTAGGGAAGGCACGCCATAATTGTATCGTAATCTCTTGAAAAAGATCATTGTGTTGATCCCGATTGTTGGTATACAAACGGCATATCTTATGCACAATGTTCTGGTTCTCTTCCAGAAGGTTTACAAAATTATCTTCGACTGTTTTATCCAATGGTTGGTGGCTTAGTTAATGGTAAGTAGAGATTTCTTACAAAGTGTTACAGAATAATTCTAAAAGTTTTAGTCTATTTCTGGTAACGTCCAAGTTACTCTATATAATTGACGCTTGAGATGATCAATTAGTAGATGCCTAAAAGAAAAAAACCTCTGCTCCCTAATTGCAGAGGTTTTTTCTTACTTGTTAAATTCTTGAACTTTCAACGGGATAAATATAGATATAATAGTTGTGTAAGCACATCCTCATATGTTACGTTTTAGTAAAATCAATCACTAAATATTGCTTGTTGTAGCTTTAGTAAACACGTTTATAGTTCATTAAATAATTAATTTTAGTTTGATTTTTTTTTGAAATTTTTTACTTCTCAGATAAAATCAAATGTTATGGTCATTACGCAAACGTTATAAATATTTTTCTTGCTTTAAAACCTTCTTAAACTTCTATGTGAAAAAAATTTTTTTAGGACTTCAACCTTATGATTTACAACTGGGAACTCTAAAATGACGGTTGGGAGTATTACGCTTTCGCGAAAGCGTAGTTCGCTCCATATTTGCTCAACAATCAATCAACCGAACTATTTATGAAATCACTCTTACACATTCTCGTTTGCCTATTATGTTATCAATTAGCTGCCCAGACCGTCGTCTCGGGAAAAGTCACAGACTCGAAAGGAATTCCCATAGAAGGTGCAAACATTTTTATAGATGGCACTTATGATGGAGCCAGTACCACAGCAGATGGATCATTCTCTTTTACCACAAGTGAAGAGGGAACGAAGTTACTTAAAGTCACCTTCTTATCATACGAACCGTATGAGTCATTTATGGAAGTAACGACTTTTAAAGACCTTAAAATCACATTGCAGGAAGATGTAAACTCACTAGATACAGTTGTACTTTCGGCAGGGACCTTTGAGGCTAGTGATAATAGTAAAGTCTCTGTGCTCAAGCCGCTGGATGTTGTGACTACGGCAAGTGCGCTAGGAGATTTTGTAGGTGCTTTACAAACGCTACCTGGTACAACTACCGTTGCAGAGGATGGTAGACTCTTTGTGCGTGGAGGAGATGCCGGAGAAACACAGATATTTATAGATGGCATACGTGTCTTTACTCCGTATACACCAACCGCAAATAATACGCCTACTCGAGGCAGATATAGTCCTTTTCTTTTTGACGGGATTACGTTTTCCACGGGAGGATACTCGGCCGAGTATGGAGAGGCTTTGTCAAGTGTTTTATTACTGAATACCATAGATGAGCCAGATCAAAATAAGACAGATATCTCCCTAATGTCTGTGGGCGGCGGACTAGGAATTACTAGAAAATGGGAGAAGAGTTCCCTCAGTGTAAGTACGTCCTACATAAATCTTGCTCCCTATGTGGCATTGTTTTCTAATCGTAATAATTTTAATAAGCCTTTTCAGACCTTTTCTGGAGAAGCGGTCTATCGCTACAGGACAGAAAATGGTTTGTTTAAATTATATGCAGCAGGAGACAAGACAAGTTTTGACATTACGCAAGAAGATATTAATAATCCAGAAGGATTCACGCTAGGCTTAAAAAATACAAATGTCTACATAAACACGAATTATACTGGAATGTTAAGTGACACCTGGAGTATACAAACGGGAGGAAGTTATACGAGTGCACAAAATGATACATCCCTACAATCGGCTACTAACATCGATAACAAAGAAAATAGCGCACATCTTAAAGTAAAAATTAAAAAGCGTTTTTCAAACAGACTTAAATTAGCATTTGGCGCAGAACATTTTATAACAGATTTTCAGGAGGATTTTAATGGAGTCTTTGATGATCAGAACATTGTAGCTGCCTACGATTTTAAGAGTAATATTACTGCGGCTTTTGTTGAAAGTGATATCATCTTCTCTCGCAATTTTGCAGTGAAGCTGGGCGCTAGGGCGAGTTATACAGATTATATGGAAGGAGTCACATTTTCGCCTAGAGCGAGCGTAGCCTATAAAACAGGTAAAAACAGTCAGTTTTCTTTGGCTTATGGTGACTTTTATCAAAATCCGCTTAATGACTTTTTAAAATTTAGTCTTGATCTTGATGCTCAAAAGACTACGCATTACATAGCAAACTATCAGTATAGCAACAATGGTCGGATCTTTAGAGCAGAGGCGTATCGTAAGAGTTATAGTGATTTGATTACTTCTAATACTGTGTTTAATAGTCCAGAGAGCGTTTTTGCAAATGAGGGAAAAGGTTATGCGCAGGGAGTGGATGTTTTTTGGAGAGATAATACCAGTATAAAAAATATGGATTACTGGGTGAGCTATTCCTACTTAGATTCAGAAAGGAAATATCTCAATTTTGAGGAACAGGCAAGACCATCTTTCGCGAGTCCTCATAATATATCTGTGGTGGGAAAGTATTTTGTAGAAGATTGGAAATCGCAAGTGGGTGTAAGTTTTCAGCATAGTTCTGGGCGTACCTATACAGATAAGAATAGCGCTGGCTTCTTACAAGCAAACGCAAAGTCCTTTAATAGTTTAAGTATAAACTGGGCGTATTTATTATCGCAGCAAAAGATCCTGTATTTTTCTGTAAACAATGTACTTGGATTAAGAAACGTAAATGGATATCAATATGCAGATGCTCCTAATCCTGCAGGTACCTTTGACCGTAGAGCATTACGCCCAGCGACTGATCAGTTCTTTTTTGTGGGCTTTTTCTGGACAATAAGTGATGATAAAAACAGCAACCAGCTAGATAATCTATAGTGCACATATTCATTTTGAAGTAGTAAAGAAGTATCTTAGTATAAAATAATTAGAGTCTATGAAATATTTACTTGTTATATGCTGTCTAGTAATGTTTATTTCCTGTGGTGATGACGATTCACCTAGTCCAGCAGAGGTAATTTGTACTACTGAGGTGGTCCCTTCTTTTAGAATTACGGTTAGAAATACAGAAGATAATTCTTTATTAGAAGGAGTAAGTATCGTTGCTAAGGATCAACAGTTTGAAGCTGCGCTTACAGAAGAAAGTTCTGGAGTGTACGTAGGACCAGATGAGCGAGCGGGGAGTTATTTTTTAATTATTCAAAAAGAGAATTTCCAGACCATTATAACAGAGACTTTTAATGTTGAAGAAGATGAGTGTCATGTAATCACAGTTTCTAGGTTATATACTTTACAATCCTTGTAATTAAAAATTATTTTAAAATTAGGCCCGAAGATATCTTTGGGCTTTTTCTTTTTTAAATCAGTGTAACAAGATTGGGTTTATAGCTACCTATAGCTACAATCAAAAAATCAAAAAGAATGAACGCACATGAAATAGACTACGAGATCTTTGGAGAAGAGATGCAATATGTAGAGGTAGAGTTAGATCCGCAGGAAGGTGTTATTGCAGAGGCTGGTAGCTTTATGATGATGGAAGATGGTATCCGCATGGAAACCATTTTTGGCGATGGCTCTGCAAAGGATACAGGTTTAATGGGTAAAATTTTTGGAGCAGGAAAGCGTTTACTTACTGGAGAAAGTTTATTCATGACAGCTTTTTATAATGATGTAATAGGTAAGAAGAAAGTAAGCTTTGCTTCTCCATATCCAGGTAAAATAATTCCTATAGATCTTGATAAAATAGGAGGGAAGTTTATCTGCCAGAAAGATGCGTTTCTTTGCGCAGCAAAAGGTGTTTCTGTTGGAATAGAATTTTCGCGTAAGCTAGGTAGGGGCCTTTTTGGTGGAGAAGGATTTATCATGCAGCGTCTAGAAGGCGATGGTATTGCATTTGTACACGCAGGAGGAACAACTCTTAAAAAAGAACTTGCTCCTGGGGAGCGTTTAAAAGTAGATACTGGATGTATCATAGGTTTTGATAGTACGGTAACGTATGATATAGAATTTGTAGGAGGTATTAAGAACACCATTTTTGGTGGAGAAGGGTTGTTTTTTGCCACATTAAGTGGTCCTGGAACTGTTTATATACAGTCACTTCCTTTTAGTCGTCTTGCAAACCGTGTGCTAGCAATGGCTCCAAAGGCAGGAGGCAAACAAAGGGGTGAGGGCTCTATACTAGGAGGCTTAGGAGATTTACTTGACGGTGATAATCGATTTTGAGAAATCTTGCAACTACTTATTTAACAAGTATTTAACTTTAATTTAAGATGTTAAAAAGTAGTATGATAGAGGTTGTATTACTCTTTATATCTTATATTTATAGAGTTCAAAAATTTAAATCATAGCCTATAGCATCAAACTACTTTTAATAATCTAACCCTATAAAACCCTTCGAATATGGCGAGAGCAATGTTTGAATACACAAAAACTATTTTAGATAAGGTAAGTTTTGATAGCACACTATTTTGTAAAGAACTAGAGAAAGCAATTAAACGACTATTACCTTATGAAATAGATGAACTTAGAATCTGGATTAATGCTTTGGTAAAAACCAATCCTGATCTTGGTCATTGTCTAATTTATTTAAAACAATAAAAAAAGCCCCAGTAATGGGGCTTTTTTAGTGTTAAATGAGCGCTTATTTTGAAATAGGGCTTATTATTTGCACATTTTGAAATGTAATTGCACCTTTTACCACTCCAGCGATTGTAGATCTTAAGGCCTCTATAATTTGTATTTTAAGTTCGCTCTTATGATAGATAATACTTATTTCTCTAGCAGGAGAAGGTTCTTTAAATGATTTAAAAAGTTGTTTTTCTTTTACAGGTATATCAAGTGTATGTAGATACGGTAAAAGCGTCATGCCTAAACCTTCATTTGCTAGTTTTACGAGCGTTTCAAAACTTCCGCTTTCTAATGAGAATTTCTCATTATTCATATTTCTAGGTGTTGCACAGAGATTAATCACACCATCTCTAAAACAATGTCCGTCCTCTAGCACGAGCATATCTTGCATGTCTAAATCTGTAGTTTCCAAAATATCCTTACTACTCAGTCTATGGTTTTGTGGAACGTATGCTACAAAAGGTTCGTAATAAAGAGGTCTCTCTTTAATCATAGGGTTCTCAAGAGGAGTTGCCGCGATAGCGGCGTCTAGATGTCCTTCCTCAAGTTTTTCCATGATTTGATCTGTATTGAGCTCTTCAATTTTGAGCTTAACCTTAGGGTATTTTTTTATAAAATTAGTAAGAAACATCGGGAGTAGCGTAGGCATTACCGTTGGAATAACTCCTAGTTTAAACTCACCTCCTATATACCCCTTCTGTTGATCTACAATATCTGTAATACGGTTTGCTTCGTTTACAATATTACGGGCTTGGTGTACAATTTTTGACCCTATTTCTGTAAGTTCAATAGGCTTCTTGCTACGGTCAAAAATAAGGATGTCTAGCTCATCTTCAAGCTTTTGTATTTGCATACTAAGCGTAGGCTGAGTAACAAATGTCTTTTGAGCTGCTCTTGTAAAATTTTGGTGCTCTGCCACCGCAAGCACATATTTAAGTTGAGTAATAGTCATGTTCTAATATATAACACAAAAGTAAGAAAATCATTGAGTGTAACTATGTACAACATCAATTTATAAGTTTTTTCTTATAGCAAAAAAGCCAGCAGATTACTGCTGGCTTTGTAATATGTAGAAAGTAATATTACATTTTAATTTCTAGTTGAACATCTTCTGTACCTACTGTAAATTTTGCATTGTTCCAGCTAGGCGGTCCAAAACCTGTACCACTACCAGAAGTTGCATAATCCTCCTTAGGCATCCCGTTTGCTTCAAAATCCATGCGGTTATTTCCATTTTGATCATGTAGCGTTATAATCCCATAATCTCCAGGCGCTACATTTTCAAAAACTAAGGTAACCATATTGTTTTCTGGCGTTGCTGCCTGAGAATCTATTGGGGCAGCTTTCATAAAGGTCGCCTCATTATATAGCGCTGCAGAGGCAGAACCATCATTATTAGTTAAGTTAGGAATGGTTACCGTGATGGTAACTCCTTTTGTTTCTTGTCCAAAAGAAATTGTTGAAACAGCTGCGAGTAATAAAAAGATAATTGTTCTCATAATTGATAGTATTAGATAGTTATTGTTTTTTGTTGATGATGTAAATATATCATCACGCTTTCGCGAAAAAAATCTTCCATTACCCAACTGTAAAAATCAATGACCGAACTGTGATAATTTGTAATCTAAATCCGTTTGTAGTTTTTTATCAGTACACTAACCCAATGTTTTTTCTAATGGTATCTAGCATTTTAATAAGATCTGTACTCTTATCAAAAGTCATAATATCACTTTCCGTCTTATTGTTTTCAAGCATTTTCTGGCAGTGCAGTATCTCATAATGATACCCATTCACACCTTCCGGAACTGGGAAATCATATGTTTTTGAAGTACCATTGGTAATGATTGTCACATTAGTTGGCTCATGAAAACGGCTGTTTATCAGTATTTCTCCATGTTCTAAAGTGATGTGACAAGTAGTGTCTGTTTTTTCATCAATAGCCGAAAATAAATTTGCTTCTACTTGATTAGGATATTCTAATTTCATGGAGCAATGATGATCTACACCTGTGGGACCCAATAGAGCCCGAGCACTTATATTTTCAGTATATCCCAAAAGTGTTAGTGCTGCAAACACTGGATAAATACCAACGTCTAGTAAACTACCGCCACCGAGTGACTTATTATATAAGCGTGCATTTACATCGTAAACTGCGTCAAAACCAAAGTTTGCACTGAGATTTGTGATCTCTCCGAAATCTCCACTATGAACAGTTTCCAATACAAATTGATAATGAGGTAAGAAGTGCGTCCACAGTGCTTCCATTAAAAAGGTTTGTTGCGCTTTCGCGAAAGCAATCATTTCCTCAACTTCCTCAAGATTCATAGCAAAAGCTTTCTCGCAAAGAACTGCTTTTTTATGTGTGAGACATAAAAGCGTTTGCTCTTTATGAAACATGTGAGGTGTAGCAATGTAAACAATATCTACTTTAGGGTCTTGAAGCATCTCTTCATAGCTACCATATGCAACAATAGCATTATGAGTATCCTTAAAAGCTGCTGCATTGTCAAGATTTCTACTTGCTACAGCATAAAGTTGTGCTCCTTCAGTAAGTTGCACATCATTTGCAAATTTGTCAGCTATCTTTCCGCAGCCTAGTATTGCCCAGTTAGTTTCTTTAGTCATGTAGATCGTATTTAATTATAGCGATACTAATTAGTTGTTTCACATTTTCGCGAAAGCGTAATAACCCATTATTAATCATCCTGAGAACCTCCAAAGCTTACTTGTAGTAACAGGGCTAGTCCCATTACGAGGGCGCATCCTACCACGTTGAGCCATAGATATGGGAATTCTATAATCTCAAAATGTATGAGTCCGTAAACGATGATAATGATTACTTGCGTAATGAGTGCTGCTATGAACACGGCATTACTTTTTACAAATTTGATAAAGAATGCAAGTAAAAATATCCCAAGAATATTACCGTAAAAAATAGAACCTATGATATTTACAAGCTGGATTAAGTTTTCAAATAGACTTGCCGTACAAGCTACAATTATGGCGAGCACTCCCCACATAAGTGTAAAGCCTTTGGTGCTGCGCACGTAATGTCTGTCTGTCATAGTTCCTTTATAATTACGTTTATAAAGATCTACAGAGGTAGTTGCGCCTAGCGCATTAAGTTCTGACGCAGTAGATGACATTGCAGCGCTCAGTATTACAGCAAGTAATAAGCCTATTAGTCCGTTAGGAAGGTTATTGAGTATAAAGTGGATAAAGACGTAATCTTTGTCATTATTTTCTACCTCTGGAGCTGCTTTTGCAATGAGCACTTTACCCACAGATCTTATTTCCTTGTCAATACCTTCGTATTTATCTATTAAAGATTTTTGAGCTCCATTCTCTTCATAAATATCGAGTGTAGGATCTTTAGCATAATTAAAGGCAGCTTCTTTTTGGTTGTTTTGGTTTTGAGCGAGTTGTTGTTCGAGGGATTCAAATTCGCTCGCATATATAGAAGTCTTCACGGCTTCTGTCGCGGCAGGATTAAAGTGTAGCGGCGCACTATTAAACTGATAAAAAACAAAAACCATCACTCCCACAAGGAGGATGAAAAACTGCATCGGGATTTTTAAGGCTCCGTTAAAGAGAAGACCCATTTGCATTTCCTTTACATTCTTCCCAGAAAGGTAGCGTTGCACTTGACTTTGATCTGTACCAAAGTAGGAAAGCATTAAAAAAGTTCCTCCTAGTAAGCCTGTCCATACCGTGTATCTATTGCTTAAATCAAAAGAGAAATCTAACAGATTCATTTTTTCGCCAGCACCTGCGATACTCAAGGCATCTGTAAAACTGATGTTCTCCGGAAGTTTATCAAGAATAAGGTAAAAGGCAATTGCCATACCAGCAAAAATCACCGCCATTTGCTGTTTCTGAGTAATGCTTACGGCTTTTGTACCACCAGAAACGGTATATATAATCACCACAATCCCTATAATAATATTGAGCGTAGTGAGGTCCCAACCCAATACTGCCGAGAGAATAATAGCTGGTGCATAAATGGTAATCCCTGCAGCGAGACTACGTTGTATTAAAAATAAGATAGCTGCGAGTGATCTCGTTTTTAAATCAAAACGACTTTCTAGATATTCATAGGCTGTAAACACCTTTAGCCTGTGATAAATAGGTATAAACACCAAACAAATCACAATCATCGCAATAGGAAGCCCAAAATAAAACTGGACAAATCCCATACCGTCATAAAATCCCTGACCTGTGGTAGATAAAAAAGTGATGGCACTTGCTTGTGTAGCCATTACAGAAAGGCCTACCGTCCACCATTTTGAGGTATTACCACCTCTTATATATTCTTCTGCATTCTTACTTCCTTGTGTTTTATAGGTTCCGTAAACAACTATAAAAATGAGCGTAAATGCTAGTACTGCCCAATCTATTATTTCCATATTAAGAGAATGAGGTCATTAATAGATAAAACACGATAATGTAAGCTAGATTGACCAGCAATACTATGGTATACTTCTTTTTCCATGGGTATTTGGATACATTTTTCATTGCTTTATCTCGCTCTTTTCTTGCTTTCCTATACTTAGCATATTTGCAAATAATTTATAAGCTCCAGACACTCCTGCTGGTAGTTCTCTAAAAAAGCTTAACCCTGTATATATGTAGTGCCCGTCACCATATGGAGCGACTAGCAAACTACCATCCTTTGCCGTTTCTCCTTTATCATTCATAGAGAGAATAGGAGTATAGGCATCATCCCACTTGTTTGGAAAATAAAGGCCACGTTCTTGCGTCCAGCCTTTAAAATCCTTTTGAGTGAGCTTATTTGGGAAATTCATGATTGGATGATTTTCGGCAAGGATTCTCACTTCGCTATTCTCATCGGTTACACGGTCTCTACTAAGTTGCATCTCATAAGGAGCTCCTATTTTTGTATCACCCCAGCGACCCGAAGTATTGTACTGCGCGATAAGCGTACCGCCGGACTTTACGTAATCGAGTAAAAGTGGCTGCTTTGCTTGCATCTCATCCACTACATTATAAGCTCTTATTCCTACTACCACCGCGTCAAATTGTGCAAGCAGTTCTGGTGTGATAGTGCTAGGTTCTATAATAGCTACTTGGTAGCCTATCTGTGCGAGATTATCTGGCACTGCATCTCCAGCACCTTGAATGTACCCTATATAATCCCCTTTACGCTCGATGTCAAGTCTTACAATTTTTGCTTTGTTAGGCAAGAAAAGTGATTGCAAAGGAATATGCGCATAATCTATTGTTACAAGCTCCTTGGTGTACGCTTTATTTCCGGCGGTCACTACGGGAGTGAGATCTCCTTCACTATCAGTGCTAGGAGGTGTTACTGAGAATATGACTTTCTGTTCTGTACCTTTTGATGCTATGGATACGTTTACACTTTTCGGTGTGATGGTCCATCCACTAGGAGCAGTGAGAGATACGTTTCCGCTAAAATTATCTTTATGTGCTGTTACCGTTACGGGAATGTTTTTTGATTCCGCTTTCGCGAAAATTATAACCTTCGAGTCTAGCTTTGATGAAACTGCTGGTACTATTTCAAAAGGCTCATACACTTCGCCTTTCACACGATCATTGTATTTAAAAACAATTGGTTTTTCTATCGAAATAGGTACTCCAGCAATGGTAAGATCAAACTTTACCGTGTTTTGTTGTGGAGTTTCTGGCTTTCCTATCATGGTAGGATCGTCTACACGGTACATTCCCAAAGTTCCTTCCTCACGTAACCAGTATGCAGAGGTATCTTTAAAAGAATCATCTATGGTAACTGTTGCTTCTGTAGTAAGTATGGTGTTGTTAGTTAGCGATTGGTTGCTAGCTAGTCGCTGATTGCTTGATGTGATAAATGCGCTGTTGAGTACAACAGATTGCATACTCCTGTTTATCGCTTCAATTTTTAAGGTTACTTCGCTTCCTAAAGTTGCATATCCAGTATTTGCAGCTGCTTCTAAGTATATTCCTGCACAGGCAGTGATGATATCTTGTAGTTCTTTGGTTTTGATTGTTTTCCAGTGGGCATCTTCTAATTGTTGTACAAGTGCATACGCTTTAGCTAGCTCAGGAATACTTTTTTCTGGAGCAGTAAAATCATAGTCGGCAACGACCTGATCTAATATTGCTTTAATGGCTTCACCTCCCTTTACACGTGTCCAAGTAGTATTGATTCCTTGAAAAACGTCGTTATTAGTTGGCATCTCACCGCGTAATAATTCAAAATAGGTGTCTTCTGTACCGCGGCTTCCCGTATTTCCAAATCCTTGAGACTTGTGCTGACTTCTACTAAGGGAAGAGATTTCTGTATTAGAGAGTCCGAGACTAGGGTAGTAGGTACCTACGTCTACTTGAACCAATTTAGATTTATCTGCCTCATCAAATTTTTCTTTGCTTCCGTAAAACCACCAAGAGGTATTAAAAAACTGTCTGCTAGGCTTCCAGGTGTCTGTGTATCGTAACTGGTCTGTATATTTTGAGGTATCACTCGCAAGATCAAAAGCTTCTACAGAAAGCATGGCGCTTGATGTATGATGACCATGTGTACTTCCCGGTGTTCTGTGATTAAAGCGGTTAATAATCACATCTGGTTTAAAAGTTCGTATTGCCCAGACTACATCTCCCAGCACTTCTTCTTTGTTCCAGATAGCGAGCGTTTCATCTGGATGTTTTGAATATCCAAAATCGTTTGCTCTTGTAAAGCGCTGTTCTCCACCATCTGTTGCACGAGCAGCTAGAAGCTCATTAGTACGTATTACTCCTAGTAATTCTCGTAATTCTGGACCTATAATATTCTGACCACCATCACCTCTCGTAAGCGATAAATAGGCAGTTCTTGCCTTGACAGTGTTTGCGAAATAGGAAATAGCCGTAGTATTCTCATCATCTGGATGTGCAGCGACGTAGAGTACGGAGCCAAGAAAGTTGAGTTTTTGAAGGTCTTGATATATTTCGCTAGCTGTTGGTTTAACAGGTTGAACGGTAAAACCTTGAGCATATATTTTCGCGAAAGCGAAGACAAATAAAAAGGCTAAAATCGCATAGGATTTACGCATAATAATGAGGAGTTTGATACTTCTCAAATATACCGATTATGAAAGGTAGCCTAAGTCCTTTAAGGTTTCTTTAACAACCTAAACCGCTTTATTAAAGGGATCATCCTCGTCCATTTGTTGATTTTGCTCTAAGATATTTGTAGAGATTCCTTCCTCTACAAGTGTGATTCCTTTTTGAAGAATTAAACTGTTAGGGTAGGTGTGTAGTCCGCCATCAGAAGTACGTAGATTAGTGTGAAAAGCCTTAATGTCCTCTATAATTGCAATAATAGGAAAGTCTTTATCATGAATTTTGATACGATCGCCTATTTTATATGGGAGTGTAAAAAATATGATTACTCCAGAGGTAAGATTACTTAGCACTGACCACTGCGCAAAAAATGCAACACCTATAATAGCAAAGACAGAGCTAGCAATGACTCCAATATCCTTTATTTTAATTCCCCAGATGAGTATACTTATAATAAATGCAATTATTAAAAGCACTGCATCTACATATTTCATAATTAGGTTTGCACGTTTCTTTACTTTGTTTTTACGCTCAGAAAAACGACGTACAAAATAAGAAGTGATGATACGTAAAACGATAAGAATCCCTAGCGTTACAGCACTGTGTATGATTTCTGGTCTAAATAATTCCATAGCTTACAACCATTTTTTGCGCTTAAAATAAACAAGAGAGGCAACAAAAATAACAATCATAGCTCCCCAGAAATAATAATAACCATCCTTGATAGCTAGTTCTGGTATATGCTCAAAATTCATCCCATAAATTCCTGCAAGAAAGGTCATAGGTATAAAAATGGTAGCGATGATGGTAAGCACCTTCATCACTTCATTCATACGGTTTGCAATGTTTGTCGAGTTCATATCCATTAACCCAGCAATCGTATCTCGGTATACCTCTACGGTCTCAATTACTTGGATTGTGTGATCATATAAGTCTCTTACAAATACCTGTGTTTTCTTAAGAACAAGGTGATTTTCTACTTTTTCGAGCTTGTTTACTACCTCTCTGAGAGGAAATATAGATCGTCTTACTTGTATCACCTCTTTTTTGAGAGTTTGAATTTCTTGAGAGTAATTTTGAGAGTTGTCTGTATAAATTTTATCTTCAAGCTCTTCAATTTTGTTACTTAGTTGCTCGATGATTATAAAGTAATGGTCAATCACGGCATCCATAATTGCATAGGTAAGGTAGTCTGCGCCATTAGAGCGCACTCTTCCTTTTGCATGCCTTATGCGTTCACGCACTCCGTCAAAAACGTCACCATCATATTCTTGTAAACATATCAAATAGGTCTTACCTAAAATTAAACTTATGTGCTCAACATTCAGCTGATTTTGATCATCATAATAGAGCATTTTAAAAACGATAAATAAGTGGTCGCTATACTCGTCTAGTTTAGGTCGCTGGCTAGTGTTTGCAACGTCTTCCATTACTAGTGGGTGCAATTTGTAACGCTCTGCAATTTGTGTAAGAGCAACAGTATCACTTAGACCATTAATATTAATCCAGGTTACTGTTTTCTCGTCGGTATCTTTATGGTATTCTTCTAGTCGGGCTAGCGTTTCTTCATCCAGATAGTCGTCGTTGTAATCAAAGACGTCAATACTTACAGCCTTTTGCGCTTTATTACCTGTGTAGATTACATGACCAGGAGCGTGAGAGAGTTTTTCTTTTACGGTCTCCTTGGTGATATTATTTCTCACTAAAGCGTTTACTTTACTTTTAATTTTTTTTCTGATCATTATAAGCCAAGTTCTGTGCGTAATGCTTCGTCTTCTTTAGTTTTTTTACCCCAGTATGCACTTTTGATTGTTTTCATTTTTGAAGCTGTTGTGGTCATTTTCTCTCCGCCACGACCGTCTGGATAGGTCTCTTCCCAACCTTCAATCTGGTGTGGAAAATCATTAGAAAAGTTTATTGTAAGTGTTCTGTCTAATGACGGATAGTATAGTGTGTATGAGTTGGCAGACAAGCTTCCTGTGACTTCATAAGCTTTTATAGGTGTATGCGTCATCGCTGCATAAGAAACATCTGGAATGCTTGTAAAACTTCCAGTAGGTAACAAGGTAGGATCTATGCGCAATAGTGCCCATAGTTCATTTTCCAATACTACTTTTTCTAAGGTATATTCCTCATCTGCTCTGCTTTCAAAATAAGAGTGAATCTGCACTTCAAATTGATCTCTGTTATTGAGTTGCGTGTACGTATTACCACACCATTCTTGCATACTTTGTGAGACCTTAATAGCGTGCAACTCCTCATTTACTGGTAAAAATGTGCTACTCATGATGGAATACGGATAAATACCTGTCACAAAATTTTTAGTAGCATTTAACTTGATAATAGGGATATTATTGTTGTCTTGGTTATCTGCTTTTACTTGTTTTTCTGGCAAAAAATCTTCTGTTACAAAAATGAGCGCTGCTGTTCCTTCTCTTAATTCGCCATAACGAGCTTGTTGCAACTCGTAGCTGGTGATTTCGGCAGTTCCTGCATACCAATAGTCTTTCCATTCTTGTGAGATGGAGCGCTGTGCTATTGGTGGCGTATTAATGCTTGTTGCAGTGTCCGCTTTCGCGAAAGCGGTGTTATTTTTATCGTTATTCTTACATCCAAAAATCATAGTAACAATGACTAAAGCGCTACCTATTAATAATGTACTTCGATATGCTTGATGTTGTTTTATGGATATAGACATGATATAAATTTTAATATTAAAATTACAGAAATACTATGAGTCTGCTAGCAGCATTAACGTTTCATAAACTTTGTGAAGCGGCATTCCCATGACATTGAAGTAAGAACCTTCTAAACTCGTCACTGCAACGTAGCCAAACCATTCTTGAATACCGTAACCGCCTGCCTTATCATACGGCTGGAAGTTTTCTATATAATAGTCTATTTCTTCATCAGTGAGGACTTTAAACGTCACTTTTGTGGTATCATTAATAACTGTTTGTGCTGTAGCAGTAGTAAATGCAACAGATGTGATTACCTCATGTGTACTGCCAGAAAGCGCAGATATCATGGCATATGCTTCATCTCGATCCTCTGGTTTATTTAAAGCAACTCCGTTGAACCAGACAATGGTATCACTAGTAACTAGGATATCTTGCGCTTTCAAATTTGAAAATGCAGAAGCCTTGAGTCTAGCGAGATGATCCGTAATATCTGATCCTTCTAGCGCTTCTGGAAAAATCTCATCTACAGGTTTGATATCTATAGTAAAGTCGAGTCCTAGTTCTTTAAAAAACTCCTGGCGTCTAGGAGATCCAGAGGCAAGTATGAGGTTGTAATTTTTAAGTTTTTCTTTAAGCATAGCGTTCTATAATTAGTATAAGTGGAAAAAGGAGAATGCCTAAAAGCATTATTCCTTTAAGTAGTCTAGCAATATATTTATAATCTGATGTTTTTTCTGCATTCCAGCATTGGGAGGCAACATGCCCTAATGGTAGTATTGTAAATGCAAAAAGTACTACACTAATAAGTAGTGGCCCACGTGCAAATATAAAGGTGAATAATGCACTATTAAACAACAACCCTAGTGCGATTAGAGCGCATAATAGCATCGTACGTTTACTGCCAATTATTATAGGTAAGGTGTGATACTTCATGGCATAATCCCCATTTATGTCTTGTACGTCTTTTACTAGTTCTCGCAATACATTAATCATAAAAGCAAGTACTACAACAAAGGTGAATAGGATGTGACCTTCTTTTGTGAGTACATGTTCTACTCCAGAAAGTTTAAGAGCTTTGACTTCAAACAACCATATAATGACAAGCGAAAAAGCAACCAGCCCACTAGTTACAACGTTTCCTAGAATAGGGATTCTTTGCAAGTATGAGTTATATGCATAGAGCGCTACACTCACTCCTATAAACAGTAATGAATAGTCCCAATGTCCTAAAATAAACGAACTGTAAATCCCTAAAATAATTCCTATGGTCCACAGTGAGATAAAGTAGGTGTAAGCAGCACGTAATGATATGTTATCGACTACATAAACCTCATTAGGCTTGTTGATACGATCTGCTTTAATATCAACTATGTCGTTATGAATATATCCTGCAGCCGCTATACAAAGTGTAGCAAAAGACAGTGTCGCAAACTCTAAAAAAGAGAGCTGAGTGCCTACATCTCTTAAATAACTCAAAGACAACTTTAAAATAAGCTGAGCTATAAAAATCATAAACAGATTAAAAGGTCTTATGATTTTTAAATATGCCACAAGTCTATTATTAGTGTGCCGAAGCATCCATTTCTTTCATCCAGTTGTTTTGCACTTTAAGTACTTGTTCAATCACATCACGCACACAACCGTGACCACCTTTTTTGTGAGAAATATACCTAGATATTTCTTTGATTTCTTTTACAGCATCTTGAGGACAACAAGGTAATCCTACTTTTTTCATCACTGGAAAATCAGGAATGTCATCGCCCATGTAGAGGATGTTTTCTAGGCGTATATTTTTCTTATCTATATACGCTTGTAGGTGTTCCATTTTAAGGTGTGCGCCTAGTGCAATATCTTCTATGCCCAGTTTTTGAAGTCTAGAGCGTACACCTTCGTCAGTACCACCGCTTATGATACATAGGTTGTAACCAGCTTCTAGCGCAGCCTTCATAGCATAGCCATCTTTTACATTCATAGTACGATGCATATGGCCATTTGATGTAATGTGTAATGACCCGTCAGTAAGTACTCCATCTACGTCAAAAATAAATGTAGTAATGTGGTGTAGGTATTCCTTATAACTCTTTTCCATAGAAATGTGTAATCGCTTTTGTTATGTTTTTATAAACCGCTGTATGATCAGGATCAGTAAGCAATTTAATTTGTTGGTCTATGACCTGCTTGTCATCACGTTTTGCAGGACCTGTCTGACTGTTTTTAGGTCCTTGTTGTAACGCTTTTTCGGTAGTTTTCTGTATAAGAGGATACAAGGTGTCAAAAGGAACTCCGTGTACGTCACAAAGTTCTTGAGCAATGGTGTAACAGTGATTTGTAAAATTATTTGCAAATACTGCAGCAAGGTGCAATTGCCTGCGCTGCTCACTGTTTATTACTTGTACATTGTTTGATATAATCGAAGCTAAGGTCTTTAAGGTTTTTTCATCTTTTTGATCAGCGGCTTCTATGAGAATAGGAATCTCGGTAAAGTCTATCGATGTATCTTCTTTAGAAAAACTTTGCAGCGGATAAAAAACTCCTTTGTTATGCTTTCGCGAAAGCGTACTCATCGCAGTAAATCCAGAAGTATGTACCACCAGGGAGTTATCAAAGGGAATCTGCTCAGAGATACTTTTAATCGCATCATCGCTTACAGTAATAATGGTGACATCTGCAGGCTTAAGATTATGTATTGAGACAGTTTCTCGAGCAATATTGTTAAAGTTTTTGAGCTTTTCAGGAGAGCGACCTGCAACCTGCATGAGTATTGCTTGATTTTGCGAACCCAAAGCCTTGGCTAGATGCCAAGCTACATTACCAGTACCGACAATATTTACTTCAATCATAGATGCAAAAATAGGCTTTTTTAAATGTGCTCAGCTTTCATTTTTTATGAAGCGTCTCTCTAAGGTTTTTCGAGCCTCGTAGGTTATCTTTGCACTCGGTAAAATTGGCCTATATTATGCAAAAGAAAATCGCCTCTATTTTATTCTCCACAAGACTGATGGGGATATTGTTTATAGCTTACTTTGTCGCAATGGCAGTAGGTACCTTTTTAGATCAAGGGCAAGAAACTTCTCCTACACCTTACTCCAGATATTGGATTTATGATGCATGGTGGTTTACACTTATCCACATCATGTTTGTCATCAACTTTGTAGGGAATATTTTCCGTTATAAATTATTACGTAAAGAGAAGATAACCACGCTTATTTTTCACGCTTCTTTTATCATTATTTTAATAGGTGCCGGAATCACAAAATATATTAGTTATGAAGGGGTCATGCCTATAGAAGAAGGTGCGTCAGAAAGCTCTTTTATGAGTGAAAAAACTTATTTAGAAGTATTTGTAGATGGTGAACGTGACGGAGAGCCTATGCGTCGACCGCTAGAAAAGGAATTATCATTATCGCCACGCCTTAATAACGATTTCTCCTGGACTGAGCGCTTTAATCATAGTTCTACAGATCGTAGTGATTATACAGATATTTCTTTCAACTTTAATAAATTTATTGATGGTGCAGAAGATGGTTTCGTAGAAGATGAAAACGGACTCTGGCATCTTAAGATTGTCGAAACAGGAACAGATAATCAACGTCATGAGCACTTCTTAGTAGAAGGGGAGCTCGTAAATATTCACAATGTGTTGTATGCTTTTAATAAGCCTACAGATGGTGCAATAAATATTAGTTTTGATGGAGAAAATTATACGTTTTCATCACCATTTGCTGGTGATGTAACTGTGATGGCAACACAAGCTAAAAGCGAAGTGCCAGAAGCGGTAGAACAACCACTTAAACTTAGAGCATTATACAACTTAGGAGGAAAACTTCTTGTCATTCCAGAGCCTGCAATACGTGGCCGTACAGGTATTGTCGCAAAGGAAGTGCCAGAAAAGAATCAAGAAGATGCTTTATTTGTTGATGTTACTGTTAAGGGTGAGACTAAAACGGTAGGTCTTTTAGGTGGTCGCGGTTATAGTAATGACAAGAAAAAAATTGAAGTAGGAGGTCATACGCTGTATCTATCTTATGGAAGCAAAGCGATGCCATTACCATTTGCTATAAAACTTAATGACTTCGTTGCAGAACGTTATCCTGGTACAGAAAACAGCTATGCATCTTTTGAGAGTAAGATAACTGTAGAAGATGCAGATGAGAATTTTGACTACGATATTTATATGAATAACGTACTCGATCATAAAGGGTTTCGCTTTTTTCAAGCTAGTTTCTTCCCAGATGAGAGTGGAACAATTCTTTCAGTAAGTCATGATTTTTGGGGTACGTGGGTTACATATATTGGGTATTTCTTATTGTATCTAGGGATGATGTTGATTCTATTTGATAAGGGTTCACGTTTTGGCGAACTCAAAAAGCGTTTAGGAAAAATCAAGATTAAAAAATCAAAACTAGCTGCGGTGTTGTTGTTTTTCGCTTTTGCGAAAGCGGGATACGCACAAGACGATTTATCTAATAAAGCACCAGAAGTCTCAAACGGAAATGTAGAGGTGCGCGACACGATTGCTACAGACGGTGAGAATATTGAGGATATATTAGGTCTAGACGGACACAGTGAGGTGACGCACCAGCAAACGATGCCTACACAAGAAGAAATCAAGAAACTTATTGTTGAGAATGCAGTGCCTCTAGAGCATGCTCAAAAGTTTGGTAAACTTGTGATTCAAGAAGATGGTGGGCGTATGATGCCTGTAAACACATTTTCTAGTATGCTGCTTCGTAAGTTGAGTAGAAGCGATACGTATGAAGGTCTTACAGCAGATCAAGTAATGCTTTCTATGATTGAGAACCCGCAAATATGGACGTTTACAGAGCTTATCTATCTCAAAAAGGGTAATGACAGTCTACGTAATATTGTAGGAGTACCATCAGACAGAAAGTACTTTAAACAGATGGACTTTTTTACTCCAGATTTTAAGTATAAGTTAGGACCATTTCTTGCAGATGCATATTCTGAGATCAATCAGACTAAGATCTCAAAGGAACTTACAGAAATGGATCAGCGTCTAGGGCTGCTAGATAGAACATTAGTAAAAGAGATTTTAAAGATTTTTCCTAAGCCAAACGATCCAAATAATAAATGGATATCACCCATAGAAGTTAAAGATGCAGCTTACAGAGCAACAGACTCGGTAATTGCAAATCAAATATTTCCTGCATACTTACTCAGTTTACAAAAAGGAAGACAGTCTGGAGACTACTCTGATGCAGATAAAGTACTTGCTGGGATAGAGAAATTCCAGCGTACGCATAGCAATGATATCATGCCTTCTAAAGAGAAGATAGATGCAGAGGTATATTACAACGAGCACGATGTATTTACAAAGCTTTACTGGATGTATATGCTTGCAGCTGTGTTTATGATGATTTTTGTGATTGCTGCTATTTTTAATCCTAGTAAGTTTATTACGTTTATGGGTAAACTAGGAGCGGCTATTATCATAGTGTTATTTATAGTTCATACTGGAGGTCTTATATGGCGTTGGTATATTGCAGGTCACGCTCCTTGGAGTGATGCCTATGAGTCTGTACTATATGTAGGATGGGCAACGGTATTCTTTGGTTTAGCCTTTGGTAAAGACAGTATGCTTACTATTGCAAGTACTGCTTTTGTAGGAGCATTTATTTTGTGGGCAGCTTCGTTAAACTGGATGAATCCAGAGATTGCAAATTTACAGGCGGTTTTAAATAGTTACTGGCTTATGATTCACACAGCCGTAATTGTTGCGAGTTATGGCCCTTTTATACTTGGTGCCATTTTAGGTATTGTCTCTCTGTTTTTAATGATATTTACTACAGAGAAGAATAAAGAAAGAATGGATCTCAGTATTAAAGAGATTACCATTATTAATGAGCTTGCGCTTACTGTAGGTATGGTGTTGCTCGCTATAGGTACCTTCTTAGGAGGACAGTGGGCAAACGAGAGCTGGGGGCGTTACTGGGGTTGGGATCCTAAGGAAACTTGGGCGCTTATCTCACTCATTGTATATGCCTTTGTCATACACATGAGACTTATACCAGGATTAAGAGGAAGATGGTTGTTCAATTTTTCATCTATTATTGCACTAG
Organism: Dokdonia sp. 4H-3-7-5; assembly: GCF_000212355.1. NCBI lineage: Bacteria > Pseudomonadati > Bacteroidota > Flavobacteriia > Flavobacteriales > Flavobacteriaceae > Dokdonia > Dokdonia sp. 4H-3-7-5. The sequence continues at coordinate 2,595,075 of NC_015496.1, forward strand.
GGAGTATTCTCTTTACTTGGTGGGGAGTGAACTATTACCTATCTGGGCTTCATGCTTACCAAAGTGGAGGCGACATCGCTACTCAAAAGATATTTGTTACTCTAGGCGTATTGTCTGTGTTAGGGTTCTTCTCTTACAGAAAATATAGAAAGTTTTACGTGGGTAAAAGTAAAGCGTAGCAAACTTCATAAAATGATCCATATTACAGCCATTAATTCTACATTGAATTAGTGGCTGTATTTTTATAAGGTTGAATAGTACTCATAAGTGTGTTTTCTAATTAACTTATCTAAACAATAAGAGATAATTTATGTCTAGAAATCTTTTATAAGTTTTCCTAAGCTGTTTTAAGTACTGCAGAGTAAGAGTGTTAGAAGAGAATTCACTTAATACTTTTGTGTATAAAGTCTATATTAGAAAGATAATTCTTGTAAGTCTGTCCCATTATCAAGCCCGAGCTTTGAATAGAGGCTAGTAGTAAGTTGTTGCAGTTTGTCATCAGATAGACTGTGTTTTAAGGCAATCATTTCATTGCTAAGCCCTTTTGAAATATCGTTTAAAATACGCACCTCCATATTCTCAAGATCATACTGGTATATTAGAGATTCCATATAATTGTCATCTGCGTCTTGGACATTTTTGTAGGCACTGAGTTCTTTTAATTCTTGGACTTGAAACATTAACTTTTGTTTCATTAGGACCCCTTTTCTTTGAATATCTTTAAAAGAAGCAAGAAGCAATATAGCAATTAAAGTAAAGTTTAAAGATGCAGCTATAGCTACTTGTGCAGGAGTATAATGTATAAACGATAGATTAAAGATGTGAAGTATAAAATAGTCCGCAAGAAATAAGATGTCAATACTATACACTAGTATTAGGATTGTTTTTCTTGGGCCTTTTGCTATCATAAGCATCAAAGCCCACATGAGAATCACTGTTGAAATCGAGGTAATGTCTACACCTGTGAAACTAATAATGTTCTGAGTTACAAAATAAATTATCAGAAATAGAGTGGACAGACCGCTTATGATAAGCATAAGATACTTTATCCATAGCTGGTGTGGTCTTACTTTCAAATAAAACATCATGAAACCTGTAGCCGAAAGACCTACTAAATAATGTCCAAATATTTCAAGAGATGTAGATATGTCACTACTAACCCCAAATAAATACAAGACATTGTCTTTTGTTAGGATACTTAAAAGGACAGCAAACACTAAAAATGCAAAAAATAGAAATTGCGTATTTCTAACTATAAAGTAAAAAACTAAAATCGCTACGATGAGTGCTATCGCTGTACCATAAAAGAAACCAATGCTTAATAAGCTCCTTTTTTCATTGCTAGCAAAAGAAGATTCATCAGATAAATGAATAGGGAAGTAGGCTTCTAATGGGAAATTTGCTTTTAGGTAAAGTGGGAATTCAAGATTTCTTTTGACTAGGAAATAGGAAGGAAACCGTGTGTCCTTCATAATGTTAAGTTCTTTACCATTAGAATCGTATAATTCTAGGTAACTAACGTGCGAAGATTTCAATTCGAGAATCTCTCTATCTGCAGTTATATCATCTATTTTAAACCAGTATGTGCCATTCTCAGCTCCGAGATTATCTGAACTGGTAGAAGTGAAAGTAGCATTTTTCACTTCATCAATAGTAAGGCTTCCGTTTGTGTCTCTTAGATAGTAAATAGATTCAAATGGAGTGCCCGCACTTACGCACAGCAAAGCCAAAAGAAGCATTAATATCTTCATTATTTCTAAAATTTAATACACAATAATACGTTAAAACGCACTAAGTTACAACTTTATCGTACTCTTAGTGCATTTTAACGATATATTATGGTACAAAAATTAGACCATATCCTCAGGACGTACCCATTCGTCAAATTCTTCGGCAGTTACATATCCTAGGTTAATAGCTTCTACTTTAAGTGTAGTTCCATTTTTGTGAGCAGTGTTTGCAATCTCTGCTGCTTTATAGTAACCTATCTTAGTATTTAACGCTGTTACTAGCATCAAAGAATTGTCTAGAAGCTCTTTAATACGCTCATTGTTAGGCTCTATGCCTGAAGCGCAATGATCTGAAAATGACAAGCAAGCATCACCTATAAGTTGTGCAGACTGTAATAGGTTTGCAGCCATCATTGGTTTAAATACATTCAGTTCATAATGTCCTTGCATACCTCCCACACTTATAGCAACGTCATTACCCACTACTTGGGCGCAAACCATAGTTATGGCTTCACATTGCGTAGGATTTACCTTACCAGGCATTATAGATGATCCAGGCTCGTTTGCTGGAATCGATATTTCGCCAATACTACTACGTGGTCCTGACGCTAGCATTCTAATGTCATTTGCTATTTTATTGAGAGATACGGCTAGTTGTTTAAGCGCTCCATGAGTTTCAACAATAGCATCGTGAGCAGCAAGTGCTTCAAATTTATTTTCGGCAGTACGGAAAGGGTGACCAGAAAAATCTGCCATATAAGAAGCTACAAGCTCAGCATATCCTTTTGGAGTGTTAAGTCCAGTTCCTACTGCTGTACCACCTAATGCAAGCTCAGAAAGGTGGTCAAGCGTATTGTCTAGCGCCTTTAGTCCGTGATCAAGTTGTGATACAAAACCAGAAAATTCTTGACCTAGTGTAAGTGGAGTAGCGTCCATTAAGTGCGTACGTCCTATTTTTACTACATCTTTAAAGGCAACCGCTTTCGCTTTAAGCGTGTCTCTTAATTTACGTACTCCTGGGATTGTAGTTTCAACTACTTTTTTATATCCTGCGATATGCATTCCTGTAGGGAATGTATCGTTAGAAGATTGTGATTTATTTACGTCATCGTTAGGAGCTAGTGTTTTTTCACCTTCACCTATTACTTTTCCTGCTAGTTGGTGAGCACGATTTGCAATCACCTCGTTTACATTCATGTTACTTTGAGTTCCAGAACCTGTTTGCCAGATTACTAGTGGGAACTGATCATCATGCATCCCTGTGAGGATTTCATCACAAGCTTGTGCAATAAGATCTCTTTTTTCTGTAGAAAGGACACCTAGCTCACAGTTCGTGTAAGCAGCTGCTTTTTTAAGAATGGCAAAACCGTGTACAACCTCGATAGGCATAGATGCAGGAGCACCTATTTTAAAATTGTTTCTTGAGCGCTCTGTTTGAGCTCCCCATAGTTTATCTGCGGGTACTTTTACCTCGCCCATCGTATCTTTCTCGATTCTATATTCCATAATTGAATGTGTTAAAATTGGTACACAAATTTAAACATTTGGCTTCATTTCACATCGTTGATAAGCTGTCAATAAATGTGTTTTTTCTCTTGTGAAAAATAAATAATATCAACTATCTTTGCTTCAAACTAGAAAAGACACGATCCTATGTTCGATTTTGACCAATATTTAGGTTTTCTCGCATTCTTAACCATCCTTACTATAGGATTTTGGTTAATGATATTCCTTCTTACATTTGTAATACCTTACTGGGTAGGAGGTTCATTTATTGAATTTATGAAAGAGAAAAGAGAAGAGCGCAAGCTTAAAAGAGAGCAAGAAAATAGCTAAGATATTTTTTACGCATACGCGAAAATATATAAACCTTCAACACAAGCTGTTGAAGGTTTTTTTATGAATTCTTTATTTTAAATTTCCTTAGTTGCTAAAAGCAATATGATCTCTCAAAGTTGTAGATCTAATACAGTCAGCCTCAGAGGTGTCACCAAACTCATCTACAAACTTTGTACATTGCATTCCATCTGGTAAGCAAGCTTCACCAAAGGTAGTTTGTGAGGTGCACATCGTTGCTCCCGTGCTGTAAGTTCCTTTTTCATCTAGCTCTAAGGCAAAAGTCGACACGTAGTTATCGTTGCTAAATACTCGTAAATACTTATTGCCTTCTACATCTATCACCTTTAAGGATGATGGAACAAGCTGCAGGCCGAGCGTCCGTGCTTTTGCTTGAAACGCATTTAAGAAGGAAACTTCAGATATAGTAAATACAAATGATTCTTTTTCTAGCAGTCCTACAGCTGTAAGACTTATTTCATCTACACTAGGTAAATGGTCTGTACTAGCGTTAAATCTAAGGTTGTCGTCACAAGACGTAAGGAGGACAGCTGCGACTAAACAAGAAAACAAATACTTTTTCATAATACATTATACGTTAGTTTATAATTTACAAGCATTCGGTAAATGGGCTAAATTTATTCTAATTATGAATTGGTAATTTTCTTTTCTAGTTAAATTTTTCAGGTGTTTTAGTTAATTTTTTGTGGTTCATATTTTCGCGAAAGCGTATCCATTATCACAAAAAAAAGAGCCTCCGTGTGGAGACTCTCTTTAATGAAATTCACTGTACTTCTATTCACATTATTGCTTGACGTTCTTAAGATCTACTTCATTTCCATCTTTGTCTAGCATTTTCACTTCGTCAAAGCCCATTTTTTTAAACTGTGCAAATTGTGTTGCGGCGTCACCTACTACGAGGTAAGCCATCTTGTTTTCATCAAGATATTTATTTGCAAGCGCTTTGTGCTGCTCTAACGTCATATTACGTATTACGTCTTCCTCTTTCTCAATGTAATCTGTAGGAAGATCATATGCGCTACGCTCTTGTAACATTCCTAATAAAGCAAATTGCGTCTCAAAACGACGTGCATTAGATTTAATCAGCGCATTTTTTGTAAAAGCAAGATCCTCCTCAGAGATTCCTTCTTTGTACTTTTTAATTTCATCTCTAAAGATTTCAACAGATTCTCCAGTTGTGTTAGTACGTACACTAGAAGAAGCAGTAAATGTACCTGGAAGTTTAGATCCATTAAAGTAGGTACGGGCTCCATAAGTATATCCTTTTTCTTCACGTAAAATAAGGTTTACAGCTCCAGAGAAAGATCCTCCTAGTTTATAATTCATTACTTCGGCAGGGTAAAAGTCTTGGTCTGTACGAGCCATTCCTATGTATCCTATGTTAATCACAGATTGCTTTGCTTCTGGAATGTCTACAAATAATAAAGAAGATTTATCTCTTGTATTTGCTATTGGGTATGCTGGGATTGTAACTTCTTTTGCTTCCCATTTAGACTCAAGATCTGCAAGTGCTGCTAGCGCATCTTCTTTTTCAATTTTTCCTACGATATGGAAACGGCTCACAGAAGGTGAGAAGTTTGTTGCGTAGAAATCCTTTAGATCCTGCATCGTGATACTATTTACAGACTCCTCTGTACCACTTGTAGGGTAAGAAAAGATGTGGTCTTCACCGTATAATACTTTGTTATATACATTACTTGCTACTGCATTAGGATTTGCAGCGCTACGCTTAATACCGTTAATAGTAGCGGTCTTGATACGTCCTAGTTCTTCCTCATCCCATCTAGGCTCAAATAAAATCTCCTCTATAAGGTCCATGGTAGCGGCAAAGTTACGAGTAAGCGTATTTCCTTGAATAGTAATCGCCTCACGAGATGTATACATATTGATACTTGCTCCTAGTAATTCTATCGCTTCTTCTAGCTGTTCTGGTGTTTTATTTGCAGTACCCTCCATCATAATATCTGTCATAAGGTTTGCAACCCCATTTTTTTCCATACTATCAAGCAAGTGACCGCCTTCTATCACGAGGTTAAAGTTTACTGTAGGAATCTCATTTTGAGAAATACCATACACTTCAATACCATTAGATAGCTCTGCTTCCCATGAACTTGGAATTTTAAGCGCTGGTGCTTCTCCTACAGATGGAGGCGTAGCGCGATCAATTTTAGATGGTGTTTTTACTACTTCTGTAACTTCGTCTTCTACTACCTTAGTTACATTCTCTTTTATTTCTTCTTCAACAACGTCTGCTTTTACAGAGTTTTCTACAATAAGATTAAGTTGGCCTTTAGGTACAAAACTCGTTTGCACGTATGGCTTCCCTTTTACGTAAGTGTTATACACACGCATTACATCTTCCTTTGTAACTGCTTTGATATTCTCAATATCTTTTTCAATAAAATCTGGCTCACCAGCAAATACATTATAGCTTGCTAGTTGGAACGCTTTACCGTTAACACTGCTTATGCCGTTATAAAAACCAGTCTCAAGACCTGCTTTGATACGTTCTACATCTTTATCTGTAACGCCTTCTGCTTCAAATTTTGCAAGACCTTCGTCTATTGCCGCTTCAATCTGATCAAGATCTACACCGCTATTTGCAGTGATAATCACGTGAAATTCTCCTGCAATTTCTTGGCTATTGTTGTAAGCTGTTGTTCTTGAAGTAAGATCTTTTTCTTTTACGAGAATCTTATATAAAGGAGCTTTCTTTCCGCTAGCAAGAATTTCAGCTAAGAAATCTAATGCGTAGGCATCATCTGTATACTGCTGCACTGTTGGGTACACACGGTGTAATTGTGGTGCTTGTGCAAAGTTATCTTCGTGGTACAGTTTCTTTGTTTCGGCAATGGTTACTGGCTGTGGCTCAAGTGGAGCTACCTCTTGGCGCTTTTTAATCTCACCAAAGTACTTCTCAATAAGCGCCTTTGCATCTTCTGTTTTAAAATCTCCTGCAAGTACGAGTGTCGCATTGTTAGGACCATAAAACTTATCGTAAAATTCTTTTACGTCTGCTACCGTAGCGTTTTGAAGATCTTCTAGCTCACCAATAACTTGCCAGTTATATGGGTGACCTTCTGGATATATGTTTTTATCAAGTACCCATCCCGTGTGACCATAAGGATTGTTGTCTACACGTTGTCTTTTTTCGTTTTGAACCACCTCTTGCTGGTTTTCAAAAGCAGATTCTGTTACCGTATTAATCAAGAATCCCATGCGGTCAGATTCCAACCATAATACTGTTTCTAGTGCATTATTAGGCACTGTTTCATAATAGATAGTTCCATCTTTCCAGGTACCTCCATTTAATGTTCCTCCGGCATCTTGCACCGTTTTAAAGAACTGATCTTGTGGTACATTTTCAGATTCTTGAAAGAGCATATGCTCAAAAAGGTGTGCAAAACCAGTGCGTCCAGTCTTCTCACGGTTAGAACCTACGGCATATTGTATAGCAAGTGATACAATAGGATCACTACTATCTTGATGCAAGATAACGTCTAGTCCGTTTTCAAGTTCGTATTTTTCATAGTCTATCGAGAGTTTTGCATCTGCTGCTTGTGCCTTGTCACCACTGGCATTGTCTTTACACGAGGTAACAACAAGGGCTCCTGCCATAAGGACAAACGCAGCTGTTTTTAAGTTTTTCATGATCTGTGTTTTTTGATTTTTTAAGATTCTGTAAGATAATCTGCAACTTGATACCCTTTTCATAAAATTATGTTAATGGCAGATAATGAGATTGTTAATAATATTTTCGTAGCGATATAGACTTCATTTAGTATCACAAATTCTCATTTTTTTTGAATTTTTAATCCTACAGCATTTATTTAAGTCACGTCTCATGCTACGGTATTTTCTGTAAACGAACAGAAGAATAGTATTTTTGCAGCGCATCCATCAAGGCAGCATTCATGAAAAAGCTCAAAAAACCATTGATTATACTATTTATTGTTGCAAACCTATATGCCATTCTCTGTGGAGGTTTATACTTCTTTCAAGACAATCTTATTTTTCATCCGCAGCAGTTGCCGCAGGATTATGACTTTGATTTTGAACATCCGTCTGAGGAGGTTTGGCTTGATGCTCGAGATGGAGCACGCTTACACGGACTTAACTTTCAAGTAGACGATGCAAAAGGAACCATTTTATACTTTCACGGTAACGCTTCAAGTCTTGCTCGCTGGGGAGAGATTGTACAGTTTTTTGTCAAAAAACAATATAATGTTGTGGTAATGGATTATCGTCAGTATGGAAAGAGTGGAGGAGCACTTACTGAGCAAAATTTATATGATGATAGTTTGCTGTGGTACGCTTTCGCGAAAGCGCAATATCCCACAACTCCAATAATAAGCTACGGTAGAAGTCTTGGGACAACATTTGCGACTTATGTGGCTTCTAAAGAAAATGTGAGCCAACTCGTATTAGAAACTCCTTTTTATAGTATTGAAAATGAGGCAAGCTCAAGATTTTCTATTCTTCCAGTCAAGAAATTACTCAAATATGAATTCCCTACCTATCGATTTATAAATGATGTAGCATCTCCTATAACAGTGCTTCACGGCACAGAAGATGATGTGGTGGCATACGATCACGGAAAGCGCTTATTTGACAGCATTGAGCAGGAAGAAAAGATGCTAATTACGATTCCAGAGGGCGGACATAATAACCTCATTGAGTTTTCTGCTTATGAGGAAGCTATAGATAAGGTGCTTAATTAATTATCGTATTGTTTCTTCCTTAATCCACTTTGCAATGAGAGCTAGTGCTCTTGGAGCCATGGTTTGCTCTATTTCTGAGTATTCTGTTAACGCGCCAGTGGTGCTTTCTTGAAAGAGATGATTAAGCCCTTCAAAGGCTACCGTTCTTGTACGCTCATTATTACTAGATGTAAAAGCTTCTTTTATAGCTTCTAGATTCTCTTCATAAGGAACTTGAAAATCCTTTTTGCCATTCATTGCGAGAATTGGAGTCTTAATTTTATTGAGATACGTACTAGGTCTTGTTCTCAGTAGGCTTATAATTTCGGGAGTGGTGATTTGATTTGTGATGGATGCTACTTGCTGTGCAGATACAATAGGGCCAAGTTTGTTGAGTAGAGCTGCATTTACTTCGTTTTTCAAATCTTTATGATTTTCTGGAGCATTTACAATAATCTCATAAGCAAGTCCCACGATTTCTAGTCCTTGTTGTATTTGAGCTTCTGGCACATTAAGTAACCGTTCTAGCGCTGCTTTTTGTGAGAGCATGAGTTGGTCACCATCTATTCCAGGTCCTGCTAGCATGACTGTAAAATCTACATCATCATTTGTTGCCGCAATTTGCGGAGCGATAATCCCTCCGATGCTATGACCTATAAAACCAAATTTAGACTCCTTGAGATAAGAACGTTTTTTAAGATACTCAAGTGCAGCCGTTGCATCTCTCGTAAACTCGGTGATACCTGCAGTTTTAAAAGCTCCTGTAGATGCACCCACGCCACGCTCGTCGTATCTAAAAACCGCAATACCTTGGCTTGTAAGGTAATCTGCAAGGACGTAGTATAACTGGTGGCCAAACATATCTCCATCTCTATTCTGCGGGCCGCTACCACTTATGATAATGGCTACGGGAGGATTCTTTATATAATTAGGAAGTGTGAGTGTACCGCTAAGTTCGATATCGTCCTCCTTATTTTTAAAAACGAGATCTTTTGTGGTGTAGTTAAAGGGCGCCTTCGGTTGTTGTGGTCTGTTTAGTGTAATCACACCACGCTCGAGGTTGAGTGCTACGGGAACGTTATTTTGGATAATATTACCCGTAAAGCTATCATTCTCAAAAGCACCTTTGTAAATGATATTGAAATCTGGAAAAGTCGCGACGAGTGTGTCATTTGTAAACGTAGTAGTTGCTGCTTTTCCCGCCATAAGTCCTTGGCTTGGGATATCCATTGTGGTGGCAAGAGCGCTATTTTCTTCTTGAATGTGAAAAGCAAAGTCCAGCTTTTTTCCTTGAAAGTTTACGCTGCCTGTCCAGTCTCCTGTAATTTCTTGTGAGTAGGAGGTAAGCGCGATTAAAAAACCTAGGATGAGTGTGAATAAAGCTTTCATAATGTACTAGTAAAGAATATATAGAATACTAAGATACTTGTAAATGTATGGATTGAGGGTAAAGTCTTCAAATTTTGGCGAAAGCCTAACAAAAAGAAACCCGAGGCTTGCGCTCTCGGGAATCTAACCAACCAAAGTTGTCTATGGCTGTTGTATCATGCGTTACTTCTTAAAATTTAGTAGAAGTTGGCGATTTTTTAATTTTATATGTTACTGTCGTTACAGAGTCATCATCATTGTTATACTCCTCAGAGACCATATTACCATCCTCATCAAAGTAGCTTACAGAAATCCCGTTTGCTGTTTTAAGTAAGTACACGTCACCTTTTGCAAGTTGGCGCATAGTCCCATATTCAGAAGTATTATTATCACGAGTTCTCATAATAGTATATCCATCTTCAGATTCTTTAAGGTCGAATTCAGAATCATTATAAGTATACGTCACCTCGCGTTTTACAATCGTATTTCCTCGTTGTAACGTTTGGTTTAATTGTCCTTCCTCTGCAGGATCAAGTTGTGTAGGCGTTACTGTAGATACTTTTTCTGTTTTATAAACAGTCTCGTTACCTAGTGAAGATTTTACCGTCGTTCTTGTCGTTGTTGTTTCTTCTATCGTTTCTTGTGCTTGTGCTGCGGTGATTGTAAAAAGTGCTGCACATACTGTATATATTAACTTCTTCATGTTGTTTTGTTTTGGTTCTATACAAAAGTACTTATGCAATCCGTCTATGATGCTTAAGGCTATGGTAATGCTTTGCTAAGTCTTTGCCAAAGTTTAAGTAGCAACCTCCTCTTTCTCTTAAAATATCACAACTTTCGGATGTTTATATAAGCTTGGTCTGGCAGTCGGTAGATCTATAAATAAGAATTATCTTTGCATCCTGAAAAAAGAGTGGAAAGGTATTTTTTCCGCTTTCGCGAAAGCGTACTATTAATACACATTATTTTATGAAAGCTGGAATCGTAGGATTACCTAACGTAGGGAAGTCAACCCTTTTTAACTGTCTGTCTAATGCCAAAGCGCAAAGTGCAAACTACCCGTTTTGTACTATAGAACCTAACGTAGGTGTGGTAAATGTACCAGATGAACGTCTGTCAAAACTTGAAGAGCTTGTAAAGCCTGAGCGTGTAGTCCCTGCTACGGTAGAGATTGTAGATATCGCAGGTCTTGTAAAAGGAGCAAGTAAAGGAGAAGGACTAGGAAACCAATTTTTAGGTAACATACGTGAGACAGATGCCATTATACACGTACTACGTTGTTTTGACAATGATAACATTGTACACGTAGATGGAAGCGTAAATCCTATAAGAGATAAGGAAACGATAGATATCGAGCTGCAACTTAAAGATCTTGAGACTACAGATAAGAAGCTTGAAAAAGTAAAAAGAGCATCGCGCACAGGTAATAAAGAAGCGCAAGCAGAAGAGGCAGTGCTTTTAAAAATAAAAGCAGGACTAGAAGCAGGTGTGTCTGTACGAGCAATTGAGATTGATGATGATGCGAGAGACGAATTTGTAAAACCATTACAATTTATAACAGACAAGCCAGTGATGTACGTATGTAACGTAGATGAAGGCGCTGCGGTAAACGGGAATGAGTATGTAACAAAGGTACGTGAGGCTGTAAAAGAAGAAAATGCAGAGGTAGTGGTACTTGCGGTAGGTACAGAAGCAGATATTACAGAGCTAGATGATTATGAGGAGCGCCAGATGTTTCTTGCAGATATAGGTCTCGAAGAGCCAGGAAGCGCTGTTTTAATACGCGGAGCTTACAAGTTATTGAACCAGCAAACATACTTTACTGCAGGAGTAAAAGAAGTACGTGCATGGACGGTAAACATAGGAGCAACTGGGCCACAGGCTGCAGGAGTAATCCACACAGACTTTGAGAAAGGCTTTATACGTGCAGAGGTAATTCAATATGAAGATTTTGTGACCTATGGGAGCGAGTCAAAAGTACGCGAGGCTGGAAAGCTAGCAGTACAAGGAAAAGAATACATTGTTAAGGATGGAGATGTTATGCATTTCTTATTTAACGTATAAGTACAAGCATCATTAAGAAAAAAGCCTCACTGTGAAAACAGTGAGGCTTTTTTTATGATGATTGGTTAATGTACTTATTAGTCTAGAATTACAAAAGATCGTAAAAGTCTAGATAGCTTATCTGAGGTAGTAGATTGTATGGAATGAAGCTTTAGGTAGGCTTTAACCTCATCTAGTTGCTCTCTATTTTCAATAGTTTGAAAACGCGAGTTATATTCTTCAAAAAGTGATTTAGGACTTTCTTTATTAATGACTTCAAACACGTTGCTGTGACGTGTATCAGGTTTGATTTTAGTATTGTACAAGTTAGTAAGATACGCTTCGTCACCTTCTAGTACTTGAAAGAAATTACCAAAAGAGTGTAAAAGTATGCCGCGCACACCACGCTCATTATTACGTTTATTAGTATGATCAAAAATCTCGTGAATTTCTTCTTCAGATAGATCCTCAGCGGCTTTACTAAAATAACAGATGGTGTACACAGATTTCATAACTAGGGATGTTGCGGCAAATATAAAAAGATTATGATAAATGTTTAACTCTTTTTAAAACTAGAGGGACGTTATTGGAAATTGGATGAACAGAATTGCGCGGTGGACGTTTGTTGTTTGCTTACTGTTGTTTTCTCACTGTTGTGTGCTTACTGTTGTGGGACATCTCTCTAAATCTCTCTTCGAAGAGAGACCTCATTTTTTTCCCCTAGCGGGGAAGTGGTGGGGTGGTTTTCTTCCCCTTGCGGGGAAGGGTTTTTTGTTGTTGTTGCTTACTGTTGTTTTCTCACTGTTGTTTTCTAACTGTTGTGTGCTCACTCTTGTGAAACATCTCTCTAAATCTCTCTTCGAAGAGAGACTTCATTTTCTTCCCCTTGCGGGGAAGTGGCGGGTGGTTTTCTTCCCTTGGCAGGGAAGGTTTTTTTGTTTTTGTTTTCTCACTGTTGTGTGCTTACTGTTGTGAGACATCTCTCTAAATCTCTCTTCAAAGAGAGACTTCATTTTTCTTCCCCTTGCGGGGAAGTGGTGGTTGGTTTTCTTCCCTTGGCAGGGAAGGTTTTCTTGTTGTTGCTCACTGTTGTTTTCTCACTGTTGTGAAACATCTCTCTAAATCTCTCTTCGAAGAGAGACTTTTTTGCTCCTTCCCTTTGAAGGGAAGGTTGGGTTAGGATGTTAGGTGTTGAGGGAAGGTTGTTTTAAATTTTTTAATATTAAAAGTGCTAGGGTAGTGGGAGTTATGTGGTGGATTAAAAAAAACTACAAAAAAGTGTTGTTGTAAAGGAAAAAGCACTGTATATTTGCACCCGCAATCAAGCAGATAGCTTGATGAGGCACTCTAGGAGAATTGGCAGAGTGGTCGAATGCGGCAGTCTTGAAAACTGTTGAGGGTCACACCTCCGGGGGTTCGAATCCCTCATTCTCCGCAAAAGAAACCCGCAACCTTGTTGCGGGTTTTTTGTTTTATAACCATACGTCAAGCTCCGCTTGTAAGTAGGGGTAGAAAACAAAAAACCTAACGAGCTGTGCTCGTTAATGGTTTCACGCTTGCCCAGGATTCCCCCTTGGGATCACCGCAGGTAATCCTTTTTTATCTAATTATTTAGCTGGTGCAATGATATTTAGCTATCAATTATTTGATTGATAGTTACTTTTAATAGGTCTAAACTTTCAGTAAGAATTTGACGATCAATATTTGCCGACAAAATTTCATCACTACTGCGCTGTACAAGCAGTAGTGATAATTGCTCTCTTATAAATAGACGAACGTCTTTATGGGTGTTTTTTATTTCAGAAACAATGTCGCTATTATTTAATAATACGTAAAGTATATCTTCAATATCGTGACTGGTGCGGTAATCTGTACCTCTGCTATTAAATGCTTCAAACTTAGTAGCTATAAATATCGATGGACTAAAAATTTGAATCTCTTGCGTGTTGACTTTTGCTTTGTGGATGTCCTTAAAGCCATATGCATACCATTTGTTATTACCATTTACAGGGTTATCAATACCATCTGGAATTATATCTACAGGTACTCCTTTAAATATTTTACGCACAATAGAGGTGCTTACTAGGTCTGGATAAAATTTTTGATTCCGTAATTGCTCTTCTATTTTTATCCAATCACTATAATTCTTAACTTTAATAGTAACATCTATATCTTCAGTTACTCTTATTTCATTAATTGCGTGATTATCTGCGTATAAACTCACCACTGCACCGCCTACAAACACCGCTGTCTCCTTGAGTTCCTCAAGTCCAATAGCTACTTGCTCAATTGCTTCTCTATTTTTTTCCTGACTTATCATTTATAGTACCAATAATTTCGTACCATCATTAGTGCTTTTAGCATCAAAAAATAAACGTTCTAAGGCTTTAATAGCCATAGCTTTTTCCCTTGCCCTGCCTACGCGTAAAGTATCTACTAAGGCTAACAATTCATATAAGATTGCGTCACTTTCTACCGCCTTTATAACCGATGGATAAAGAGGTTCTATAGCTTGTCCTCTTAAAGTACCACGGGCTGAGGGCCACACATAATGCTCATTACTCACAATCTGAGAGTTAAGCGGTAGTGCAGAATGTGCTGTTGGTATTCCTTTAACTAATGACCCGGGTTTCTGCGGAAATACATAGGTAATACCACTCTTTAAAAAGTCGAGTAGTGCCAGTTTAAATACCTTCTTTCCAGAAGGGTCAATCAGGCCCGCATATTTTGAACGTACAATAGATTTACTCACCTCAGACTGGCTAATGCCTAATGTGTGTGCCAAATCTAGCTGCTGCCATTTTTCATTATTTATGGCAATAATCTTTAATAAGATCACAATGTCTTGCGGACTCATTATTTGTTGTTTATACCTCATAACTTATTATTCCATATTCGAATATGCAATAATAATGAATATATAATTAAAATTCAATAAGTTAATACATCATATTCCATATTCGAATATAGAATGCGTTACTTAAACTATGCTACTACCAACTACCAACTACCCCCTAATTAAGCACCTCCTTATGCGCTCCTTTTCTATAGCAACGTTCTTCACCTAGGTATAGCGGATTACCGTGTTTTTCTGACCAGAAGCCTTCTAGTAGATCTTTGGTGATGCATTGATAGACCACCACACCTTTGTAGATGGTCTCGTCATCGCCCTCGTAGTTAAAATTAATCACCAAGATGTTATTTTTAAAGAAACCAGTTCCTTGTTGGAGTTGATCACCACTTATTAGCCACGTAGCAACGATTCTTTTATGCTCATCTAGTGCTAGTGTGAGTTCGCCCTCATAGCCAGCTGCATCTTCACTTTGGTTGCTTCCTGTGATGGTGTATGTGCCTGCTAGGTCTTCTATGGTCATTGGTGGGTATACTTTCAAAGAGTATTTTCTTCTTTATTTAAATGTTAAGTAAGCTCCTTGTTTTTATAATTTAAAAGTCATGCAAAATGTAACTCAGTTAATTTACCCTGTCATCCCTTGTATAAATACCTCTACAAATTCTTTCATCTTCTCTAGTATTCGTTCTCCTATTTCCCTGGCTTTTAAAATACTTGGACGATTATCTAGACATTTAAAAACTTCATCTCTTATGGGTTCTTGACCGCTATAGATGTATGCGTCAATTAAAGCCTTAAACTGTGCTTTATCTAAATGTTCTTCTTCACAGAGCTTTCCTAAAGCCAATACTTTTTGATCTTGCCAGTACTGCTCAAACTCTTCTTCAATGGCATCTTCATCTTTTATGTGAGGAAGATTTTCATTGATGAATTTCTCAATGAGTTCGCGTTTACTGCGAAGCTTAATATCTCCACCTAGTAAATCAATAATTGCTTTTTTCTGCGCCTGAGCTTCGCTTGTATTTGCGTCTTTGAGTTTAGCGAGTAGTTTTAATATATAAGCAACATTAATTCTATCTCTGTGTATTAATTCTAATTCAAAATCAATATCATCAAGGATAGATGTCTTTTCCTTGGCTGTATCACGCTTTACCTTATCATATAAATCTAAATACTTGCCTTTATAATCTTCAAACTCTTTCTCGCTTATATGTAAATCATCCCACTCAAAAGCTGTATAAGATTGCAACACATTCATGTTTCTAAGCAATCTCCTAAAGGCTTGTACGAAGGCGGCCTCGTCTTCTTCACTAGCCAAATCATTTACACTTTGATATGTTGGAGTAATATCTCTTAGATTTTTTAATGCTTCGTCAAACTTGACTGCGATTGCCTCATAATCTGGCATAGTAACTACTTCTATGGCATCTTTGTTTGAGAATAGAGTAATAGCATCATCTGTCGCTTTTTTAAGGTTACGGAAGCACAATATGTTTCCTTGTGACTTCTGATCTCCTAAAGTTCTATTCGTGCGAGAGAACGCTTGTATTAAGCCGTGTTGTTTTAGATTTTTATCAACGTAGAGCGTGTTTACCTTTTTCGCATCAAAACCAGTTAACATCATGTTTACCACAATAACGATATCAAGTCTATCTTTTTCGTCATCAAAGGTGATTTTCTCACGTTCTTTTAGTCGCTTACTAATGTCCTTAAAATAGTTTTCAAACTGTTGTTGGTCTTTAGTAGTAAAACTCGTGTTGTACATTGCATTGTAATCTGCAATGTAGCTTTCTAATTTATCTCTTGTATGGCTTAATGTATAAGCAGAAGCAGGTTCTGCAGCTTGCAACATTTCATCGTCTGGGAGTGCATCTATAGCAAAGTCACTATCTTCATTTGCACCATACGTAAATATCGTAGCAATGCGCAAATCGTGTTCTCCAGCTTCTTTCTTTTTCTGGAAGATGTCATAATACTTAATAGCATTATCAATACTACTTACAGCAAATAGACTAGAGTAGTCTTTATCAAAAGTTTTTTGTGAATGTCGAGCAATGATGTAATCTGCAATTTTTGAAAGTCGTTTGGGGTCATTAAAGACCTCTCTTTTATCAATGTCTTCGACTTCAATATCAAAAAAGGCATTACTCTTGTTTTTGTATTTACCTACATATTCAATCCCAAAGCGAAGAACATTCTCGTCTTTAATCGCGTCTGTAATCACGTACTTGTGTAAACAATTTCCAAATAAATCTTTGGTTGTGCGCTTACCTAAGTCATTTTTTGACGCATTATCTGCGAAAATCGGCGTTCCCGTAAAACCAAAGAGTTGACTATTGGTAAAGAACTCGGTTATTTTATTATGAGTTTTGCCAAACTGCGAACGGTGACACTCATCAAATATAAATACGTAACGCTCATTTTTTATAGGCTCCAATTTATTACGATAGTGCCCAGAGATTGCATTATTTAATTTCTGAATGGTCGTAATAATTAAATCTGAATCTTTAGGAACACCCTTTTTATCTTTAAAGGTGCCTAAGAATTGATTTACTAAACTATTGGTATTATTTGTGGTGTCTACGCTACCTTCTTTAAAGGCATTAAACTCCTTCATGGTTTGATAATCCAGATCTTTACGATCTACTACAAACACTACTTTAGTCACTTCTGGAACTTCCATTAAGATCTGGCTAGCTTTAAAGGAGGTAAGCGTTTTTCCAGAACCGGTAGTGTGCCAGATGTAACCGTTATCTGTTGTGGTTTGAACTTGTTTAATAATGGCCTCAACAGCATAGTATTGATACGGACGCAATATCATCATTATTTTATGCGTCTCATTAATTACGATATACTTTGCTATCATTTTACCCAAATGATTTGGGTTTAAGAATTGAGAAGCAAAATCAATAATTTCGGTAATATTTTTATTGTTAGTATCTGCCCAAAAGAACGTTTGTTTTACTGATTGCAGTTTATTATTGGCTAAATACTTGGTGTTGCCTCCATTACTAATAACGAAAAGCTGGACATATTGAAATAAGCCATGATTGCTCCAAAACGAATGTAGTTGATAGCGATTTATTTGATTAAAAGCTTCCTTTATCTCAGTCCCTCTGCGTTTGAGTTCTATTTGAACTAGAGGTAAACCATTTACAAGGAGAGTAACGTCATACCTATTTTTATATGAACCTTCTTGTGTAACTTGATTAGTTACTTGAAAAAGGTTGTTATTCCAGTTTTCCGAATCAAAAAAGCGAACGTAGATAGTTTCTTCTGCTTCTCCAGTTGCGCTAGTACGTATGAAGCTAAAACGGTCTCTTAGTTTTTTAGCCTTTTCAAATACATTGCCTTTAGCTAAATCATTGAGAATCGTATCAAACTCTTTATCGGTATAGCTATCATTATTGAAAGCTTCTAGTTGTGATTTTAAGTTAGCAACTAGTGCATGTCCATCAGCTATACTCACTTTAGTGTACCCCAGGCCAACTAATTGCTTGATGAGCTTATTTTCTAATATCGCTTCAGATTGATGCCCCATAACTTACTTATATTTTCTAAATGCTTGTATCGTTTGGTAAATACCATAACCTATAAAAATACGGCCTATAAAATCCCAGATAAAAAACCATTGTCTTGGGTTTTCATCCACTAGTTTCATGTAGTCTGTTCTATGTGTTGGATTGATGAACTGCACAAAGTATCGCCATTGCCAATTTTCATAATTCCAAGTAAAAACAAAATCGCCTATGTGAGACAACGCCAAATTAAAAAAGATACTAGCGATGGATGCGGTAAAGACTAAGCCAAGAAGATATGATGATCCAAACCAATTAGATAAAGCATTTAAGACAAGTACAATTATGTTAGAAATTGGTCTCCAGAATGTATGCCCATTAGCAAGCTTTTTTACTGATTCCTTTAATAAAGTTTTATTCTCCATTACTCTAAAAGGGACTGCATCAATATAATTTTTTTGAGATTCAAGTTGACTCTTTAAGATTCTATATGTTTCTCTTTTGTTCTCTAAAGGTATTAGATGTTCATTTGAAACCGCATTCTCATAAACTGTTTCATAGGCTTTTTGATAACTGTAATTTTTAGGATGCTGTTTTAACTCAGCAGAAAGATCCTTATAGATTTTTCCATACGCAGAATAATCATCAAACTGAAAATCAAAAACGCTTAATTCTCCAGCGATAATTGCAAGAGATAAATCAAAACCTTTTTCGGGATCTGTGCCTCGTAAAATCATTAATTTTTCAATTAAAGTATATGTAAATAATACATTTTCTTTAAAATTAACAGCAGAGAAGACAACGATATCTCTAAAATCCGTCTTGTAAAATGTAGTAGGTTTATAGAATGTACAGCTCCAAAAATCTGCCAAGTTATTAAATGTGGTATTTCTAAAGTTAACGTCACCTTTAAATTGACAATTGCGAAAGCGTACTTTACCATCCATTACTGAATCTTCTCCCCACACATCTTTCTTAAAAATACAATCAACAAAAGTTACAACGCAATTTTTATTATGATCACTCGATACATATAGGTTCTCATCAAACGTACAATCATTGAATGTCATATTGTATCCCTTTAAAGCAGGCAAACTTCCACCAGAAACATCAGTTAAAAGTTCAGCATCTCTCGTATCATTTTTAAACGGAACATTCACAATACATTCAAAATGAGAATCATCAAATGTATTACTATCGCTAACACTAGTTAGTAAATTTATTTGACCTGTAATAACATTTCCTCTCTCCATAACTAAACAAACATTTGCTGCAACAACCCTTTTTTAAACGTTTGCGTTTGGGTTATTTGAGTATGTACACTCTCTATTTTAGTATCAATACTTGATAAGTAGGTAGCGATTTTTTGTTGTTCTTCAAGGCAAGGAATCTTTTCTTTAATTGTTAAAACAGCTGATTCGTGAATTTTCCATTGCCCATATACTACACCCTGTCTAAACCTGAGCATTTTATTAATGAAGCTTTTCCGTACTAAAAACCTGCTAATAAATTGATAGTCATATAATTCCTTAATCTGAAAAATACTGTAAACAGGTGAAATACATGCCGACCCATAACTATTCAGACCTATAGAGCCTGTATCAAGGTTGTTCGAACTATAAATAAAATCTCCATATTCTGTTTTCTTATACTTTTTCCCATCTCCATCGTTAACTAAAAACTCTCGATTATATCTATCACCCTTAGGTGCTACACCCTTATGTTTGATGAATGCCATTAATGGATATTGTTCACTTTTGGGTGCTTGTTCATTTCTAACAGCCAAAATATCTCCCATTTTCTTCTCCTCCCAGTCTGGGTAGGGATTTCCGTTTTCGTCTTTGAAGCGCAACTGGCCAGAGAAGAGTTGTTGCATTACGCCTTTTTTGTATTGCTCCAACAATGCCTTCTTTTTGGTGAGCTGCTGTATTTTTTTATCTACCGCACTTAAAAAAGATGCTATTTTTTGTTGTTCGGGGAGGGATGGGAATGGAAAAATTGAACTTGAAATGTAAGCCCAATCCGCTCTTGGCATTTTAGAGCCTGATGTAACTAGCGTACTTGAGTGAAATTTATTGGTTTGAATCAAGCGGAATAAAAACTCATTACTCAATTCTTTACCATTTAAAACCCAAATTTCAGATGAACATACACCGTCAAATGGGGCTATGATATACTTTTTGAGATTTGGACGTAGTTTTCCAAACAATATTTCTCCCTTACTAAATTTATTCTTTATACTTAATTGATCCTTTGAGTTGAACACCTCCAAAAGTATACTGCTTTCTTTAGCAATACTTTCCATTTCAATACAAGGATATTCTTCTTTTGATTTTTTAGGGTTGTGTTTAGCTTTAGCTTTTTCTACAATTGTACCAAAGTCTTTTTTAGTCCAATTTTCTTCAAATTCCTTAAATCTTAATGCAGGCACTAGTTTACTTCGTCTTCGCTCAGCAGCGCTCTTTTCGGTGTTTTCAGCTATTGTAGTAGTACTCATAATTGCACGAAGGATAGAACGGTTTGTTTGAGCTCATCCCGATGGTAATCGGGATAGCGAGTAGTGATAGCCTGACCTGAAAGGTCGTGCCCAAATAGTATAAAAGCTTGTTTTTCCATTAAAAAGGAGTGTCTATGCCTAGTTCCTTACAAAAATTTGCTATGGTAGTATCTGTCGTTGCCATGTCTGTGTCTATCGCTTTAAGCGCTTTTGATACTGCAGTAAGGTCTACCGCTTCTTCCTCTTCAAAGGTGTCTACATAGCGAGGTATGTTAAGGTTATAGTCGTTTTCTGCTATTTCACTTAAAGTAGCTACATAACTATACTTGTCAATAGTAGCGGGAGATCCTTCGGCAGGCTCAGGATGACTGGTGTATGATTTATAGGTGTCTATAAGTTTAGTAATGTCTTCCTCACGCAAGTAGTTTTGCGTTTTTACCTTTTCAAAATGCTGACTCCCATCTATAAATAAGATGTTGTCTTTATGAACGCGCTCTTTTTTTAGCACTAAAATACAGGTAGGGATACTGGTGCCGTAAAAGATATTTGCCGGTAAACCTATCACCGCATCTAGGTAGTTGCGGTCTTTAATGAGGTACTTACGTATGTGACCTTCTGCTCCTCCTCTAAAAAGAACGCCGTGTGGTAACACTACCGCCATGGTACCGTTATCAGCTAGCTGGTGTACCATGTGTTGCACAAAGGCAAAATCTGCCTTAGAGCTAGGGGCTAGTTTACCATAGTTTGCAAAACGGTCGTCACTCATAAACAAGGGGCTTGCGCTCCACTTGGCAGAAAATGGTGGGTTTGCCACAATCGCTTCAAAACGCTGGTCTAGGTGTTGTGGTCGCTCTAGGGTATCTTCATTCTTAATATCAAACCGCTTGTAATGCACATCGTGCATAATCATATTCATACGGCACAAGTTATAGGTAGTAGGGTTCATCTCTTGCCCGTAAAATGCACTTACTTCTTTTACCTGCTTTGCAACGCGCAATAACAAAGAACCCGACCCACAGGTAGGGTCATACACAGATTTAAGTCTGTCTTTACCTACGGTAACTAGTTGTGCAAGGATGTTTGATACTTGTTGTGGAGTATAAAACTCGCCTGCCTTCTTACCTGCACCAGAGGCAAACTGACCTATGAGATATTCATAAGCATCACCTAGTAGGTCACTTTCTGTATTTGCAATATCAAAATCTATCTCATCAAGATGTGAGAGTACCTTTACAATCAGTTCGTTTTTATCATTTTCTGACTTTCCAAGTTTTGAACTCGTTAAGTCTAGATCTTCAAAGAGATTTCCAAAATCTTCCTCACTCTCAGACCCCATCGTACTTTGCTCTATGTGTGTGAGCACTTTTGCTAGGTCACCTAGGATAAACTGGTTTTTGCAACCCGCGTTTCCTCTACGTGCAAGCTCGGAAAAGAGTTCTGAGGGTAATAAGAAATAACCAAGTTTATCAAGCGCTGCATCTTTAATAGCTTCCATATAGGCAGCTTCTTGCTCATGACCTTCTACTTGCTGGAAGGTGAGACCGTCTGGTTCAAGTATGCGGTTTGCATACATATCCATTTTTGTACTCAGATATTTATAAAATATAAAACCTAATATGTAGTCTCTAAAGTCGTCTGCATCCATTTTCCCTCGTAGGGTGTTTGCAATGTTCCAGAGTTGTTGTTCAAGTTGTTGTTTAGCGTCTTCGGCCATAAGTATTGTTATCGGTAGGGTGATGATTTTTTAAAGCTAGCGGTGCGTGATATTATCAAAAACGAAAAGCTCCTCAACTTCAAAAATAGATAATACCATAATTAATAAGCAAGATACTCTTTCTAGTTTGTAAGAAATTACGGTTTTTCCCATAATGGATAAATTTTAAGAAAATTGAGGTATTATTTTATTCAATAACCTCACTCCTCCCCATCACGCCCCACATACAACTCCATCGCTTTCTTATATTTTATTGCACCTTTCATACTCAGATCATTAATAAAATTATCTAGCTCAGGATGATTGCGGGCGGTCCAGGCTACTAGGGAGTCGCGTTCTTGTTGCCACACATCCCAGTTTACATCGATGCAGGTGATTTCTTCTAGCTTAGTGATTTTGCCTTCATGTAGGTATATTTTATGACTGCAGGTGAGTGGGTTATTCTTTAAAAATTCGAATCGTAGCGAGCTCACGGCTACCGTAGCGATAACTTGCGCCCTGTCACTCTCTATGGCGACCACCTCGTAGGAGGGCTTAAATATGGAGTCCCATTTAAAGTGCTCGTAGTAACTTTCTTTGTCAAAAGGCATCACATAATCTCCCGCCGTGATGGTGATGCTATCGCTTATCAAGCTGCTTATTTCATGGTAATTCCCTTCGGCAACGGCCTTGTAGTAGGCAGCGACGGTTTGTTGTGAGGTCGCTTCTTTTTGTGTGCATCCCGTGAGTATGCAGAGTAGAGTGAGGAGGAATAGGGTATATTTCATAGCGCGTGATTATATGAATACTGCCCTAAATATACCATCTTTTATAGTGCCGTAGCTTGCAAATGAGGTGCTGTTTATGAGGTGTTTATGGTACGCTTTCGCGAAAGCGTGAAAACTCCACACACCATGAGTCTACAACTATTAAAGGCTTGCATAAAAATAAGCCTTCACTAGCGTTGGAGAACTAGGAAGGCTTACAGTCATTGGGTAAAGAACAGGGTGTTGCTACCTGCTAACCACAATAAAATCTGAACGTCTATTTTCTAAATACTGCACCTCTGTACAGCTATCGTCTGCCTCATCACAAATGTGTATGGGCCTTGATTCACCAAACCCTTTGGCGCTCTCAATGCGCGAACTCGTGATACCGTTTTTAATCAAATAGTCACGCGTAGAAGTCGCTCTGTTTTCTGATAAGGTCTGGTTATATGACGCTCCTCCACGTTGATCTGTGTGGGATTCTATCTTGATGATAAGCGCCGGATATTCGTTCATAATATCAATAATGCGCTGGAGCTGTTGTGCGGCAAATATGTTAATCGCATAACGATTAGACTCAAAATTAATAGGGTTGATTTTAATCTTTTCTATCTCACCATCTGTAACAAAAATGTCTGAAAGGTTAGCCAGTTTAAAATCTACAAAGTTAATAAGCCCATTAGGCTCTGTGCCTGTGTTTAAGTCCAACTCATCTTTTGAGTAGCCTATTTTTGATGCCTTAATATTGTATTTGATATTGCAACCCATCTGTAGGGTGTAGGTTCCTGCCGCGTCAGTAAGTGTTTCGGCTACTTGCTTATTACTTGTATCATAAGCGATGATAGTCACTGCTGGTAAAGGTGCGCCTGTTTGTGAGTCTGTAACGGTTCCTTCTAAGGTCTGGAAGCACTCACCGCGATCATATACAAAGGAGTAAATATCATCATCACCTTTACCGCCTTCTCTGTTTGAGCTAAAATACCCTTCATTTTTAGTGTTACTTGCCACATACGCAAAGTCGTCTGCATTGCTGTTAATCCCAAGGCCGAGGTTGCGGGCATTACTGTAAATGCCGTCTCTAAGCTGCGCCTTGTAAATATCAAGCCCGCCAAAACCTACGTGACCTTTAGAAGCAAAATAGAGTTCTTTATTTTTTACAAAAGGGAAAAAGTCATCATATGGTGTGTTTACTGCATCACCTAGATTGCGAGGTGTGGAGAGTGAGCCATCTGCTCGTATGTCACACACATAAATATCTGCACGGCCATAACCACCAGGCATGTCTGATACAAAATACAGCTGACTACCATCTATAGTTACAAAAGGCTGCCCTATGGAATAGCCGTTCCCGTTAATAGGGAGTTCTTCTTTATCAAACTTATCATCGTTAATCTGCACACGGTAGAGCTTAAAGAAGTTTCTCTTATTCTTTGTATAAATCTTGCGAGATCCAGATTGTGCACTTGAAGCATAGACCAGCGTTTGATCATTATTATAAAAAGTAGCCGTGGCATCGTGATACTGGGTTTCTAGCTCTTCATTAAAAAGCTTAACATTTGAGTAGGTACCAGTACTATCTATTGTGGCTTCATAAAGCGATAGGTAAGGGGTGTTATCTCTTTTATAGAGTTTATTTTCTTCATCATTGCGAGCCGTTGAGAATACTAGTTTATTCTTATACAAGGATCCGCCAAAATCTGCATAGCTAGAGTTAATATCAAGATTTGTAATCTGATAGAGCGTGTCATTTGCTATGATGTCATTAAACCTAGACTTTTCTTCATAGTATCTATTGAGCTCTTTGTCTTTTTTGGATAGTTTTAAATAGCCTACATAAAAATCATCTGCTGTATCATACTTTTTTAAGAAGCGTAGTACATCAAAATACTGCCAGATATGTGCAGGCTCCATCGTGTATCCTTGTGCGTCAAAAGTTTTTTTATAGGCAATTTCTGCACGCTCATAATTCTTAAGGTTATAATGCGTGTCTGCAATATGCTGCCAGGTAGTAGGCGCTATCTTTTCTGAGTCATTGAGGTGCTCATCATAAAGCACTGCAGCATCTGCATACATATGTCTGTCATAAAGCTCATCTGCTTTTTTTAAATCATTCTGTGCATAACTAAAACATACACACAACATGAATAAAATATATAGTGATTTCTTCATAGTGGTTTGATGTTAAAAGAATCTAGGTGAGAATGACATTCCCTTTTTCTTGAATAAAGAGAACTTTAAAATAACTTCATGGGTTCCATCATTGTAATTTGTAAAATCTGTAGTGTTATAATCAAAGGAATAGCCTAAAAATAGATTGTCTGAAATTTGAAAACCAGCCAGCGCACTTACCGCAGCATCCACTTGATAACTAGCACCTACGGTGAGCTTATCATGAAATAGGAAATTGGCCGAAAGATTATATCGCAGCGGACTACCATTTACATAATTTACAAGTGCAGCTGGTTTAAAACGGATGTTATCACTTATGCCAAAAACATAACCAGCAGTAAGGTACGTTTGCAACTCATCTGCCACGACAGCTTCCTCCACATTATCATAATACTCATCACTAAAAAAGTCAGGCACCGAGACTCCTACATACCAATTATATTTATACAAAAAGGCACCAGCTCCTAGCGTAGTTAGTAGTCTATTATCAATGTTATTTGTGAGTAGGGGATCACCTTGGTTTACAAACTCCCCTTTTGAAAAGTCAACATTGAGTAACTGAGCACCTCCTTTTATACCAAAAGCCAAATTAAGATCCCTATCCAACTGAATATTATAAGAGAAATTACCATCAAAGTTGAATCTCTCTGCAGGACCGTTTACATCTTTTGTCACATTTACACCTATACCAACGCGATCAGTAAGCGGCGTCTCAACACTGAGGTTATACGTCTCTGGAGCCCCATCAAAACCAGCCCACTGAGAACGATATATTCCCACCACATTTAACCCCTCTGAAGATCCTGCATATGCTGGATTTATAGCCATGGTATTATACATGTATTGTGTATAGTTAGGCGCTTGTTGTGCATTGATATGTATGCTTACACAACACATAATAAGTACTAAGTAAATCTTATATATTTTAAACATATTCGTCGTTTTTAAGTTAGGTTATTAAAGTGCAATGTATACCCAGCCAGTAAGCGGCTCACTACCATCTTTTAAGTCTAGAATGTAATAGTAAGTAGATGATGGAAGGCCGTCATTTTTATTTACAGTACCGTTAGAAGTAGAAGTTCCTCTCCACACATTTGCATACCCATCCATCTCATACACCATGTTTCCAGCTCGATTGTAAATTTTCAAGTTGTTTTCCGGGTAAGATTCGATGCAGCGTATGGTAAAAGTGTCATTAAAGCCGTCACCATTAGGTGAGAATTCATTAAACACTTTAATGCAACTAGGCGCGATATCAACTTGCGATACATTGTTAGTAAGGTCACTATCCATAGGACTAGACTGCGTGATGGTTGCGATATTTAGGTAATCTCCGTCCTCAAGTACTACAGCCGTTATTTCTAACACCACAGTAGCACTGGCCATCACCTCAGGAATTATCCAAGTACCCGCTGCATTATCAAAAGTCCCGCTATCTGTCACCGCAGATATAAATTGCAGTCCGGATGGTAATATATCTTGAACCTCAACATCTGTAAAATCTGTGTCACCTACATTAGTCACAGTAATGGTATACACAACCTCTGTATTAAGTTGTGGCAGGGCATTATTTACCGTTTTAAGAATCGTAAGATCAGAACAAGTGGCAACTTCCACGTCTAGAGTAGCATCTGCTAGAGGCATACAGCTATTAGTAGATTCATAATTTACAGCAACAGATTGCTCACCAAGTTCGTTCCATATCACGGTAACAAAATCGTCTGTGAGATCACCACCAGTGATGATTGTCCCACCAGAAGAAATAGTCCATAAATAACCGCTCATGTCAGATTCTGTCTGGTAAGTAATTTCATTACCCACACAAGTCATTGCAGTACTGCTCGTAATGCTTGCCGTAGCAGTCTCATCTATCGTAATACTCACTTCTAGACGAGTGCTACTCTCACAACCATTATTTACTAAAGCTCCGTAATAATTACCAGTAACTAGAAGTGCATCTGCAGCTAGTGGAGTACCTCCTGTTGCTTGAGCATACCATATTACATCAGGTTCATTTACGTCGATATCACTTACGGTAGCCATAGCATCTATACAAAATGATTGCATACTAGCGGTGGTAGTAGGCGTAGGCGTACTGATAATAGTAACAGTAATAGCTAGCCTATTTGCACTCTCTATTCCGTTTGTAACAAGCGCCGCATAGTAAATCGTGTTGTTCGTCAATGCAGTATCGGTAGTTAAAACAGTTCCACCAGAAGCACTGAGGTACCAATTTACAGAGGTTTCATTTACCTGAATATTTGCAATTGTTGGGTTTTCGCTTTCGCAAAAAAGTTGCTGCTCATTTTCTGTCGTTACGATACCTGACTGTATAGTAAGCTCATCTACCGTAGTATCTGAAGCCATATTGCCTGCTAAATCCTCAGCAGTAGCATCTACATCGTAAGATCCATCTGCTAATTCACTTCCATCAGGAATTTGTAAAGACCACGTATCATCACCATTATCGGTAAGGTTTCCATCACCTTCGGTGTAGGTAACTCCATTTATAATCACTGTCAGCTCATCATCAGAATCTGCTGTACCTGTAATTATTGGCGTGGTGTCATTGGTAGTTTGCGCAGTAACCGTAGGCGGAATAGGAGCAGTAGTATCAACCGTCAACTCATTAGTAGTTACATCTGACGCCGAATTTCCAGTCATGTCTTCAGTGGTGGCTTGCACATCATAAACACCATCTGCAATATCATTAGCTCCTGGAATTTGCAGGCTCCATGTATTATCACCATTATCTGTAAGATGTCCGTCATTTTCAGCATAGGTTGTATTATCTACGGTCACTGTCAATGCATCACTAGAATCTGCTGTTCCCTCAATTATTGGGGTGGTGTCTGTGGTTACTTGAGAGATTACCGTTGGAATACTAGGAGCATTCGTATCGATTATCAATTCGTCTGTTGTCGTATCCGAAGCAGTATTTCCAACCGTATCCTCAACAGAAGCATCTACATCATAGGTTCCATCTAATAATTCACCTCCATCAGGTATTTGTAGTGACCACGTATCATCACCATTATCGGTAAGATTTCCATCACCTTCGGTATACGTAACTCCATTTACAATTACTGTTAGCTCATCAACAGAATCTGCTGTACCTGTAATCAGTGGAGTGTTGTCATTGGTAGTTTGCGGATCAACCGTTGGCGTCGTTGGGGAAGCAGAGTCAATGGTTAATTCATCAATTGTTATATCAGAAGCCGTATTTCCAACCGTATCTTCCACAGAAACATCTACATCATACGTTCCATCTGGAATTTCGTTTCCATCAGGAATTTGTAGGCTCCAAGTATCATCACCATTATCGGTAAGGTTTCCATCACCTTCGGTGTAGGTAGCTCCATTTACAAGTACTGTCAGCTCATCATCAGAATCTGCTGTACCTGTAATCAGTGGAGTGGTGTCATTTGTAGTTTGAGGATCAACCGTTGGCGTTGTTGGGGAAGCAGAGTCAATGGTTAACTCATCAGTAGTAATATCAGAAGCCGTATTTCCAACCGTATCTTCCACAGAAACATCTACATCATAGGTTCCATCTGGTAGTTCATTTCCATCAGGAATCTGCAAGCTAAAAGTGTCATCACCATTATCGGTAAGGTTTCCATCACCTTCGGTGTAGGTTACTCCATTTACAATCACTGTCAGCTCATCATCCGAATCTGCTGTACCTGTAATCAGTGGAGTGGTGTCATTTGTGGTTTGAGGATCAACCGTTGGCGTCGTTGGGGAAGCAGAGTCAATGGACAATTCATCAATTGTTATATCAGAAGCCGTATTTCCAACCGTATCTTCCACAGAAACATCTACATCATACGTTCCATCTGGAATTTCGTTTCCATCAGGAATTTGTAGGCTCCAAGTATCATCACCATTATCGGTAAGGTTTCCATCACTTTCGGTGTAGGTGATTCCATTTACAATCACTGTCAGCTCATCATCCGAATCTGCTGTACCTGTAATCAGTGGAGTGGTGTCATTTGTAGTTTGAGGATCAACCGTTGGAGTTGTAGGCGCAGTAGCGTCAATTATCAATTCGTCGGTAGTAGTATCAGAAGCAGTATTTCCAACCGTATCTTCCACAGAAACATCTACATCATACGTTCCATCTGGTAATTCATTTCCATCAGGAATTTGTAGGCTCCAAGTATCATCACCATTATCGATAAGGTTTCCATCACCTTCGGTGTAGGTCACTCCATTTACAATCACTGTCAGCTCATCATCCGAATCTGCTGTACCTGTAATCAGCGGAGTGGTGTCGTTTGCAGTTTGAGGATCAACCGTCGGCGTCGTTGGCGCAGTAGCGTCAATGGTTAATTCATCAGTTGTAGCATCTGAAGCAGTATTTCCAACTGTATCTTCCACAGAAACATCCACGTCATAAGTTCCATCTGGTAGTTCGCTTCCATTAGGAATCTGCAGGCTCCACGTATCATCACCATTATCGGTAAGGTTTCCATCACCTTCAGTATAGGTGATTCCATTTACAATTACAGTCAGCTCATCATCCGAATCTGCTGTACCTGTAATTAAGGGCGTGGTGTCATTGGTAATTTGCGGATCAACCGTTGGCGTCGTTGGGGAAGCAGAGTCAATGGTTAATTCATCAGTAGTATTATCAGAAGCAGTGTTTCCAACCGTATCTTCAACAGAAACATCCACGTCATAAGTTCCATCTGGTAGTTCGCTTCCATTAGGAATCTGTAAAGACCAAGTATCGTCACCATTATCGATAAGGTTTCCATCACCTTCAGTGTAGGTGATTCCATTTACAATTACGTTCAACTCATCATCAGAATCTGCTGTACCTGTAATCAATGGCGTGGTGTCATTGGTAGTTTGCGGATCAACCGTTGGGGTAGTAGGTGCTGTTGCGTCAATTACTAGCTCGTCTGTTGTTGTATCCGAAGCAGTATTTCCAACCGTATCTTCTACAGAAGCATCGACATCATAAGTTCCATCTGGTAATTCATTTCCATCAGGAATCTGCAGGCTCCAAGTATCATCACCATTATCGGTAAGGTTTCCATCACTTTCGGTGTAGGTGATTCCATTTACAATCACTGTCAGCTCATCATCAGAATCTGCTGTACCTGTAATCAGTGGAGTGGTGTCATTTGTAGTTTGAGGATCAACCGTTGGAATCGTTGGGGAAGCAGAGTCAATGGTTAACTCATCAGTAGTAATATCAGAAGCCGTATTTCCAACCGTATCTTCCACAGAAACATCTACATCATAGGTTCCATCTGGTAGTTCATTTCCATCAGGAATCTGCAAGCTAAAAGTGTCATCACCATTATCGGTAAGGTTTCCATCACCTTCAGTGTAGGTTATTCCATTTACAATCACTGTCAGCTCATCATCAGAATCTGCTGTACCTGTAATCAGTGGCGTGGTGTCATTGGTAGTTTGCGCAGTAACTGTTGGAGTAGTAGGCGCAGTAGCGTCAATTACTAATTCATCAGTTGTATTATCAGATGCAGTATTTCCAACTGTATCTTCTACAGAAGCATCTACATCATAGGTTCCATCTGGTAGTTCGCTACCATCAGGTATTTGTAGAGACCACGTATCATCACCGTTATCGATGAGGTTTGTATCACCTTCAGTGTAGGTTACTCCATTTACAATTACTATTAGCTCATCGTCAGAATCTGCTGTTCCTGTAATCAGCGGAGTGGTGTCATTGGTAGTTTGCGGATCAACCGTTGGGGTAGTAGGTGCTGTTGCGTCAATTACTAGCTCGTCTGTTGTTGTATCCGAAGCAGTATTTCCAACTGTATCTTCCACAGAAAGATCAACATCATAAGTTCCATCTGGTAGTTCATTTCCATCAGGAATCTGCAAGCTAAAAGTGTCATCACCATTATCGGTAAGGTTTCCATCACCTTCGGTGTAGGTGATTCCATTTACAATCACTGTCAGCTCATCATCCGAATCTGCTGTACCTGTAATCAGTGGAGTGGTGTCATTCGTAGTTTGAGCAGTAACCGTTGGCGTTGTAGGGGAAGCAGAGTCAATGGTTAATTCATCAATTGTTATATCTGAAGCCGTATTTCCAACCGTATCTTCCACAGAAACATCTACATCATAAGTTCCATCTGGTAATTCATTTCCATCAGGAATCTGCAAGCTAAAAGTGTCATCACCATTATCGGTAAGGTTTCCATCACCTTCGGTGTAGGTTACTCCATTTACAATCACTGTCAGCTCATCGTCAGAATCTGCAGTACCTGTAATCAGTGGAGTGGTGTCATTTGTAGTTTGAGGATCAACCGTTGGAGTCGTTGGGGAAGCAGAGTCAACGGTTAACTCATCAGTAGTAATATCAGAAGCCGTGTTTCCAACCGTATCTTCCACAGAAACATCTACATCATAGGTTCCATCTGGTAGTTCATTTCCATCAGGAATCTGCAAGCTAAAAGTGTCATCACCGTTATCGATGAGGTTTCCATCACCTTCGGTGTAGGTTACTCCATTTACAATCACTGTCAGCTCATCCTCAGAATCTGCCGTACCCGTAATTAGCGGAGTGGTGTCATTGGTAGTTTGTGCTGTTACTGTTGGAGTTGTAGGCGCAGTAGCGTCAATTATCAATTCGTCGGTAGTAGTATCAGAAGCAGTATTTCCAACCGTATCTTCCACAGAAACATCTACATCATACGTTCCATCTGGTAATTCATTTCCATCAGGAATTTGTAGGCTCCAAGTATCATCACCATTATCGATAAGGTTTCCATCACCTTCGGTGTAGGTCACTCCATTTACAATTACTATTAGCTCATCATCCGAATCTGCTGTACCTGTAATCAGCGGAGTGGTGTCGTTTGTAGTTTGAGGATCAACCGTCGGCGTCGTTGGCGCAGTAGCGTCAATGGTTAATTCATCAGTTGTAGCATCTGAAGCAGTATTTCCAACTGTATCTTCCACAGAAACATCAACATCATAAGTTCCATCTGGTAGTTCGCTACCATCAGGAATTTGCAGAGACCAAGTATTATCACCGTTATCGATGAGGTTTCCATCACCTTCGGTGTATGTAATACCATTTACAATTACGGTCAACTCATCATCCGAATCTGCAGTACCCGTAATCAGGGGAGTACTGTCGTTTGTAGTTTGAGGATCTACTGTTGGAGTTGTAGGTGCAGTAGCATCAATTACTAATTCATCTGTAGTTGTATCAGAAGCAGTATTTCCAACCGTATCTTCCACCGAAGCATCCACATCATAGGTTCCATCTGGTAGTTCGTTTCCATCAGGGATTTGTAAAGACCAAGTATCGTCACCATTATCGATAAGGTTTCCATCACTTTCGGTGTAGGTGATTCCATTTACAATCACTGTCAGCTCATCCTCAGAATCTGCTGTACCTGTAATCAGTGGAGTGGTGTCATTGGTAGTTTGCGCAATAACCGTTGGCGTCGTTGGGGAAGCAGAGTCAATGGTTAATTCATCAGTAGTAATATCAGAAGCAGTGTTTCCAACAGTATCTTCCACAGAAGCATCTACATCATACGTTCCATCTGGAATTTCGTTTCCATCAGGTATTTGTAAGCTCCACGTATCATCACCATTATCGATAAGGTTTCCATCACTTTCGGTGTAGGTCACTCCATTTACAATCACTGTCAGCTCATCATCCGAATCTGCTGTACCTGTAATCAGTGGCGTGGTGTCATTGGTAGTTTGCGGATCAACCGTCGGCGTCGTTGGACTGTTAATATCTACTGTGTAAGCCTCACTATCAATAGCTGTGGCAGTACATATAGAACCAACAACCGTTATAGATGCATCAATGGTTGAATCTGCGTCAGCTACTAATTCTGCGCCTGAGATATCTGTAGCGAAGCTTAAGGTTGCATCTAAGAATGCTGTGTAATTTGTATTATTTACCGTTATAGTTACCTCATCGTTTTCTTGAGCATCACCTGTAACTACACCAGAAATGGTAATATCATTATTTTGCTCAATACTATTAACGACATCATCTGCGGTAATATTTTCCGTGAGATTTATAGAGACATTTGGGGTATTTGCAAGAATTATAGACACTTGTCTCAAATCACCAGAACTATTTTCACAACCAGTAGCAGGGTTAATGGTTGATATAAATATATTATCAGGATTATTTACCTCATTTAATCCAGTAATTTCAAGCTTACTGTCATTAATTACATATACAATACCATCTGCTGTAAGGCCATTAGTAATCTCTTCATTTTTATTAGAATCAAAATAATATTTGAAGTCATTTGAGATGGTACTTGACGGAGCAATCTCTAATACTTCTGGTAAGCATATAGCAGTATCAAATCCTGCTACTAGAATATCAGAAGCTTTAGGAGTAGGGTTAATGGTAACTAAAACAGCAGTTCTCACAGACGCTACAGTACATCCATTTGCGGTAGCAGCAGCATAGAAAGTAGCACTTTCTGTTAACGATGGGGTGGTAAAAGCTTCACCGCTATCAACTGTTGCAAGTAAAGTCCCACCTTGCTCTGCATCATACCAATTTATTTGTGAGTTTGTAGTATCAGTAGTAGCAGTAAGATCTGCAGTGTTATTTTCACATAAGGTAATATTTTGCGAGTCTGCAGCAATTTCTGGAATAGCAGGAGTCACCGCAACATCATATAAATCAAGTCGCTGACTCAATGAGGTATTCAATAATGAAGAATAACTAACTACAATCCTATCTACAGGAGCCGAAACGTCAAAACCAATATCTACCGGGTTATTACTCTGTAATAAATTAATAAGCTCAAGATTTAACAGCGAGCCTAAATCTCTTGTGGCAACTAGATCTATACCATTATAAGCCTCAAATTGAATATTATTTGCCACTCCTAGTGCTAATAAACTTGGATCGACAGCAAGGCGAATTTTAAAATCTTCTGTAGGCTGTGTTGCATTTTGAAAATAAATTTCTTGTTCTATAGTTGCAGCAACTGATAATACTCCCAAACTTAACTCTGAGAATGTTGTAAGATCTCCATCAATAGCATTTTCAATATTTGTAACTCCAGCGCCTCCTAGGTTTATTAAATCTAGATTAAGTCCCGTCCCATCAAAAGATGTAAATGAAGGAGTATTACAAATAGGTGTATCTGCCCCAAAGAAAGCCCCATAAACTCTTAAAGAACGTTCCTGACTTAGTCCTATTAAAGAGCCTATACTATTTGTGATTTCTATGCTACTATAAGGTTGGTCTGGGGTGAGAGCTATGTAATAATCACCCTGAGCATCTGTCACGATTTGTGTTCTAGCACCGCTAAATGAATTTGGGTCTGATGACACTGCGCTTAATACAGTAGTGTTACCATTTAATGCCTTTACCGTAAATTCTTGATTACCTATTAATACAATTCCCAACACATCTGCAAGTAAATTACCAAGATTACCACCTAATAAAGAAGGTAATAGGTCATCTTCTGTCTCAATTTTAATATATGATGTGGTATTTGCAGGTAGTAGTTCTCCGTATGATAACTCAAGTATGCCGTCATATGCACCAAAAAAGAGTGTTCCAGAGTTTGCTCTAACCTCGGCAAAATCAGTTAAGTTGCCATTTACAGAAAGATTTGCATTGTCAACATTCTCTTGATTGAGAATGGTGGTTGCAAATGATTGTTCTTGCGCATTCATTGAGAAGCAGGCAAGAAAGAAAATCACTATGAAACTGTTCAAGGGTGATGGATAGGTAGTTTTTCTCATCATGGTAGTCGTTTTAAATTATTTTAATAAAACATCTAACTAATGAATGTCGAGTACACATCATTAAACAATAAAATTCAAATTTGATTAATCGTATAAGAGTCCGTTTAATCAAAGTGATACCTACTGCTTGTTCTGTTTAAGACTAGTGCTTGGTATCTGAGTAATTAAGAACTTTTACTTGTACAAAATTGGTTGTAGAATGTTGATTTATACAAGTTTAATATGTAAGAAAATTAATAATTTGTTTTAGTATAAGCAAGACTAAATACTATTAAAATGAATAAATTAACACTTTGCCTGAATAAATTAGCATTTCATAGAATATTACAAGTATAAAGTAATGAGATTGTTAACTCTGATTTATATAATTTCGTTTTCGCGAAAGCAGGATTAAACAAAA
Source organism: Dokdonia sp. 4H-3-7-5 (assembly GCF_000212355.1). NCBI lineage: Bacteria > Pseudomonadati > Bacteroidota > Flavobacteriia > Flavobacteriales > Flavobacteriaceae > Dokdonia > Dokdonia sp. 4H-3-7-5. Next base: position 2,630,406 of record NC_015496.1, read on the forward strand.
TTGTTAATAAAAGTATTTTTGTTTTACAATATTATACTTGTACAATAATTGATGTAGTTACATTTGAGTAAAAAAGACCTATACTATTAGTAGGAAAGACCAATAAGTAATCACTTAAATTTGCAGTTATAAGAGAACTCTAGAAAAGAGAATACTGTACTATGAATACACTACAATTAAGAACTGTAAATGTTGTGCAATACTTGCAACCTTTACGAGAAGGAGGATCACTTCCAGCTTTAGTTAAAGCAGATGATGATTATTTATATGTGCTCAAGTTTAGAGGAGCGGGGCAAGGAAAGAAAGCACTTATAGCCGAACTTCTAGGAGGCGAAATAGCCAGAGCGATAGGACTTCAGGTTCCTGAGCTTGTGTTTATGAATCTAGATGACTCTTTTAGTAAAACAGAGCCAGATGAAGAGATTCAAGATTTACTGAAATTTAGCGTAGGGTTAAACTTTGGGCTTCATTTCTTATCAGAAGCGATTACTTATGATCCGCTGGTTAGTACGGTAGATGCGCTTACTGCTTCAAAAATAGTGTTACTAGACTGTATTATCAGTAATATAGATAGAACCGCAAAAAATACAAATCTCCTGCAGTGGCATAATGAGATATGGGTGATAGATAACGGTGCGAGTTTTTATTTTCACCATGACTGGAAAAATTGGAAAAATCACCTAGAGCGTACATTTCCGCTTGTAAAAGATCATGTATTGTTAGAGAAAGCAACACGCTTAACAGAAGCGGCAACTGCAATCAAAGAGCTATTAACGCAAGAAAAGCTAGAAGATATTATAGCACATATTCCAGAAGACTGGTTAATATCTGAGTTTGATACCATGACGCCTGGTGACATGAGAGCAGCCTATCTTGAGTTTGTAAATTCTAGATTATCAAAAATTGATATCTTAGTAAAAGAAGGAGAAGATGCAAGATAAATATACCTTTGAGTACGCCACCATTAGAATTGTGCCTAAAGTAGAACGAGAAGAGTTCTTTAATGTAGGTGTCATTGTCTTTTCAAAAAAGAAAAAATATCTAGGCATAAAGTTTCATATATGTCCAGATAAGTGGAAAGCCTTCTGTACAGATGTAGAGATTGCCAAGTATCAAGCATATCTAGAAGCCTGGGAGCTTGTGTGTAAAGGAACACCTGCTGGAGGTCGCATAGGCGCAATGGAACTATCAGACAGATTTAGATGGCTTACTGCTTGTAGAAGCACTATTATACAAAGCTCAAAAACGCATCCGGGTTTATGTGAAGATCCAGCGAGTATGCTAGAAGAGATCTTTGCAAAGAACGTGTTGTAAACTTATAACTCTTTCTAGTTGGCTTTCGCCAAAATTAACGATACCCACCCATGAAGAAAATACTTGTATTATTCTCGCATCCTAAATTTGAAAAATCTAGGGCAAATACGTCACTAGTATCACACATTCAAGATATGGAAGGTGTTACTTTTCATGATCTTTATGAGCAATACCCAGATTTTCATATTGACGTAGATGCCGAAAAGGAGTTGCTTGCTGCACATGATATCATCGTATGGCACCACCCATTATATTGGTATAGCTGTCCGCCTTTAATGAAGCAGTGGATTGATATGGTGCTAGAATTTGGGTGGGCATATGGACCAAATGGTAATGCCCTTAAAGGAAAAACCTGCTTAAATGTGATTACCACAGGTGGCTCAAAAGAGGTGTATTGTGCTCAAGGAAGCAATAGCTTTACCATTAATGAATTTTTAAGACCCTTTGAACAAACAGCAATCTTATGCGGGATGCAGTATTATCCACCATTTGCAGTCATGGGTACGCACCAATTGAGTGACAATCAGTTAAACACTCACTCGAGTACTTATAAATCATTATTAGAGTTACTGCAGAAAGAGGCTGTTGTACTAGGTGTAGATAACTGCGTATTTTTAAATGATTTGCCGCAATTAAAAACTCACTAAATTATGACAGGAAGTATTCTTTTTGAAGCGATAGTCTTTCTTGCGGGAGCAATAATTTGTGTGTCCATCGCAAAGCGACTTGGGCTGAGTTCCGTAATAGGTTATTTACTAGCAGGCGTACTCATAGGCCCTTACGTATTAGGGTTTATAGGTCAAGAGGGAGAAGATATATTACACTTTGCAGAGTTTGGTGTGGTGGTAATGTTATTCTTAATAGGCTTAGAAATTGAACCTAAGAATTTCTGGAACATGCGCAAGACCATCTTAGGCATGGGAGGACTGCAAGTAGGAGGGACCATGCTACTAACATATTTCTTGTTCACCTTTCTAGGCTACGACTGGAAAGTCTCTCTTGTAATCTCTATGGCCGTAGCACTATCGTCTACAGCAATTGCTTTGCAAACCATAAAGGAGAAAGGGATGATGGATACCACTTATGGAGCATCCTCATTTTCTATTTTACTTTTTCAAGATATCATTGTAATTTTCATGCTAGGTGCATTGCCACTGCTCTCTACTGCTACAACGGTGGCTGGTGGTGAAGGTCATGGAGCGTCTGAGAATTTATTAGATGGTTTGCCTATCGGTTTTCAAACGCTCGCAATTATTCTTTCTGTAGTTATTATCATAGTTGCTGGTAAATTTTTAATTGTACCTATGCTGCGTAAAGTCGCAAATACAGGAGTACGAGAACTACTTATAGCCTCTGCATTATTGATTGTATTTTCTATTTCTTTTTTAATGGAATATGTAGGTCTCAGTCCTGCGCTAGGTGCTTTTCTAGGTGGCGTAGTGTTATCTAATAGCGAATTCAAACATGAGCTGGAGAGCACCTTGGAACCTTTTAAAAATCTACTGTTAGGCTTGTTTTTTATGGCAGTGGGAGCCTCTATCAATTTTATTGTGATTGCTAAAAATCCGCTCACTATAAGTGGAATATTAATTGCAATTGTAATCGTAAAGGCGCTTATCTTATTTATTACCGGTTATGTTTTTAAACTAAAATTAGATCAGAAGTTACTGCTCACTTTTAGCTTATCACAGATAGGAGAGTTTGCCTTTGTCCTGCTTTCCTTCGCGTTTAGCTTGCAATTATTAGAGCAAGATCAAATGGACATGATGCTAGTAATTACAGCACTTACTATGTCGCTTACTCCTATTACTGGAATGATAAATGAACGTTATATCTTGCCTAAAATAGGAACTAAAGAATCAATACAGAGACCTATGGATCATATTGCAAAGTCACAAAATGTGATACTTGTAGGTTTTGGACATTTTGGAAGTACCATAGGACGTTTTTTGAGGTCGCACGGAGTAGAAGCTACCATACTTGATCAAGATTCAAATCGTGTAGATTTTCTTCGTAAGATGGGCTTTGAGGTGTATTACGGTGATGCCACGCGCTTAGATTTATTGGAATCTGCTGGAATTGCGCAGGCAAAAATTCTAATTTGTGCGATAGATAATCCTACGGTAACAAAGCAAGTGACAAAACTTGTAAAAGAAAAGTATCCCCATGTAGAGCTTATGATTAGAGCAAGGAATAGGGATGACGCTTATGATTTACTCAACTTAGGTATAGAAAATATTTACAGAGAATCCCTAGATACTTCACTCAGCCTTGCCAGTGACGCATTGCATAAATTAGGGTTTAGAAAATATACGTTAAATAGACAGGTCCAGAACTTTATAAAATACGATGAAGCTATTTTGAGACGTCTTGCCAAGGAACCAAAGAAAGGTACAGATAGCTATATTTTTGTCGCTCGTCAAGAGTTAGAAAAGCAAGAACGTTACCTCAATGAAGACTTCAATAGAGGGATTGTAGCTTATGATAATCACTGGGACAGCGAGCACATTAGAAAAACACTAGAAGAACAGCAAGATAATAGTGAAGTAGATAGCACAAACTAGATGAGTTTTAAAAGTATTTTTTAAGAGTTTTCTTTTTCAGGAACATGAGAAATCTGGAAATATTTATATTAGGTAGACACTCATACAACTTTTAGTAATCTACTACGAGAAGTGATAAAACGAAGTTCTAACTAAAATCCATACCCAAATCTAAATCAATATCATTCTTTACGGCGGCATCTTTATGAGCTGTAAATGTAGTTTTTGGAGAGGTTTGACTAGCAAGGTGATCTGGAAGCTCTTCTAGAAAGTAGGCGCTATTTTCTCCTAGTTCTTCTTGCGTATCCGTTTTATGATGAAAGGCGTTTATGGACTCTGTAGCTCTTGTGATAATGAGTTCATTTTTTGCTCTGGTGAGCGCTACATATAGCACACGTCTATCTTCTTCTACTTCGTCTAGATTCCCCAGACTGTAGGAGGAAGGGTAGGACTTAGGGGATACATTAAGCACAAAACAAACGTCTGCTTCAAGACCCTTAGCCGAGTGTACGGTAGAGATGGTGACGTGATCCTGATGATCTGTGGTAGTTAATTTACTGCCTTCTAAAGTATTTTGACCTGAAACATGTGCAGCATTATCTAGAATCCCTTCTGAGATAAAAGCACCAAGGGTCGCATAGTTTTCAGAAAGCATTTCTAGTACGGGAAAATCACCTTTGCGTTTTTCTGTCCAGTCTTTGCTATATTTCATAGCAAGATCAAACTCCATCGCGCTGTACAATTCTTTGATTGCTTGCTTTACGTTGCCTTTATTATCAAAAACAGTTTTGTAAAACTTAGATACTTTTTCTCCTTCCGTTCCAGAGATGATAGAGGTGAAGGTATCTGGTATTATATCTTCTGGTGCGATTTGCATCACTTCCGTCATATAAGACGTTGCTTTTACAGCACCAATACCGTGAATAAAAGTAAAAAAGCGAATCCATGCAATCTCATCTAGCGGATTGTTAATTACTCTCAATACCGAAACTAAATCTTTTATGTGAGCAGCTTCAAGAAACTTTCTTCCGCCAAAGGTTTGATAAGGAATCTTCTTTTGGAGAAATACTGCTTGTAGTGGTCTTGTGTAGTATTGCGACCTGCTCAAGATTAGAAAATCAGAAAATGAACTTCCGCCACTAGAAAAGGCTTCTAGAATTTTATTGGCTATATAATTTGCTTCTTCAAATTGGTTATTCACATTCAAAATCACAGGTACTTTTCCTGGTCCTCTGCTTGAGATCAGTTTTTTATTATACTGTACAGGTGATTTTTCTAGTAACCAGTTTGAGATATCCAGTATCTCCTGTGTAGAACGATAATTCTTGTCTAGCACTTTTACCGTAGCATCTGCTACACGTTCTTTAAATAAGTGAACATTCTTAAAATCTGCGCCACGGAAACTGTAAATAGATTGGGCATCATCTCCCACACAAAATAGGTGACAGATATGCTCAAAAGGCTTTAATAAAAACCATTGCAGCGGATTAGTATCCTGCATCTCATCAATCAAAATATGCTCGTAGGAGGAAGCTAGAATCTCTCTTGCTTTCTCATCTTTATTTAATCTATTTGCTATAACAAGCAGTAAATCGTCATAATCGAGGTACTGCTGTCTCTTCTTTTGTAGCTGGTACTCTTTAATAAGATGCTCTAGTTGTGGTCGCAACGTAGCGATATCTTCAGTTACTTGAGGATCATCTTTTCCTTTATAGAGCAACTTGCGTATGGTATCAGTGAGGTTACTTCTCGTGTTACGTGCAAAGGAAAATATATCGAGAATTTGCTGCGGTTTAATTCTTACTTTTCCATATTCCTCACTGGCATTTCCACAAGCCATTTTCATCAAACTTAATTGATCATCTGGATCAATTACCGTAAAACTTGCCGCACCAAAAAGATTTGGAAACTTCACAATAAGCTGGTTACACCAGCTATGAAAGGTACTGCCATTAATCGCGCCGCTTGTACCAGCAGGTAATCCTGCTTTTACACGCTCTACAATCTCGCTCGCAGCCCTTTTTGTAAATGTGAGGATCTGTATCTTTTCTGGACGCACGCCAGATTGAATGAGATATTCCGCTCTACCTACAATAGTCTTGGTTTTACCAGTACCTGCTCCTGCAAGTAGTAGTAAGTGTTTACCATCAAAAGTGATGGCCTCACGTTGCTTAGTGTTATATGAATCTATAATAGCAGTTTTTTTATTTTCAAAGATAGGAAATTATTCATAATTTTGGATTTTATCCTACACTTCAATATATTGAGAAGAGCCTTCTTAGATTTACAAACTAACAGCAATAATTTAAAAATAGCGAGCGCTATTGCATTTTCTGTGGTCGTTTTTGATGATGAAGAGGAGTTGTATTATCATGAGAGCCTTATCAAACCGCTTCAAGTGCTTTCCCCAGATCAGGAATTCACTTATGGGATTACTAATATATCACTGCGCAAAGCACCATCATTCATAGATATCGCGAGTTTACTCATCGACAACTTGGAAGACTGTGAGATTGCATATTTTGATAATTTCTCTCAGCAATTGCTACGCGGCTCTTTTAGAGAGATTGGGTATCCACTAAGGAAGTCTTCCCTTATTTTTAATGCTACTTCCTCCAGAAAGAGTAGCAGCGCTGCACAACTATCTTTTGCGGAAACTGCAGCTATTCATTCGGTGGAATATGATTCTTTGAAAGCTGGCATGAATGCTCGAGCACTGTCTCAATTGTTTCAAATTAAGGCTAGTGTGGATGATAATAAGAGTTCCGCTTTCGCGAAAGCGGAACAAAACACCATCGCTACCACAAGCCTATATGACCATTTACCGAAAACAAGTGGCGTGTACTACTTTAGGAATGCAACCGACGAAGTGATTTACGTAGGAAAAGCAGTCGACTTAAAAAAGCGAGTGATTTCGCATTTTAAGAGCAGATTAGTTTTTGAAAAGACACTGTGCAAAGAAACCGTCGCTGTAGAATATGTTGAAACCGGAAACGAGTTAATCGCTTTACTCAAAGAGTCGGCAGAGATAAAACAGCTTGCACCTACCTATAATTCGCAACAGATAGAGACCAACAACCCTTGGATTGTGGAATCTAAAATAGATGCCAAAGGAATCTTGAGAATTGTACCCACAGAAAAGAGCTACACAGACTCCTGTCATACCGTTTCTTTTAATAGGGATTCTGTAATCCAGCAACTCAAACTATTACAAATAATGCATGCGCTATGTCCAAGATTTATGGGTGTAGAACGCACTGCTGGTTCTTGCTCTAGCAAAGCTTGTAAGGGCGTATGTAGGGGAGAAGAACCCAAGGAAATATACAATGCAAGAGTATACAAAGCGCTGGAAACTCTCACGAGTAAAGAAGAAACCTACTACCTAGACCTCATAGGGAGAACTAGCAACGAGCGATCATTTGTGCTTGTGGTAGACGGGATTTATATGGGATATGGATATATTACAAATCAAGAGACGGTAAATACCATAGAAGATCTTGAGGCGTATCTTATTCCTCAAGAACATACGTATTACACCAGCCGAAGTATCCTCACACACCTCAAAAAACGCGGAGTTATTAAAAATTTCTTAAGATAGCGCGCTTCAATATTCAACTTTTTACTGCCATTTTGCTGTTTTTATGTTCATTAAAAGGCACTTTTTCTTATTTAATACATCCTCTTGTGTGTAGGAGGTAAGAGCTGTTTTGGTTGATTTTTTTGTCCGAAAATAATATCATTTTCGGTTGTCATAATAATATCTGTTACGGCACTTTTCATTTTAAGAACGCTCTAACACATGGAGTTAAATAAGATTAAATGTCATTTCAAAACTGAGAGTCTCTCGTAATTTTATGAAAAAAAAAGATGGAAAAAGATAAAATAACGAAGACAGATATAAAGGATACAAACGAACGTCCCAACGGATTAGGATATGGTGGAAGAGATAAACCATCATCCAAAGATCTTAGTAAGAACGAGGAAGAGTAGCACTTGTAATATTGCTACGATGTACCGATAACGTGCACATATTAACTAATCATGTGTTTCTTTTAAGAGACACTTTTAAAACTAACAATTATGAAACAGACAACAGCGGAAGCAGCAAGAGAACAATCTCACATAGATATCGTAAACAACTTACAAGGAATTCTAGAAAAGAATTACGATGCAGAGGAAGGATACAAAGAAGCAATGCTCAAGGCAGATAATAGTTACTTAAAAGACTACCTTAAAAACAAGGCAGCAACAAGAGCAACATTTGCCACAGAAATAAGTGACATTATTTTAAAGCTCAATGAAACTCCAAAGGAATCTGGAAGCACAAAAGGAAGTATCCATAGAACATGGATGAGTATTAAAGATGCTTTTAGCTCAAACTCAGACGAGGGAATCCTTGAAGAATGCATACGTGGAGATAAAGCGAGTATAGAGGAGTACAACGAAGTGATGGAAAACCAAGCGTTTCCAGTTGAAATTACAAGCGTACTCACAAATCAATTACTACAGGTAAAAAAATCTGTAAATGATATAAAAAAGATAGAAGATTTGTTCTAGACCCTATCAAGTAAGAAAAAAGTCACCTTCGGGTGGCTTTTTTTTTGCTACCTTATGAAGCAATATGATATTTGGCAAACTTTTTAAATGGATTGGCAGCTCCCCAAAGAGGTTCAAAACCGTTTGTTATATCAGTGAGCACCATTGTAATTTAACTCATTCAGAAGTAAATATACTTCTAAAAAGATCTCAAATTTATAATATTGGACACGGTGTAAATGGTGTTCTTATAAGTGCATCAAATCGATTTTTTCAAATACTAGAAGAAGAGGAAAAGGAAATCAATGAGCTGTTTGAAAGAATTCAAGCAGATAACCGCCATACAAATATTTTAAACCTGTTTAATACAACGATTGACCGTCCATTTTTCTCATCGTACAATAGTTCTTTTAGAGTAGGTCTAGGAAGTGATGAGATTAACGAGATAAATAAATACCTTTCGATTTCCACAAACCATCCCTTTGAAGCAAATGTTGTAGGTATCCTCAATTCCATGGCACTTTCTGCAAGGCTAGCATGAAAACATGAGTTATTGGGATTATAATTTTAAACAGATATTACCTTTAGTCTAACGTTAATAACTGCGGCTACCATTAACACTTCTCCCGCTTCCCGTTAAATTATTCTTTAGGTTTTTATAATGTATATTGAGACACGGCTTTATGTTTTTAAATTTATATAAAACCAATTATTATGAAAGCACAAGCATATTTATCATTTGACGGAAATTGCCAAGAGGCATTAAATTTTTATAAAGGAATTCTAGGTGGAGAGGTTGTAAACCGCGAGACTTGGGAAGGAAAGGAAACAGATATTCCAGAGCACTACCGCAACAAGCTGCAACATGCAGAACTTAAAGGAAAAGGATTTCACTTTATGGCGTATGATGCAGCACCAGATACACCACTTACTTCAGGTAATAAGGTGTGTATGAGTCTAGATTATAGCGATACCGCAGAGGCTCAATCTGCATTTGAGGCGTTAAGCGCGCAAGGAAAAATTAATTCACCATTTCAAGAGACTAGTTGGAACGCACATTATGGACGTTGCACAGATCAATTTGGAGTAGAGTGGATGGTAAATGCCAAATAAATCCACAGAAAACACAAAGTAAAGCCCTCACAAGAGGGCTTTTTTAATCTTAAAAATAAAAATACATGGAAAACTGGATGACCGCATCAATGCCCATTTTAGGTAAAGTATTAATATCAATAATAGCCATATTTACAGTAATGATTATTATCACGAGAATTTCTGGTTTACGCACATTTGCAAAGATGTCAAGCTTTGACTTTGCATCAACCATTGCGGTAGGTTCTGTACTTGCATCCATTATTCTCAACCCAGACCAATCACTTCTTAAAGGAGGAATCGCACTAGCGGGTATTATTGCTTTTCAAACTTTATTTGCCTTGCTAGTGAGGAAAAGTACATTTTTTAAAAATCTAGCTACTAATGATCCATTATTGTTAATGAAGGACGGGAAGATTCTTTATAAAAACTTAGAAAAATCAAATGTAGGTGAGGGAGATTTGATTGCAAAACTAAGAGAAGCAAACGTGCTCGACTACAGTGAGGTAAGAGCTGTTGTACTAGAAAGTACAGGAGACATGTCTGTACTTCATGACGACGGAGACAACAAACTTAATGATCAACTTTTAGAAGGCGTGCGCATTCATTAATTGACTTGTTTTCATTTTTATACTTAAGATAGACATAAATATAGGAGCTGATATAAGTCATAGTTTACTTTCATAGATGTATGTAGGTTTGAGAAAGACCATTACTATTATGAAAAATATTCTCTTACTTACAGACTTTACGTTAAAATCTGATAATGCTCATGCATATGCTTTTGACTTTTTTAAAGGGCAAGAGTGCGAGTTTCACTTACTCAGTATTCAAAAAACGTGGGAGTACACCACAGATGATTTAATGGCCTCTAGTCCTAGAGGCAATATAGACAACGCATTACTTGGTGATAATAGAACCAAGGTGGATGCAATGATTGGTCATTATAAAGAAACTTATAACAGTAGTTCATTCACTTTTCAAGGTCATGTGGATTATGATGTATTTACAGATGCCATAAGCCAGGCTGTTACTGCATATAATATTGATTTAGTAGTATGTGGTACAGATGGCAAAACCGGGATTGTTGAAAATATATTCAGCTCACATGCTCTTAGAATTATAAGAAAAGTGGAGTGTCCTGTACTCGTAATTCCAGAAAAGTATAGATTTATAACTCCTAAAAGAATACAGTATTTACTTGATTATGATGATACTTTTGAGATGTGTGGTAAGGAGCCATTAATTGACATAACTCATAAATATGCATCTAGTATAGATGTTCTGAGACTCACCTTTGGCTTTCATATGGAAGATCATGAATTTGAATATGAGCATACAGAAATTCAGAAGTTATTTCCAAGCACAACCATAAGATACGCTAGGCACATAGATGAAAATCCCGTAGCGGTAATAAGAGAATCTCTATTGAAGAGATCTTGCCAACTTCAAGTACTATCCGCCAAAAATCAAACTTTTTTAGAACGTATATTTTCATATTCGCATCTATCACAGATTGTTAATACTGTGACTACACCCTTGTTGATATTAAGAGATTGTAACTCTTAACCTTAGGTTGTATGCTCACTAGATACCTTCCCGTATTTTTATTACTAGCCTTACTGGCCGAAATTTTAGGAACCGTAGGTGGATTTGGGTCATCAGTATTTTTTGTGCCCATAGCAAATCTTTACTTCGATTTTCAATCTGTACTTGGCATCACGGCACTATTTCACTTGTCTAGCAACGTTACTAAGATCGCTTTTTTTAGAAAAGGATTAGACAAGCGTCTCTTGCTTTACCTAGGTATTCCTGCTGTAATTTTTGTGACGATAGGAGCATTTACAAGCAAGTATGTAGACCCTACATTTCTAGGACTTATACTGGGCATATTTCTCATTCTCTTGAGTCTTACTTTTTTGATATTTAAAAAACTAACCATCAAAGATTCTCCTAAAAATGCAATCACGGGAGGTATACTTTCTGGTTTGAGTGCAGGGTTGCTAGGTACAGGAGGAGCCATACGAGGTATTACTATGGCAGCCTTCAAGATGGATAAGGCAACTTTTATTGCAACTTCTGCAGTGATTGATCTTGGCGTAGACTTTAGCAGGACTGTCATTTATTTTTATAACGGATACATACATAGGCATGATCTTTACCTAGCTCCATTATTACTCGTAGTAGCAGTCGCTGGTACATGGATAGGTAAGAAAATTTTAAACCATTTTTCTCAAGAGCAATTTAGAAGTTTTGTACTTGTATTGATTTTACTCGTTGGTATCGCCAGTATTGCGTCAGATTATATTTGAACGAGTTCAGCTATCTAGAGTTATGAGCTCTCTGTTGTAAATGCTATGATAGATGTAAAAGGTTGTTACGCTTTCGCGAAAGCGTTATTATCACTATACAAAGTCTTGAAAACCTATTTAAAAAGATCAGAATTTTCAAGTTGCTTACAAGCCTCTTCATAACCAATCTCAAAAATCGCAGGAATACTTCGCATGCTGAAAGTGCCAAATTTGGCTAACTTCTCTGGGCATATTAATAAATCACAGTCTTTAAACTTGTTCAGTCCTTTTTGATGTAAGTTGATTTCATAAGCTCTATTGAGTACTTGATATGAGTATTTTAAATCTCCTATTTCAATAGTACTCAGCGGATTTACATAACTACCGATAATGACGTCACACTTGGGTACAAGTGGTTCTATAGGAAAGTCATCTATCACACCGCCGTCAAAGTAATGAACACCGTCAATCTCTATGGGAGTAAAAATCCCAGGAAAAGAAGCAGATGCGATAACTGGATTAATTAAAGGACCAGCGTCAAAGGTGCGCAGTTGGCCAGTAATCACCGTAGTCGCTGTAATGGATAATGGTAGTTGTAGCGACTCAAAACTATCTTCTGAGAAATATGCCGATAGGTCTTTGTGAAATAACAAGGAATCTAAGAAGCCAGGTTTCCTTCGAGCAAATCTTTTTATGGAGAAAACAGGCGTTGTTTTAAAAAAATCATAAATCGCTTCCCAGTCGTGACCAGCAGCATATAGCGCACCTACAATAGCGCCAGCACTAGTGCCAGAAATATGCGTAGGTTTAATATTATGTTCTGATAATGCTTTGAGTACGCCCAGATGAGCAACACCTTTAATTCCGCCTCCAGAAAAAGAAAGACCTATATTCATGATTGATTTATTATAATGCTAAGATAGCAAACCGTGTAACGGAATATCTTAAGATTTACTTACAACTTCACACCATAACTCAAATCTCCAGCATCACCTAGACCCGGAATAATATATCCTTTTGAACTAAGCTTATGATCAATAGCCGAAATCCACAAATGCGTGCTCTCTGGAAATTCCTTTTGCACATAATCAACTCCTTCTTGAGAACCAATTACTGAGATAATGTGTATTTGTGCTGGTGTGCCATGAGGTTTTAATGCATCAAGCACATTTTTAAGCGTTTTACCCGTTGCAAGCATAGGATCCGTAAGGATTAACGTCTTACCCTCAAGCGATGGAGCCGCTAGATATTTTACAATAACCTCAAATTCATCATCATCATTAGGGTGATTTCTATAGGCAGATATAAATGCATTTTCTGCTCCGTCAAAATAATTGAGGAGTCCTTGATGTAATGGTAATCCCGCACGTAATATAGAGCACAACACAATGTCTTGTTGTGGTAAACTCATTTCCTTTTCTCCTAAAGGAGTTTGTACCTTTTTAGTATCAAACTCTAATGATTTACTCATTTCATAAGCTAGAATTTCTCCTACACGTTCAATATTTTTTCTAAAACGCATTGCATCTTTCTGAATATCATGGTCTCTCAACTCATAAATAAACTGGTTAAGGATAGAATGATCTTTAGAGTAATCGTGTATGTGCATATCAAGAATTTTTAATGAGATATAAATATATAGAAAGGCAGACTTATAAGACCTTTTTTAACACGGAGTACATAAAGGATTGTAGTCGGTACATTTCTGTTCTACCTGTTTTTTTTCCTATTCTACCCGCAATATAAAGACCAATCCAAATAAGAAAAAGCAGTATCATGCCTAATAATGGAAATATGTAAGATAGTGTCAAAGTAATGTTAGTGTATAACCATACTGCACTTGCCATAAATAGAATAAAAACTACAAAATGAAAAAACATAAATAGTGTCCATACCGTTGGGCTAGGTCCATAAAGTCCCTTTATTACAGTAGGTTGTGTATCTATTTTATAGACTTCAAGATGTAGTTGTGGAGACCAGAAATGTTGCTCATTCTTAGGTATGCTTATGAAGATATGATCATCTGCTCGATGTACTATAAAGTCTTTTGAGACTGCCCCTACATCTTCATAAGCACGTAGAATCGTTTCTGGAAGCACAGTATACTCAAGCGTAAAACGCGGTCTTAATACAATATCATTAGGAAGTTCCATAGGTCAGATGTTTCTAGTAATTATTATCATACTAGTAGGGCGATGTATATTATAAATATAGTTCTGTTCTATGGTATGTAATATGACCGTTGTCATAGTATTCCCTATACGTAGCCAATAGCTTTGAGTAGTTATACCTCTTAATAATTACGACATATGAAACATCTTTTCCAACTTCTTTTGTTAGGTCTTACCATGTCCAGTTATGCTCAAGTATGGAGTGTAGAGTTACGACCTACTTTACATATTCCTACTCGGGAAGTAGCAAATCAAAAGTTGCGCATAGGTAATGGACTAGAGTTGACAGGAGTTTTATCTATAGGTAAGCGCACAGATCTATATGGCGGTCTTATCTGGAATCGCTTTGATACGGATGAAGGTTTTGAAGAGTCTGATATAGAATTTATACAAAAAGGTTTTCTCTTTGGGGGGATGGTGTCATTCTCTATACTTGAATCCCAGAAAAATCCTTTTTATGTACGAGCTGGCTTAACCCTAATGACCGTAGACACAGAGCGTACTGAAGGAAATTTTATTATTAAAACAGATCCCGCAATTGGTACTCATCTAGGGCTGGGGATGAAAATTATAAGCTTAGGGAACTGGCATGTGCTTCCAGAGGTGCGCTACGGAAACTCTTCACACAGATATCAAGAAGCAGGTGAATATCGCCATATCTCCTTTGGTAATATTTCTATTACAGCAGCATTGAGAAGGAGTTTTTAATAGGATTAATGATGATAAAAAGTAAGTATACAGCAGCTGATAATTATCATAGTATACACTGCTCTTTCTTTCTAGATTTACTGTAAACACTACATATTATGACAATTACATTTCAATACGTAAAAATTCAAGAGAGTGATACATTAAGTGCTGCTACGATAGAGCATCTCAATAAACTTAATAAAAAGTATCCAGAACTTATAAGAGCTCAGGTTTACTTTAAGGTAGAAAATACTTCTGCAGCTGCCCATCAAATATGTGAGATAGAAATAAGTGCTCCTGGGCCTAGACTATTTGCCACTACAACTGCTGTACACTTTGAAACAGCAATGAAGGAAACCATCTCAGACCTCAATAAACAACTGAGTAAACGCAAAGCAATATTAAAAGCACACTAAAACAACTGTTATGAAAAAGATATTAGTACCTGTAGACTTTTCGAAACATTCAGAATATGCACTTGAGACTGCTTCCGCTTTCGCGAAAGCGCACAACGCAGAGATTATATTACTCCACATGTTAGGCTTATCAGATAGTCTTCTTCCTAAGGATGAAAGCGAAGGAGTAAACCAAGCTGTCTTCCATATGAAACTTGCCGAAAAGCAATTTAAAGAGTTTAAGGACAAACCTTATATGAAAGATATCACAGTCACTGAAGAAGTTCAAAATCATACAGTTTTTCAAGATATCAACGAGCTGGCATCTCAGCAGGAAGTAGATTTAATAGTCATGGGGTCGCATGGGGTTAAAGGACTCAGAGAAGAGTTTGTAGGGTCAAATACTGAGAAAGTGGTGCGTAGCTCCACAATTCCCGTGCTAGTAGTTAAAGAAAAAATGACCTCTTTTATACCTAAGAATGTTGTTTTTGCTTGTGACTTTAAATTAGAAAATATCAAAGCATATAGAGACGCAATTCCACTATTTGAAGAAATGGAGGCTCGTATCCATCTTGTATATGTGAATCTCCCTACAGATCGCTTTAAAAGCTCAAAGGAGATAGAAGAAACCATGGCAGCCTTTATGCGTGCAGCAGAGTTTGGGACAGAATTACATCAAGAAGATCTTATGATTGTAAACGGTTATACCATAGAAAGCGGACTTTATGAATATGCAGAAAAGGTAGGAGCAGATGCACTGGCAATGCCTACTCACGGTCGTAAAGGCCTAGCACATTTCTTTGCAGGTAGTGTAGCAGAGAATGTGGCAAATCATTCTAAACTACCAGTATTTACTTTTAAAATGTAACACACAAGTTTCAATAAAAAAGGGTGAGTTTTTCAAGAAACTCACCCTTTTTTTATGCTTGGCGTTAAAATGAATTATCTCGAAGCTAGCAAGAAAGGTAGTTGATAGCGTTCTATAAGATGCATAATTTCTATGAGCGGTATTACAACGCTATACTGGCCGGTGTATGAAGGGCAAATGATACAGTCATCAAAGTAAAACTCAATTGCGTTATCGTTAATTACAAAGTTATTTTTATAGGCTCTAAAATCGGTATCAGATATTTCCCAGCAGTCATAAAACATTTCCCCAGAGTGAATTTGCTCATAAATGGTTTGATTAATTAAATCAAATACTTTCTTCTCTGCTCCAGCGATAAAAAAGTCGTCAAAATAGATGAACTCCTCCTTATCTACATTGTAATTAAGACAGTCAAACATGTAGGTAGAGTGCAACATTCCTGAGTAATAATTTTCTTTATAGAGCAGTATACTCACAAGATTTCTCTCATTTGCGTGAAGTTTAAAATTTATAATACGTTTATCTCTAAAACGTTTAATACTTAAAGTGTCGCATAGTAATTCTTTATCCTCAAGAATCTCATTTACAGTGCGCTCTACATTTAAGTAGCTCTCTGCCATATATTCATTAAACGCCTTGTACTTAGGGTTTATAGTCTCATTAAGATAAGGATAGGTGTAATCTAGAAGATAATCGTCTGCCTCTTTATATAGATTTTTTGACTCTACAACGGCTTTTAAAACTGTGCGATCATCTGGTATTTTGATCAACGCTTCTTTTTTTGAAAGCTGACTTTTTGCTTGAATTTCCATGATGTCCTTATCTGTGAGGTACAGAGAATCTGCAGAGTCTGGATCGAGTAAACCAGCTTCCTTCTGAGGTTCGGTATTTAATGGTGTTTTCTGCAGTTTATCTGTAGGTTCTTTGCAGCTAGCTAGTAATAATATTGTGATTAGGGTTAGATAGGTTTTCATAATAATGTTTTTAAGTGTCGTAAATGTAATTTTGAGATTGATGGATTACTATGATATCCGTCAGCTTAGATGTGTTACAACAAGAAGAAGTACATGTTTTTTTAATTCGCTTTCGCGAAAGCGTACTTTAAAAATCCACCCTACTTTGTGGTAGTTGTAGTCATATTAATGGTGGTAGGAGGCATTTTAATAACCTCAAGAGTGGTAGAGGCGATAACCACTTGGTCATTGGTTTTAAGAATCGCTTCTTGAATGCGAGACTGGAGGAGATCCTTTGTGATTCTACGCTTTTTGTAGTCTACTATATATCTCAAATTAAATTGCACCCAGTTATCTGTGAGCGTGATGGCAAGGGTAGGAGCAACAAGGGCATCTTCTATGTAGTACTTTGCAACAACTTGCTGCCAGTGATCGCGCGCAAAATTTACATAGTCTGCAAGTACCTCTTGTGCAACCTTTGTGATAATCTCTTTTGTAAGTGCCATATCTGAACTATGATGAATGGGGAGATTAAATTCATCCCAGATAAAAGGGAAATCTTGGGAGTAATTATAAATAGGTCCTTTAAAAACAAAGGCATTACTCAGTTTTACAATTCGGTCACTATAATTATCTGAGCTTACCCATTCTCCTATTTCCATCATGGTGGTGTAAATGCTATCTATATCAATTACATCTCCTTTAATCCCATTAATCTCTATGCGGTCTCCAGGCGCATATACTTTTACTAGAAAAATGTACAAGGAGCCAGCAATACTGAGGATAAGTTCTTGTAAAGTAAATGCTATTCCCGCAGAAAATAACCCAATGACGAGCGTAAAGTCTTCTATGTTTCCAGTAAAATATGAAACTGATAATAAGGCTATAAAGACGTAACCCACAATCTCAATCGCCTTTTGAGATTTGTAACGAGTGTTTGTATTGGGTAATCTTTTCTTAAGAAACTTACGTACTAGTTGTACGATTATAACAATAAAAAGTACCCATAAAGCATAGCGTATTACATGAACACCTTCTGGATGCTCCGTAAACCAGTTTCTTATGTATTCTAGTTGATCCAAGATAATTAATTTTTCACCTCACCACATTTGAGAATAATCCCGATTTGTCCTGCGTGATATGCAGTATGTGATGTGATACGACCTAGGGCTTGCGCTTTTGTTTTTGCACCAAACTCTTTGGTTTCAATAACTGTCTCCCAGTCTGCATCTGTTTGCTTCTCTATAATTGCCTTTAAAACAGATTTTGCCCTGATTATGATATCATTAAGCGCTTTGGGATCTATCCACTCACCAGTATCATGCTTTGCTATTACTGTTTTTGCCCTGATTTTTGTGTCTTTTGCTCCAAAAATATTTTTGGCAAATAATAATTCCACCTCTGCAATATGTCTTAGTAAGAAACCTAAACTATTAGGCGATGGAGATAGTTTTTTTTGTAAATCTTGTTCTGTAATTAAATGGAGTTTATCCTCTAGTCGTGTATGCGCTTCTTCCCATAATGCTAGTAATAATGAAGTTCGTGTAGCCATTATTGAAATCTTTTAAGTTGGTTTTCTAGCTCGCTCAGATGATGTTGTAATTTTTCAAGACGTTCTAAAAGATGAAAAATAGTTTCAATACCTGGTAGGTTAATGTCGAGCTCTTGATTAAAAACAAGAATGCGTTCAAGTTTTTGAACTTCTGTTTCTGGTATAAAGAGCGTGTTCTCTTTAGTCACTACAGTAACAAGTCCAAAATTGTTTAAATCTTCTAGAAAAGTAAGTGCAATCTCATGACTTGTGCAGAAGTTTTCGGCGGGTATTAAGATGTGTTTTTCCATAATTAATCAAGTGCTGCAAGTTCTTCATAAAGCTCTTTTTGTGCTGGAGTAAGAGTAGTAGGTATGGTGATTTGATAAGTCACAAACAAGTTTCCGAAGGTGTCATCCTTTTTATAAACGGGAAATCCTTTTCCGCTAAGTTTTACTTTGGCACCATTTTGAGTACCAGGCTTTACCTTGAGCTTTACGGTACTGTCTAAAGTTTTTATGTGAATATCTCCACCTAGTACGGCCGTGGTGAGCGGGATGTTATGTGTAATAAATAAATCTGCTTTTTCGCGATGAAAAGGAGTGTTATTTGTAATTGCAAAAGTGATATACAAATCCCCTTTAGGACCGTTATTAGGACTTTTACCACCATGATTTTTGATCTTAATGGTTTGACCATGTTCTACACCGGCAGGTATGGTAATTCTTATGTTTTTACCATTTACAGTGAGGGTACGCTTTGTGGTTTTAAACACATCCATTAAGTTGAGATGCAACTCTGCTTGCACATCTTGCCCGCGATAAGTAGCTCGCTGTTGCTGTCTTCCAGCACCTCCAAACATATTTTCAAAAAAGTCTGAAAAGTCTTCTTCACCACCTCCAGAATATCTTTGATATTGCTGTCCTGATTGCTGGCTATTACGTTGCTTACTAGCTTTTTCATAAGCCTCTGCATCTTTCCAGTTTTCACCGTATTGATCGTATTTTTTACGATTTTCAGGATGGCTTAAAACTTCATTTGCCTCGTTTATTTCCTTAAACTTATGTTCTGCCTCTTTATCATTAGGATTGAGGTCAGGATGGTACTTGCGTGCGAGTTTACGATATGCTTTTTTAATATCTGCTTCGCTTGCACTTTTGGTAATACCTAGTATCTTATAGTAATCTATAAATTGCATCTTTAAGAAAATATATTAATGTGAGAGCGCTATTTCTAATTTGCCTAGCATGACAAGTTCAGATTTATTAACGCCAGCAAATGCTCGCGCAATTGTCCATGCTGTTTGTAGAATGATGTTCTTAACTTCTAGTGTAAAAAACTGTGGCTGTTCATTTCTATAGGTAATAAATGCATCATACATATCTTGAGGATCTTCATTAAAAGCTTCTACACCTTCAAAAATAATCTCTATGAGATATGCAGCATCAGTGCCAAAAGCATCCTCCAGATCATCAAGATCTAGCCAGTAGTCATGAATACACGATTGGAGTCTAGAAAACTCCTCATCTTTTACAACCTTATCTGCTGCGGCAACAGCATAAAAGAGTTTTCCTAGCTGGTGATAAAATGTATTGTCTTTTTTATTAGTAAGAGCCATTTGGATTGTATTTACACCTGCAAATTAAGTCCTTGAAACGGTGTAGTCTATGATATTTATCATA
This sequence comes from Dokdonia sp. 4H-3-7-5, assembly GCF_000212355.1. Classification (NCBI taxonomy): domain Bacteria; kingdom Pseudomonadati; phylum Bacteroidota; class Flavobacteriia; order Flavobacteriales; family Flavobacteriaceae; genus Dokdonia; species Dokdonia sp. 4H-3-7-5. The sequence goes on from NC_015496.1 coordinate 2,650,472, forward strand.
GGCATATCTTGCTTTTATTCTCAAGTTTATAGGGTATTAAAAGTTATACCCACGAGCACTAGACAGCACATTACCAAGACAAGAAATTACTTTCTTTATGGAATAGTATAAGTACGCTTTCGCGAAAGCGTAAAAAATTAGTAATAAGCGCTGTAATTAACAATCATAAAGTGCCTTTAATATGAGGTGTGCAAGTTTCTTAGTAAGTCGCAAATCAGATTTTGTTTTTGGTGTGTATTAATTTCTAGTTTCATTACTTCATACTTTATTATTCTTGTACTTTTAGACGTATGGAATTTTTTGAAGAAAGTATTGAAGAAGCTTTTATGATTCTCTTTGAAGGAGCGTCTGAGGGGATTGTAGTTGTAAATTCAGACCAGATGATTGTGGCAACAAATCAATCTGCTCGCGACATTTTTGGCTATGAAAAGAAGGAGTTAGAAGGCAGGTCGCTAGAAACCTTAATCCCTATGCGTTTTCATAAGAAGCACGTGGGGCACTTTGATAAGTTTATGCATCATAGTGATAAACGTGAGATGGGCAAGGGACGTGATCTTTATGGGCTATGCAAAGACGGAAGTCAAGTACCTGTAGAAGCCGGACTTAATCCTTTTGTTCTTCACAAAAAGAAGTATGTCATGGCACTCGTGACAGATATTACTGTGCGTAAAAATGCCGAAAAAGAGCTCAAGCAATGGGCAAACATCTTTAACGAGTCTTTAAATGAGATTTTCATATTTGACGCTGCAAGCCTGCGCTTTATTGATGCAAATATAGGCGCAAGAGAAAATATAGGGTATACGCTCGAAGAGCTGTCATTAATGACACCCGTAGATATTAAGCCAGACTTTACAGAAAAACAATTCCGAGATTACATAGCGCCCTTGATTAATGGTACAGAGCGCAAAATGATTTTTAACACCACCCATGAGCGTAAAGATGGAACTACGTATCCAGTAGAGGTACACCTACAACCATCTAATTCTGAAAATACGAGTACTCTTGTTGCCATTATTCTTGATATTACAGAGCGTGTAAATTATACAGATAGACTTGAGAAGACCGTAGAGGAGCGCACCCATCAGCTAGAAGAAGCCTTGCAAACAGAAATAGAACTCAACGAACTTAAAACAAAGTTTTTGTCTCTTGTTTCTCATGAGTTTAAGACACCATTGAGTGGTATTTTAACTTCGGCGACACTCGCAGGAAAGTATACAACAGAAGAGCAACAAGATAAAAGAGTAAAGCACCTTACCACGATACAGAATAAGGTTAAGTATCTCAATACTATTATAGATGATTTTCTATCTATCGAGAGGCTAGAAACTGGAAAAACTAATTATGCATACACGACGTTCCCACTTAGCAAAGTGCTTAACGAGGTAATTTATGATGCAAACATGCACCTTAAACATGGCCAGCATATTAAGTATCCAGCAGATGCAGATGAGTTTATTATTAATTTTGATGAGAAAATTATGGAGCTCGTGTTGAGCAATTTAATTTATAACGCCATCAAATATTCATCTGAAGGAACTATAGTAGATATCCAACTCAAAATGAATAAGCAAGGACTCGAGATTAAGATTATTGATCAAGGAATAGGGATACCAGAACACGAGCAAAAATTTATTTTTAATCGATATTTTAGAGCAGAAAATGCATTGTTAAGTGCAGGAACAGGGATAGGACTTAACATAGTCAAGACGCATTTAGAAAACCTTGGAGCTTCTATTACTTTTGAAAGTAAGCATAATGAAGGTTCTACATTTACAGTTACAATACCAATCACATAGATTATGAAAAAAGTACTTTTAATAGAGGATGATATGGCGCTGCGTGAGAATACAGCAGAACTTCTAGAGCTTTCTAACTATGAGGTTACGACGGCTCCTAATGGTCGCATTGGTATTGACCTAGCTATAGCAAACCCACCACAAATAGTAGTTTGCGATATCATGATGCCTGAGGTAGACGGTTATGGAGTGCTAGAAGCGCTATCTAGCAACCCTAGCACAAGTCATATTCCATTTATTTTTCTTTCGGCTAAGACAGAGCACAAGGAAATTAGAAAAGGAATGGACATGGGAGCAGATGATTATCTTACAAAACCTTTTGAAGAAGAAGAACTTATAAGTGCCATAGAGAGTAGAATTGCAAAGGCAACGATACTTAATAACATATTTAAAGAAGAACCAGTAGTAAAGGAGGAAGACTCACTGCGTAGTCTCAATGAGCTTAAAAACTTTTTTGATGATGAGGGTGAAGAATTAAGTTTCAATAAAGGTGAATCAATCTATAAGGAAGGAGAACATTCTAACATGATTTACCTCATCCTCAAAGGTGTGGTAAAAACACATAAGATGGATGAAAGTGGAAAGGAGCTTATCACCGGACTTTTAAAAGCAGATGATTTTCTTGGTTTTACCTCATTTATTGAAAACATAGCTTACCTCGAGTCTGCTACAGCTATAGAAGATACTGTTGTCGTAGGAGTGAGTAAAAACGAACTAAAAGAAGTGCTTGAGAAAAGTAAGAACGTATCCTTAGAGTTAATGGAACTTCTTACAGATAACCTTGCAGAGGTTAAAGGACAGTTGTTACAGATGGCATACAGCTCTGTGCGTAAGAAAACAGCGCAAACCATCTTACAGTTTGCTGTAATCCTTAATAAAAAGCCAGAAGAAGGAATTAAAATTGCACGTAATGATCTAGCAAGTGTGGCTGGTATCGCTACAGAAAGTTTAATCAGAACACTATCTGGTTTCAAAAAGGAAGGTCTTATTGAAATAGAAGGACGCAACATCAGGTTGATTGACGTGGAAGGACTTGAGATGATAGACTAAATCGTGTAAACTGACTTTTGTCATATTTTATGGCTCAACAGTAAAATACATTTGTACTATTATATATAGTACTCATGAAGCATATTCTTATACCTGTAGATTTTTCTGACCAATCTTGGAACACGGCCTTATGCGCCTTTAACTTGCATAAGAGTGCAGGAGTACGATTCTATATTTTCTTTTCGGAGCAGCATGACTATGCTACAGGTGAGGCAACCGTTATCTGTGAGCATCCCGCACAGCAGCTCTCTTCTTGGGTAAAAAAGCTAGAAAAATTAAAAGGTAGTGGTCAGGTAATCATTCCATTAAAATGGGAGAGCGACTTTATATCAGACATGAGAGGAGCCGTTGCCGATAATAATATAGATCTTATCGTAATGAGCACGCATTATCCCAATATATTTTGTGATGTACTAAAAGGAAGTCATGTGCGAGAAGTAATCACACGTTTAAAATGCCCTGTACTTATCGTGCCTAGAGAGTTTCAATGTAAAAATCCTAAGCAGGTAGTTTTAATTACAGATTACAATTTTAATCATAGGGCAGAGCCCACTTCTGTAATTAATAATTTTATAAAGCGCACAAGTGCACACCTCAATATTCTACAATTATCAAAAACAGGTAATGCGCTTAGTGAAACACAGCAAACTAATAAAACCTTCTTGCAGACTTCTTTTCATGACATACCACACAGTTTTCATTTTGTAATGGAAAGAACAATGGATGAGGCTTTGCAATTTTTTGTAGATGTGCAGCAGGTAGACCTAGTGGTTTTATTTGCAAAAAATATTAATCTGTCTGAGAATGTTCTTTTTTCTCCAGCCCTTTCAGAAGAGAAGGATTATCACAAAAACATCCCGTTTCTAATAGTACACGAATAATTGGCGAGCTGACAAAAGTCATAGTTTACAGAGTGTTAAGTTTCTAGCTTTGAGTATCAATAAACACTTACTACTATGAGAGTTATTATCGTACCCACAGATTTTTCAGAAAATGCTTTTAATGCACTTCGTTGTGCGCAACAGTATTTTAAATATGAAAAAAGTAAATTCATATTAGTTCATACCTATGCAGATGAAGTTTATGAGAATAAAGAGGTTCTCTCAAGAGATATTCTAGAAGAATATAAAGCAGTTAAACATAAAGAAACGGAAGCATCTCTTGCCTTAGTCTTAGAGCGAGCTATGGGTCTAGAGCCTAATCCACATCACACATTTGAATCTAAAGCTATTTTTGGGACATTACTAGATGAAGTAAATTCCCTAGTAAATAGTAAAAACGCAGATCTGATTGTAATGGGATCTCAAGGTAACTCGGCACATCGATCCATTACCTATGGTAGCAACACATTACAAGTTATAAAATATGTAAAATGTCCAGTATTAGGCATTCCGCTAGGGTACAAATATGAGCGACCAGAGCGTATTTTATTCCCTTCAGAATTGTTGATTCCTTATAAAAATAGAGAGTTGAAACTCCTTAGTTGTTTAGCAAAAAGCTATCGTTCTGAGTTGCACTTACTATATATCTCAAACTTTGATAGATTATCCCTTAGACAAGAAGATGTCAAGAGTGGTTGGGAATACCGCTTTCGCGAAAGCGAACAAACCTACACACGTCATGACGAAGGAGATATAGCTCAAATTATAAATGAGCACATAAGTAGCAATAAGATTGACATGGTGGTGCTAGTAAACTCAAAGCATACCTATATGGAAACATTGTTACATACATCGACCATTGATACAGTAGGTCTCAATACCAAAATCCCATTTTTAATTTTACAGAATCTCTCACGCTAAACCATCACTTTATGAAACATATATTAATACCTACAGACTTTTCTAATGCTTCATATAACGCACTTGAGTATGCAGTGCAGTTATTTATAAACGATGCATGTACTTTTTATGTGTTGAATACCTACACACCTGTTGCTTTATATACCACCACTATTTACGATAATCATACAGCGCTTAATATAGACTTGGGTGAGATTTATAAAAACAACTCCTTAGAGCGACTCGAGACTATTATAGATAAAGTAAAATATGCTTACCCAAACAGTAAACATACTTTTACTCCTATAGCAAGCTATAATGTATTAACACTGGAAATAGATGAAATTGTTACAACTTCAAACATTGACGCCATCGTTATGGGAACCAGTGGAGCATCTGGACTTAAAGAAGTTTTTATAGGTTCTCAAACAATGCATGTTGTAAAAGATGCAAAAGTGCCTGTGATAGGCGTACCAGAGGGTTATACTTATAAAGCGCTCAAGGATATTCTGTTTGCTACAGATTATCGCACGGGAACCCATCAAAAGGGGCTTTCACTTTTAGAAGAACTTTGTAGAAAGCATATATCTAGGCTCATTTTTTTAAACGCGTATTTTGGTCTTTCTCTAGATGAAGAACAGCTTGAAAATAAAGAGAGCCTTGATACTTATTTTGAACGCGATGCACATATTAATGAAATAGCAGATGGCATGACTGTGCTTGAAGCCGTTGAAGATTTTCAATCTAAGCATGCGATAGATTTACTGGTACTCGTGCACAATAAGCATAGCTTTTTTGAGAACCTATTGTTTACACCTGTTGTAAATAAGATTGTCCATCATGCAGCTCTTCCTTTTATGATTTTACCACCCGTTAATACTGCTATATAATGATACGTGTTTTAGTACCTACAGATTTCTCCAAGCATGCATTAGATGCATTCACTTATGGGCAGCAGCTTTTTAAAGGAGAAAAAGTGACGTTTACATTATATCATGCTTATGAGCCATCTGCATTACAATTATTAGGAAATAAAAGTCCGCTCGCACTTTCTAAGATCTATAGGGATTTAAAAGACGAGTCAGAAGTGCGCTTACCTGTATTTCTATCAGAAATTCTAAGTAGAGATAAGAGTACGACTTTCTTTTACAAAACGGTAAGCTACTCTGGCCACCTTAAGGATGGTATTGCAGCGCTAGAGGAAAACGCTTATGATTATATAGTGATGGGAACAAAAGGAGCAACGGGACTTAAAGAAGTTTTTATGGGTAGTATGACCCATAGTATAGTAGCACTCCACAAAAAAATACCGCTACTTGTCATTCCAGAAAATGCTGTATTTAATGAGCCCGACAGCATAGGCTTTGCAACAGATTTTGCAAGACCGTATAGCCATGAGGATTTACAACCACTTATCGAGCTTACTAAGTTATGGAAAGCAACGGTGCGCATGGTAGAGGTATATGAAAAACCAGAGATTACTCAAGTAAAAAAAGATCATTTACAACAACTAGAAGACTTACTTTCAGGGGTAGATTATCGATTTCATACAGTCCCTGAGTTTTCATCATTAGAAAATTGTATAAACGTGTTTGATGATGAACTCAACATAGATTTACTTGTGATGATTGATTATCCTAAAACATTTTTTGAAAGACTCACGCGCGAGCCTGTTGTAAAGAAGATGACATTCCATACCACACTACCATTTCTTATACTTCCCAGCCATAACTGATTATTGTCATAGAATAAGAGTGTATCTCTCACTAGTTTAGAGGTATAAAACTTATGAAAATGGCACACATACTAGTACCCACAGATTTTTCTAAGAACGCTTACAACGCATTATTTTATGCAACTAGATTGTATCCTAATGAGGAATGCATAATAACGCTAGTACACTCTTTTGAAAATTTATTTTCCACCAATACGAGTCGTATAGATATAGGTAGAAATGAGCAATTATATGATGAGTTAGAACGTGCAGCTTTTGATAAGCTTGATACGTTGAAGCATGAAATAACACTTGATAGTGAGGGCATTTCTCTTGTTATTGATATGGTAACGAGCGCACAGCCTTTATACAAAATAGTAAATAAGCTTATCATAAATACAAACATAGATGTAGTGGTGATGGGAACTAAAGGCTCTTCAGGAATACGAGAAGTATTTTTAGGAAGCCAAACGGTAAAACTAATTAAGAAAATAAAGCCTGTGCCTGTGCCTGTGTTTGTAGTGCCTCAAAGCGCCACTTTTCAAGCGCCTACAAAGGTTGCTTATGCTACAGATCTTAAAATTGACTATGCTCAGTATCCACTAGAGATTATAAAGGAAGTCATAAGAACACATAAATCTAAGCTGTACATCACGCATATTTATAATCAAATGAGCCCAGGTCAAACTGTGGAGACTAATTATAGAAAACTTAAGCACAAACTGGAAGACGTCTCTTATACTACGCACTGGCTGTCTAGTATCACTAAGATGGAAGATGCACTAGGCCTCTTTATTAATGAACATGATATCAATTTACTAGTATTGATGTACCACAAAAGTGGCCTTTTAAAGAAACTCTTTAATAAATCGTTTGTAGATAAATTAAGCTTTCACTCAGAAATACCTCTACTCATATTACCAGAATCATTCTGATATATATCATAGTTTATACAATAGTACTCCCGTATTTTTAATTAATAATCAAACACTTACACGATGAAAAAGAAGATTCTAATACCTACAGATTTCTCAAAAAATGCTTGGAACGCGCTCACCTATGCAGCCGATCTTTTTAAGCATGAAGAATGTTCTTTCATTGTTCTCAACACCTATAGAACTAAAGGTTACAACTTAGGTGATTTGATGGTTCCAGAACCTGGAACACCATCGTATGAGAGTGCAAAAACGGCATCAGAGAAGCACATGGATAAGTTGGTGAGTATGATAGAATTTAGGGATACTAACCCTAAGCATGAGTATGAAATCATCACAAAGTTTGGTGGTCTTATGGAGGTGATGGAAGCTATAATTGAGCAACGAGATATAGAGTTAGTGGTGATGGGTACTAAGGGAGCAAGTAATAGTAGGGGAGCTCTTTTTGGTACAAGTACCATTCTCGCGATGGAAAAACTACGCAATTGCCCTGTGATGGGAGTGCCTCTCGATGTACGAGTAGCCAGTCTCAAAGAGATTGTAATGCCTACAGGATATAAAACTCATTATAAACGCAAAGAGCTCAGCAATCTCACAACAATTGCAAACCTTCAAGACGCAAATATCTGTGTGCTTTATGTAAACCCAGATGATACGTTAAGTAAACAACAAGAAGCAAATAAAGAGTTGCTGGCAGAGTGCCTAGAAGATGCATCCTTTAGTTTCCACCATCTGAGTGGAGTGGATGCTACTATTGGTGTGAGAAATTTTGTAGAGAGTCGTGATAGCGATATGGTTGCTATCATTAATAGAAAGCATGCCTTTTTTGGGAGTGTTTTTACCACACCTATGATCAAGGAGCTCGGTATGTTCAGCAAAGTGCCATTATTAGTGATGCATGATTTACGCAATTAATGGTGTGATGGTTACGCTTTCGCGAAAGCGTAATTGCACTATTTAGAAAACTAAGTCGCTGTAAAATAATTTGATAACATAAACCCAGCTTTACTCGTGATTAAAAAGTCTATCCAAGTCAAAAAGTCCTCTGGTGAAAAAGTAGATTTTTCACTAGAGAAACTGAAAGCCTCTTTACATCGCAGCGGCGCTGGAGAAAATGACGTAAGTCATATTCTTAATATAGTTCGCGATGAGCTTTATCAAGGCATATCTACTAAAGAAATTTACAATAGAGCCTTTGCATTGCTCAAAAAAAAGAAATCTGTTTTTGCGTCAAAATATAAATTAAAGAAAGCCATTTATGAATTTGGGCCTACAGGCTTTCCCTTTGAAAAATTTATAGGGCAGGTGTTAAAGCATAGTGGCTATGACACAGAAGTAGGAGTTCTTATGGATGGAAAATGTGTACATCATGAAGTGGATGTGGTGGCAAGTAAAGAAAACCGAACGCTTTATGTAGAGTGTAAATTTCACGGTGAAGAAGGGCGTAACTGTAATGTAAAAGTGCCGCTTTATATTCATGCGAGATACAGTGATATTATTGCTGAGACCAAAATTAAAGGAGCTATAAGTACTGAAGGATGGGTAGTTACTAACACTCGTTTTACAAAAGATGCTATAGATTATGGAACCTGCGCAGGTCTTACTTTATTAAGTTGGGATTATCCTAAAGATAACGGACTCAAAGATCGTATAGACAGCTTAGGATTATATCCCATTACCGTTTCTACACTTCTTACAAAGCGAGAAAAAAACTTTTTACTTGGTAGAGATGTTGTACTGTGTAAGCAATTACTAGGTGATAGTTTTTACCTCGATCATCTAGGAATTTCTGAGACTAGGAAGTCAAAAATTTTAAAGGATATTCAATTTCTGTGCAATGTAAGTGAGTAATAAATACTGCTCAATAGCTGATAATTATCATAGTTTAGGTAGCTCTACTACGCTACTTTTAAACTAGTTAACACGTAAAACTCTTTTAGTATGGAAACGACACTCCCACTCACAATAGACCAGTTTCATCAAGATGTCAAGGTCTGGAAATCTAATGTTGCACTCGCAAGCGACGAAATTCAGTTTATAGAAAATCTGACACATTCTTACATTTTTGAACCTAGTTCACCTAATCTTTTTGAGCGTTTAGAGCATTACAAAATAGAAGTTTCTAAAATCAAAGTATTACTCAAGAGTATTGAGGTTTTACTTGTAAAACACGATGCAGAACTAAGCGGGATGCTAGAGTGCGACACCGTTTCTTGCGATGTGTTTTTTCAAGAAAAACACTTGACAATTAAAGAGCAATACAGACAATTTATTGATTCTTATAATAAAACCAAAAGTGAGATTTTTAACTACTGTGGTAATATTCTTAAGACAAAAAAGAAATAAAGTATAAACATATAAATCTTCATATTAATTGGAGATTACATGAAGAGCCACCTCCTGATTAGAGGGGAATCAGGAGTGGTTTTTCTTTGCTTTTGCGAAAGCGTATTCTCAAAAATATCAAAACCTCATAGTTATTATGAAACATCCATTTTTTAATCAGTATAAGTTTAAATATCTTGAGTGGAATGATGCTCAAGCCATACACGATGTCACACTACTCTGGAAATCACAAGTGGAATTTATAGCTGTTGAGCCAGCTTTCTTAGGAGAGCTTTTAACCGAGCATACCCTGCAGCTACTTTCTGAAACAAGCTTTGAATATGCAAGACATCTCGCCGTAGAACTTGATGCTTTTGAAAAAGAAGTTCCAAAATTACTTAAACGTATTACAGAGCATTTAAACGAGGTAAAAGTCCTTATGGATGGTAAAGATGAGTTCCAGAAGGAGCGCACTTTTCAAGATGCCCATATCTTGCTAGAACTTAAAATGGGTGACTATCAAGATAAGTACAAACTCTTAAAAGAGGAGATATTTAAAACGATGAAGTCTGTCTTTGCTAATAGCAAAAGCAAATTAATAGCTTAAAACGTATTAAGATGAGAATATTATTAGTGTGTGTGAGTATATGTATAATAAGTCTGTTGCAAAGTTGTAACAGCTCAGAGCTTATTGAAAATTGGAAAAATCCAGATATCGATGTTTTTCAAGCAGAGAAAGTGCTTGTACTTGCAATGACCAGCGATGTAAAAAACCGAAAACTGTTTGAAAAACGATTAGTAGATCTTCTTAAAGATAAAGGAGTTAACGCGGTAGGAAGCGATGCTTTTTTTAATCCAGAATTTACCTCTAGACCGCGCACAGAAGAAGAGTTAGGAGATCTTGAGAGAGCTATGCTCTCAGAAGGATTTGACGCAATTTTAGTTTCAAAAGTGCTAGGGGCAGAGGATAAGGTGACGCTAGTACAATCTTATCGTAACTGGGATAAAAGTGTAAATGGTTTTGAAGATGATTATTATGCACATCAAGGAATTTATGTGGAGGATGAAGAGATGCAAAAGTATACAGTCTATCATGCAGAGAGTGCACTGTACTGCATCTGCCCGACCAAGGAGCGTGAGATTATCTGGAAAGGATCTATAGATGTTACAGAGCCAGATAATGATCGTAAGGCGATTAAAGATTATATAAGCATGTTAGTATGGGCGCTTGAAGAGCAAGAATTATTAATAATAGGACCTGTCGATTATTAAGCGTATAATTTATAACGCTAGCAACCTGCGATTTTAGTACCACGAGTTGCTAGCGTAATTTTTATAAAACTTTTAAACTTTAAGAACGTCCTCGGTGTGGGAAGTCCTCATACCTATCCTCAAAAGTTTTATCAGTAACATAGTTGTCCTTAAGAACTTTGTAAACCATTACCACCACAGATGCTTGACCTAGCATGGTAATATAAAATATCCAGTTAAAAGCTAGATTCATTGTTGCAAAAATGGTGACTGTAATCAAAAGTAGGGTTGTGATCGCTACCCAGTGCATTGCTGTAATTTTCGTAGTTATCTTTTCTACTAAAGATAATAATTTTTGTAACTATTTAAAAGTGAGCACAGAAAAAGAGGATAATCGCACACAGCAATATCCTCTTTATGATTTTATAGAGCTATGTTCTAATATTGATCTAGTAAATAATTTATTAAGTCTGTAGTGGTAACAATCCCTACTAGTGTATTGTTTTGTAGTACTGGGAGTGCGTGAAACTCTTTGCTAGCAAGAATTTGTGCCACTTCCTTTACGGTTGTATCTGTGGTTACGGTCACAAGTTTTTTTGCCATTACTTGCTCGATGGTAAACATATTATAGACGATGGTATCTACATCTTGCTCATCTTCATCTATTGCATCTGCAAAGCTTATTCTCAATAGATCTGTATAGCTCAAGATACCTATAATATTATTACCGTCTACTACAGGAATATGTCTTATACTATGATTTTTAAAAAGTTGCTCGGCATGCTCTAATGAGTCAGTTTTATGTAGTGTGACCATATTTGAGGTCATTATGCTAGAAACGGGCGTTCTCTTTTTCATCTTTTAGGTTTTAATGATTTCTCAAAAGTAGCTGATGGCTTGCTTGAAAAAGATGATATAAATCAGCTTTTGGGATGACTTCTTGAGTACTCATTAATAGCTCGAAAATTGCCCAATTAATTTATAAAAATCTTCTAAAAATGATATTTGTCATAATTTAAAAACCAACATAATCTCAAATTTGCCATAGGTATAATGGACTTTTTAAAAGTCTGAGCAAATTAGAATTATGGATAATTGTTTCCATTGTGGTGATCCCTGTACAACAGTGATACACCATCAAGAAAAATCGTTTTGTTGTCACGGTTGTAAGACGGTGTATGATATCTTGAGCGATAACGATATGTCGTATTACTACGACCTTGAGAATACACCAGGTACGTCTCCGCTACTTCAAGAAGGTAAGTTTGACTTTTTAGAAAATGAACAAGTAGTTGCCAAACTTTTAGAGTTTGATGAGCAAGGAACACAAGTTGTATCCTTATTAATCCCTACCATACACTGTAGCTCTTGCATCTGGGTGCTAGAAAATCTTAACAAATTGAATCCTGCGGTCAAAACCGCGCAAGTAGATTTTCCTAAGAAAACCATAAGAATCACTTATACATCTAAGGAGTTGTCACTACAAGATCTGGTTATCCTTCTAGCAAGGATAGGCTACGAACCTTACATTTCGTTAGATGATACCACAAAGAAGAAAAAGGCGGTAGACAGGAACTTGACGTATAAGCTAGGTGTGGCTGGGTTTGCTTTTGGAAATATTATGTTTTTATCATTTCCTGAGTATTTTGAGGTAAGTGAGTTTTGGTTAGATAAGTATAAATATGTCTTTAGAGGGTTAATGCTTTTGTTTGCCATTCCGGTAGCCTTTTACTCAGGACGTGACTATTTTATCTCTGCCTACAAAGGATTGCGGTCTAATATCCTCAATATAGACGTGCCTATCGCCATTGGTATTTCTGTACTATTTATAAGATCTACCGTTGAGGTTTTGATGGATTGGGGTTCGGGATTTTTTGATAGTATGGTGGGACTTGTATTCTTCTTGTTGCTGGGTAAATTCTTTCAGCAAAAGACCTACGCGTACCTCTCTTTTGAGCGTGACTATAAGTCTTACTTTCCTATTGCTGTAACACGATTATATAGGGATGATAACGCTTTCGCGAAAGCGCAACCTTCAAGAAAAGAAGAGCAAACACAAGTATACGACCTTAAGAAAGGCGACCGAATTTTAATACGCAACAGTGAGTTATTGCCTGTAGATGGCGTTTTGATTAACGGAAATGCACTCATAGATTACAGCTTTGTTACAGGAGAAGCCGAGCCTGTAGCCAAAAAATCTGGTGATCAGTTATTTGCTGGTGGAAGACAGCAAGCGGGATCCATAGAAGTAGAAGTACTGAAGCCAGTGGCGCAAAGTTACCTCACACAATTATGGTCTAACGAAATATTCTCAAAAGGCAGACAGACCGTTTTTGAAACCCTTACAGATAGTATAAGTAGACGTTTTACGGTGAGTTTACTCATTATTGCTGCGATTGCAACGGCTTACTGGTTATTTATAGACATATCAAAAGCACTTCAAGTATTTACGGCAGTTCTCATTGTGGCATGCCCTTGTGCTATCGCGCTAGCAGCACCATTTACATTAGGAAATATACTACGCATTTTTGGGAGACATAAACTGTATCTAAAAAACAGCGGCGTTATTGAGCAGCTTGCTCATATTGATACCATTGTCTTTGATAAAACAGGAACACTTACTACGAGTGCAAAAAGTGTAATCACTTATGAGGGAGTGGCGCTTACACCAGAAGAGGAATCACTATTAACAAGCACGCTGAGAGCTTCAAACCATCCCTTGAGTAGATCTCTTTATGATTTACTAGAATCTCACGATATAAAAACACTAGACTCCTTTACAGAAGAAGTAGGACAAGGAATCATAGGAACACATAATAATCATACGATTAAAGTAGGTTCTTATGGATTTGTGGCAACTGCACAAACAACTTCTCCAGCAGCCGGTGCCGAACGTACTGCTGTGCACATAAGTACAGATAATGAGTATAAAGGTTGCTACATCTTTTACAATGAATATAGAGAAGGTGTGCAATCGCTTTTTAGTGAATTAAAAAATAACTATGAGATTATCATACTTTCTGGTGATAATGATGGAGAGCGTACTTTTTTATCACAGATATTACCAGATAATGCAACGCTACTTTTCAATCAGAAACCTGGAGATAAATTAGACTTTATAAAAAACTTACAAGAGCAAGGTAAGAATGTACTCATGGTGGGAGATGGGCTTAATGACGCTGGTGCGCTAGCGCAGAGTCATGTGGGTATTTCTATCTCAGAGAATGTAAATGTTTTCTCACCAGCTTGTGATGGGATTCTAGACGCATCGAGATTTACAGACATAGCAACTTTTTTAAGGCTCTCACACAAGGGAGTGAGCATCATTAAGTATGCTTTTATATTCTCATTATTCTATAATCTTATAGGATTGGGGTTTGCCGTTACGGGCAATCTTGCTCCTGTTGTTGCTGCTATTTTAATGCCGCTTAGCTCTATAAGTATCGTCTTATTTACAACGATTGCCACCCATTTTATGGGAGGAAATCTCACTTCAAAAAAACTATAATATGAACAGTATTATTAATCTACAAAGTACACCTCAACTGGCTCAAGTAGCTTTTAAAAAAGCATCTTATACGGAGCGTGATCTTATAGGTCTCTTTCATAAGTCTGCACATAAAGGCGCAGATGAAACGGTTTTTAATAGTTGGGTGAGAGACACCGAGAAGCGAATTTACAGCTTGCAAAGCGGCTTATATGGGCGGTCTTCTGTGTGCAGTACAGTGAGCTTGAGTATTGCATCTATGCTCAACATGTATGTAAATGCGATTACTCGTTTTGAGCAGCAGTTTATGATGAGTTGTCCTTGTGCTACAAATGGAGCAGGACCTATACTCAACAGGCTTAAAAAAGTATCACAAAGTGCGCAAGTAGCGCTTTTGTATGTGGAAGTATAAGTGCCGCTAGCATTATGACTAGTCTATGTTTTAAGAGATAATCTTACGTGCAAAAAGATAAGCTTTAAGGAAAGCATTTTTCGCGAAAGCAAATCCAAAACTATTTATCTAAAACTGACAATTGTCATAATTCAAAAACAACTTCAATCTTAATTTTACACCATAATTCAGGTAGGTATGAGTATTATTTATATGCTTCTCGCAATCAGCGTTGTTGTTGCTCTCGTCTTTTTTGTCGCATTTATTGTGTCTGTAAAGAAGGGACAATATGATGACACCTATACGCCATCTGTGCGTATGCTTTTTGATGACGAGTTAGTAAAAGAAAAAAGTGCTCCTACAACGCCTGATATTATTGAAAAATCCATCCAAATAAAAGAGTAACTAATCAAACTATGGAAGTACAACAATTCTATTACGATAACAAGATCGTACGAAAATTTATAGTGGCTACAATGTTCTGGGGCATCGTAGGGATGAGCATAGGGCTACTTCTAGCCTTTATGTTTTTATTCCCTAATGTAACAGACGGCATCTCGTGGTTGAGTTTTGGGCGTTTACGTCCGTTACACACTAATGCAGTAATATTTGCCTTTGTAGGTAATGCTATTTTTGCAGGTGTATATTATTCTTCACAGCGTTTGCTTAAAGCTCGTATGTGGAAAGACTGGCTTAGTAATGTAAACTTCTGGGGATGGCAAGCCATCATTGTAGGGGCAGCAATTACACTTCCGCTAGGGTTTACTACATCAAAGGAGTATGCAGAGCTGGAGTGGCCATTTGATATTGCGATTGCTCTTATATGGGTAGCTTTTGGAGCCAATTTGATAGGTACTATCCTTAAAAGAAGACAGCGTCACTTGTATGTTGCTATATGGTTTTACTTAGCAACCTTTGTTACCGTTGCAGTACTGCATATTGTAAATAGTATGGAGCTTCCAGTAAGTGCTCTTAAGAGTTACTCTATGTATGCTGGAGTGCAAGATGCACTGGTACAGTGGTGGTATGGACACAATGCGGTTGCATTTTTCTTAACTACGCCTTTCTTAGGGTTGATGTATTACTTTGTACCTAAGGCAGCAAACAGACCTGTGTATTCTTATAGGCTTTCTATTGTACACTTCTGGTCACTTATATTTATCTATATCTGGGCGGGTCCTCACCACTTATTATATTCTGCATTGCCAGACTGGGCACAGAATCTTGGTGTTGCATTCTCCATCATGCTTCTTGCTCCATCATGGGGAGGAATGATAAACGGACTACTTACACTACGTGGAGCGTGGGATAAAGTACGCACAGATCCTGTTCTTAAATTTATGGTTGTTGCGATTACTGGTTATGGTATGGCAACCTTTGAAGGGCCTATGCTCTCGCTCAAAAATGTAAATGCGATCGCTCACTTTAGTGATTGGATTATTGCTCACGTACACGTAGGTGCACTTGCTTGGAATGGTTTCTTCACATTTGGTATGGTGTACTGGATGGTTCCAAAATTATTTAAGACAAAATTATGGTCTACTAAGTTAGCCAACTTCCACTTCTGGATAGGAACGTTAGGTATTATACTATATGCATTACCTATGTATGTTGCTGGTTTTGTACAAGCCTTTATGTGGAAACAATTTAATCCAGATGGAACGCTTACCTACGGTAACTTCTTAGAAACAGTAAGTGAGATTATCCCTATGTACTGGATGCGTGCTATAGGTGGTAGTATGTTTATTGTAGGAGCCCTTATAGGTGTTTATAATATGATCATGACTGCTCGTGCAGGTAGCAACGTTACAGATGAACTTGCAGAGGCTGCTCCTTTACCTAAAGTAACAAAGAAACGTACCTCAAAAGAAGGATACCATACATGGTTAGAAAGACGCCCGGTAAAGCTTACCATTTTTGCAACTATCGCTATTCTTATTGGAGGTATGGTACAAATTATACCATCACTTATTGTTGATGATTATATCCCAGTGATATCAAGTGTGAAACCATATTCACCACTAGAGCTACAGGGTAGAGATATTTATATACGTGAAGGGTGTGTAGGGTGTCACTCTCAAATGGTACGACCATTTAGAAGTGAGGTAGAGCGCTATGGAGAATACTCAAAAGCGGGAGAGTATGTGTATGATCACCCATTCTTATGGGGAAGTAAGCGTACTGGACCAGATCTTATGCGTGTAGGAGGAAAGTACAGTGATAACTGGCACTTAAATCACTTCTATGATCCACAAAGTACTTCGTCTGGTTCTATAATGCCATCTTATAAATGGTTATTACGTAGAGAACTAGATAAAGATCTCACAGAGACAAAAATGGAAGCAATGGTAACCTTAGGAGTACCATACACTCCAGAAGATATTGCAAATGCTCAAGAGTCTATGACCGCACAAGGAATAGCTATAGAGAAGAACCTCTACTCAGATCCAGACTTTGCAAAAACTCATGAGGCAGATAAAAAGTATGCCGAAGAAAACGGTGAAGACTTTGTGGAGATGCGTAACCGTGAGGTGGTAGCTCTTATAGCTTACATACAGCGACTAGGAACAGATATTAAAGTTAAAAACGCAGATGGTACTACATCCATCTTAAACGACTAGCACCATGTTTAAATTTATAAAAGGAAACTTAGAAAATATAGATGGAGTGGAGATCTATCCTATAGTATCATTACTCATATTTTTCATCTTTTTTGCTGCACTATTCTTTTGGGTATTTACAGCAAAGAAAGCACACATCACAGAGGTAAGTAACATCCCGCTTAATGATGATACACTCAACGTAAATACTATAGAAGAATGAGAACCACAGCATCATTTTTAAGAATACTAGGCTTTTCACTATTAGGATATTTCCTCATAGATTACGTAGGGACTACAGGGGAGACTTCTATATTTCTAGAGCAACCGTGGGTCTGGGCTATACTTGGCGTAATCATGCTTTTTTATACAGCAGGAGAAGTGAGCATGGCTGCGCTGCGCAATGTTCTTTACAAAACGCTTAAGCCACAAGCACAAGCAAAGTTTGATGAGCAAGAAGCACTTGCAGAAGCAAATCAGTTTAAGTGGATTAAAGAGAAGTATAAAGCATCTCTAGGAAGTAAAGAGATAGCTCAAGAGCATGAGATTATACTAGATCATAACTATGACGGTATACAAGAGCTTGATAATAACTTGCCACCATGGTGGGTGTATATGTTCTACGCATCAATAGTCTTTGCAGTAATATACTTAGTGCGTTTTGAAGTACTAGACGACTACAACCAAGCCGAAGAATATGAAGTTGCTGTAGCAGAAGCAAAAGCAGAAATAGAAGAATGGAAAAAAACGGCAAAAGATCTTGTCGATGTAAATACGGTAACACTCCTCACAGATGCGAGTGATATCAATGCTGGTAAAGCCATTTTTACAAATAACTGTATTGCTTGTCATAAAGCAGATGGTGGCGGAGGTATAGGACCTAACCTCACAGACCAGCACTGGATTCTGGGTGGAGGAATTAAAAATGTCTTCAAAACTATCTCAGAAGGTGGTCGTGATGGTAAAGGTATGATCTCATGGAAATCAGAACTTAAGGCTGCAGAGATGGCGCAAGTAGCTAGCTTCGTGTTAAGCTTACAAGGCACCACTCCAGCAGAGCCTAAGGAGTCAGAAGGTGAGTTATGGGTAAATCCAGATGCCCCTGCTGCTCCTATAAAGGATGTTGTTACAGATAGCACAGTAGTGCAATTAACGAGTAACTAAATATTAAACGGATGATTCAAGATATAGCGATTGTATTAAGTTCAAGTACTGCTCCGATAATGAAGCCTTATTACGAAAATGATACGACTAAAATTATAGCAATAGGACTTAAAAAGGATGTGGTGTTAGAAAAACATACAGCACCTAGCAAAGCGCAAATCTTGATCATACAGGGAACGGTCACTTTTAGAACAGCGACCTTCTCAAAATCTATAGACACCTATGAGACTTTTGAAATACCATTAGAGGTAGAGCATGAGGTCATAGGTGATACAGACTGTATTTTTCTGTTAATCTTATCTAAGTAATATATAATGGCAGAGCAAGGAAAAGATAACTTTAGAGATACTATGGGAACCCTTGATAAAGAGGGGAAACGCGCATGGGTATTTCCTAAGAAGCCAAGTGGGAAATGGTACGAGTACCGCAAGTACGTAAGCTATGTATTGCTTGCTATCTTACTTAGCTCACCGTTTATAAAAGTAGGAGGGAATCAGCTGTTCATGTTTAATGTGCTGGAGCGTAGGTTCAATATTTTTGGGTATCCATTCTGGCCTCAAGATTTTCATCTCTTTGTGATCATGATGATCATTGGGGTGGTATTTGTAATCCTATTTACGGTAGCATTCGGTAGAATATTTTGTGGCTGGATTTGCCCGCAAACTATTTTTATGGAAATGGTTTTCCGTCGTATTGAGTATTGGATAGATGGCGATCGAGGTAAGCAGATACGTCTTAAGAAAATGCCTTGGAACAAGGAGAAAATTAAAAAGAGAGTTTTAAAGTGGATCATCTTTTTTATCATCTCATTTATTATTGCAAATGTATTTCTTGCGTATCTAATAGGGAGCGATCAGCTTATTAGGTACATCACAGATGGACCTGAGAAGCACACAAGCACACTTGTATCACTACTTATTTTTACTGGAGTTTTCTATTTCATATTTGTATGGTTTAGAGAGCAGGTGTGCATCATAGCCTGCCCTTACGGAAGGTTGCAAGGAGTGTTGCTAGATAACAAATCTATTATCGTTGCTTATGATCATAAACGTGGAGAGAAGGAAGAAGGAAGAGCTAAGTTTAAGAAAAATGAAGACAGACCATCTACTGGAAAAGGAGACTGTATAGATTGCTTCGCATGTGTGCATGTATGCCCTACAGGGATAGACATACGTAACGGTACACAGTTAGAATGTGTAAACTGTACCGCTTGTATAGATGCTTGTGATCATATGATGGAAGCAGTAGATCTCCCTAAAGGTCTTATACGCTATGCTAGTGAAGATAATATTGAAAAGAAAGCGCCATTTAAATTCACACCTCGTCTTAAGGGGTATGTTGCTGTACTAGGTATACTTACTGCGGTACTCATAGGGATGTTGTTTTTACGTAATGATGTAGAAGCTCGCATTCTCAGATTACCAGGCCAACTTTATGAGCATAAAGACAATAACATGATTAGTAATGTCTACACCTTTAAGCTGGTTAATAAAACAGTAGAGGAGATAGAAGATGTGCATTTTGAACTACGCTCTCACAAAGGAACGATAGAAGTAGTTTCGGGTAATAGTTTCAGTGTAGATGCACAGGGACTAGCAGAGGGAACACTATTTATTGAAATCAATGCCAGCGGTATTAAAAGCGATAAAGAACGTTTGGAAATAGAAGTGTACAGCGGCGACCAATTGATTGAGACGACAACAACGGCATTTTTAGGCCCTAGAAGTTATAAGTAAGAGTACGCTTTCGCGAAAGCAAAACAAATAAACGATGAGTACAGAGCATAAAAAATGTTGTGATGGTTGTAAAAAAGGACAGCCAGGAACTAACGAAGCATGCAGCGCAAAGTTAATGATGGAAGCGCTGAAGAAAAATCAAGAAATCACTAAAACACAAGAGTTATGAAATGGAACTGGGGAAAGGGAATTGTAGTGGCGATGGCTTGTTTTATGGGCTTTATCCTGTACATGGTAATCACCATGAGTACAGACGATAATTATAGCCATGATCTTGTGACAGAAGAGTATTATGCTAAAGAAATGGCATATCAAACCGAAATAGATGCAGAGACTAATGCGCGCAATCTCGTAGGAGAGATTAGCGGAAAACGCACGCCAGAAGGATGGTTACTCACCTTCCCATCGTCTATTTCAGAAAGTACAAATAAAGGAACAGTGTTTCTATACAGACCGTCTAATCAGCAACTTGATTTTGAAGTGCCTTTGGCTATTTCAGGATCTAATTTGCTCATACCTGACAATCAGCTGATAGACGGTCGATGGAACATTATCATAGAGTGGACAGACGGGGAAGAGGAATACATGTATAAAAAGTCAATCGTTTACTAATGCTGTGGTCTGCACTCATATTTGGTCTTTTGGGCAGTTTCCACTGTGTGGGAATGTGTGGTCCCATTGCATTTATGTTGCCCGTAGATCGTAAAAGTCCTGTAAAAAGAGCTTTCCAATTAATGAGTTATCACGCGGGGCGTATACTTACTTATAGTGTTTTGGGCTTAGTATTTGGGATTGTGGGTAAAAGTTTTAATTTCTTTGGCATCCAGCAGCAACTATCTATAATCATAGGTGTACTTATGATTGTAGTTATTCTCATACCCACTAAAATTTTCAATAAATACAACTTCTCACGACCATTATATAAGGCAGTTGGTAAAGTAAAGAGCTCCATGGGAACCGCTCTTAAGAAAAAAGATCCAGGTACGTTTTTTACTATAGGATATCTCAACGGCTTATTACCGTGCGGACTTGTATATATGGCGATTTTTGGCGCACTTGCTTCTGGTGGTGCTTGGGAAGGAGGATTGTATATGGCAGTTTTTGGACTAGGTACCATACCACTTATGACCACTGCTATTTATTTAGGTAATTTTTTAAAAGGAAAAGCAAAGCAGCGCATCGTTAAAATGATTCCTGTTTTTGTGGTAATCGTAGGAGTCTTATTTATAGTACGCGGCCTTGGTCTTGGTATACCATACGTATCACCATCAAAGATGGTAAGTGTAGAAAAAGTGGCTGCACAACATTCTTGTCATTAATAACAACCAAACATTTATAATTATGGAACATTTTTTAATACTTCTCGTAGACTGGGGAATGGGAGCATTACTCATAGGAGTATTTGCCTTAGTTTGTATCACTCTTGTACTTATCGTACTAAACATGATAAAGGGAGACTCAAAAAAATCTGATACTGATGAAAAGTAGAGGATTACAAATAGTAAGAGAATATACAAGTACTTTATTAAACTGCTTAGTTTTTAAAGGTCTCGACCTATTTATATCATTACAATGGCTTTTAACTTACAAGAAAGATCGTATTAGTTCGCAAAGATAATCGTGAACTTGATGAGGTCTTATAATCTTCAAGAGCATAAAAAAAGGGAAGCAGTAATGCTTCCCTTTTTTAGTATATGTTGAGGTGACTTTTAAACAGTCATAGAAAATAGCTGAGTCTCTGGTTTATTGCGCTGTAATCTCATGTCAAACGGAAGGCATATATTTCTTACAAAAGGACGTCCCTTTTCTGTAACAATTAATTTTCTTGCATGTATTTCTAGAAGCCCATCGTTTTCAAGTTCCTTTAATTTTATAAGCACATCTGGAAGCTCTGCAAAATTCCCTTGATTATCGTCCCAGGAAGTCTCAAAAGAACACATCAAATTAAGAATATGTTGTCTGATGATAAGATCTTCTTTAGTAAGGATATGACCTCTAAAAATAGGTAGAATCCCATCTTCTATAAGTTGTTGATACTCTTCTATATTTTTTACATTCTGAGCAAAACTATACCAGCTATCACTTATGGCAGATACTCCTAAGCCTATCATAACCTGTGTTTTGCTAGCGTTATATCCCATAAAATTACGATGTATAGTTCCCGCTTGCTGGGCTCCAAATAAAGCATCTGTTTTAAGCGCAAAGTGATCCATACCTATCTCGACATACCCTGCTTTTATAAGCATTGTTTTACCTATTTCATATTGCATTCTCTTTTGGTCTGCGCTAGGTAAATCTCCATCCTTAAATCCTCGCTGTCCGTTTCCTTTTATCCATGGCACGTGAGCGTAGCTATAAAAAGCGATACGGTCTGGCTCAAGAGAGATGGTTTTATTAATGGTATTTATAACATCATCTTGCGTCTGGAAAGGTAGTCCATATATGATATCATGCCCTACAGATTCATAACCTGTTGTACGGGCGTTTTCTGTAGCGCTTTGCACGTGTACATAAGGTTGCACACGATTTATTGCTCTCTGTACCGTTGTATTGTAATCTTGAACTCCATAACAAACTCTAGTAAATCCTTTATTGTACAGAGCTTCAAGGTGTTCTTTTGTGGTATTATTAGGATGTCCTTCAAAGCTGAGTTCAAAAGTGCTAACCTTTTTTGTAAGTGCAAAAATCCCGTCCATAAGACGTTCTAGATGTGCTGGTGAGAAAAATGTAGGAGTTCCTCCACCTAAGTGTAGTTGTTTAATCACCGGCTTGTCTCCTAGTAAAGTTACGTACATCGCAAGTTCCTTAAGTACAGATTGTATATAAGGAATCTCAACATCATGATTCTTTGTAATACGCTTGTTACATCCACAAAAAGTACACATACTCTCACAATAAGGTAAATGTATATAGAGACTTATTCCTTGTGAAGTATTGCTTTCGCGAAAGCTTTCTTGTAAAGTATTCTTCCACTGGGTGAGTGAAAAGTTATCTTGATCCCAATAAGGCACAGTAGGATAACTTGTATATCGTGGTCCTGCCACATTGTACTTTGATATAAGGGTACACATTGATTTTGAGTTTTTTCAAAATTACTATATGACAAAAACAGAGAATATGATGAATATCAGCTTTTGAGAAAATACTATTTATGGACGGTAATAGTAGTTCATTTAAAAAATGATAAATTATACATGTAATTTACCACTCGTCGACACTTAAACGTCATCCGTCTATAGTAAAGGACTCGTTAGACTTAATTATTGAAGAATATTGACTTTAATTGACCAACTTTGGAAATATAAAGATCAATACTTTGGGGACAAGAAAATTAAGAATACTGCTCGTTGAGGACGATGCCATTGAGGTAATGAAACTCAAGCGAGCTATAGCAAAGCTAGAAATGAACCATGAGCTCATAGAGGCAAAAAATGGTGAGGAAGCACTTGAAATACTTAAAGACCACTCGGTCTTACCAGACGTGCTGTTTCTCGATCTTAATATGCCAAAAATCAACGGAATAGAGTTCTTGAAGATTTTGAAAAAAGACGAAATTTTACGATTTTTACCAACAGTCATGCTCACAACCTCAAGTAACCGCAAGGATATACTAGCTTGTTATGACACGGGAGTAGCAGGTTATATTATCAAACCTTTGAAGTACGATCACTACGTTGAGAAAATAAAATCGGCGTTAGAGTACTGGAGTATGAATGAATTAATCAAAGCATAATGAAAGGAATTGTATTTACAGAGTTTTTAGATCTTGTTGAAACAAAATTTGGTTTAGAAATGGTTGACACCATTCTTAATGAATCTGAATTACCTTCTAATGGTGTTTATACAGCAGTAGGAACGTATAGCTTTACAGAAATGGTGAGCTTACTTACTAATTTAAGTAAGGAAACGGGACTTGTAATTGATGATTTATTACTGGTATATGGAGAGCACTTTTTCTCAGTGGTAGAGAAAAGTTATCCTTCTTTTTTAAAGCAATATACGGATCCAATAGAGATGCTTTCATCTATAGAAAACCACATACATGTGGAAGTTAGAAAGATTTATCCAGATGCAGAGTTGCCTACTTTTACCATAGAAGAGAAGACTCCAGAAAGTCTCGTAATGATCTATAAGTCAAGTAGAGCCATGCATGCCTTCGGTCGCGGATTAATGAATAAGACTTTTGAGTTTTTTAATACAAAAGCTACTATCTTAGTTGAAAAATTAAAAGAAAACGGAACCGAAGTAAAATTCAGCATAGCAACATATGAGTGACTCCAAAATTAAGATGTACGAAAGAGCGCTAGCGCGTGAAAAGGCCGCTAGAAAAGAAGCCGAGCGTATTCTTGAGGAAAAGTCATTAGAATTATATCACAAATCTGAGGAGTTAAGAGTTTCAAATTCAAAACTTGAAGATGTTGTAAAAGAACGCACTTCTGAACTTGAGGGAGTATTTGAAAACATAGTAGATGCCTATGTAGTTATGGAGTTATCTGGCAATGTTATCAAAATGAATGACGCAGCCATTACACTTCTTGGGTACACGCTAGAAGATAACTTCAACCTTTGGGACATTGTTCACCCAGATGAAAATGATAAAGTTGTTGAAGGTTTTGAGGTTCTCACCACAAAAGGAGCAATAACAGATTTTCAAATAAAAATAATAATGTCTTCAGGATCCATTAAATTGGTTCACATTAATGCAAGTATTGTTTTTAATGATGAAGGAAAACCTATCGCTGCTCAAGGTATTGTAAGGGATATTACGCAAGACAAGGCAGCCGAGCAGCGCCTTATAGATTCAGAAAATCGATTATCTGCACTTATTTTAAACCTAGAAAGTGGTATTCTACTTGAAGATGAGCATCGCAATATTGTAATCACAAATAATCGCTTCTGCGATTTTTTTAATATTCCATCAAGTCCAGAGCAACTTATAGGTGTAAACTGCGAGCATGCAGCTGAAGATAGCAAACATCTTTTTAAAGATCCAGAAGAATTTGTATCAAGAATAAATACGCTTACGCGAAAAAAAGAACAAGCGCTATCTGATGAGCTTAAATTAGTTGATGGTCGTATCTTGGAGAGAGATTTTATTCCTATTTATGAAGAAGGTATTTATAAAGGTCACCTTTGGACGTATAGAGATGTTACCTTGAGAAGAAAGTTTCGCGAAAGCATAGAAGCAGAACGTCAAAAATATAGTGACATTATTGCAAACATGAACTTGGGACTTATTGAGGTCAATCTTGATGATGAAGTCTTGATGATCAATAACAGTTTTGAATTGTTATCTGGTTATACCGAAGAGGAACTCCTAGGTAAAAAAGCGAAGGAGATATTACTTACTCCAGCGTCTCAAAAACAACTCACTCAAGAGAATAATGATAGGTTGAGCGGAGCGTCAAATTCATACGAAGTGCAGGCTATAACTAAGAGTGGTGAATTGAAACACTGGCTAATAAGTGGTGCTCCAAACTATAATCTTAATGGTAAAGTCATAGGCTCTATAGGAATACACCTCGATATAACAGAGCTCAAAAGTTTAGAGATACAAAAGGAAAATCTTTTAAAGAAGCTTGAAAAAAGTAATGATGAGCTGCAGGAGTATGCACATGTAGTTTCTCATGATCTTAAAAGTCCGCTTAGGAGTATAAATGCACTTGTAAATTGGATTAAGGATGATAATGAAGATGTCTTCACTAAAGAAACAAAGAGTCATCTTGAGATGATAGATACTACTTTAGAAAAGATGGAGCAGCTTATATCTGATGTTCTTGAATACTCCAGTGTAGGATCTGAAAATGCACCTCGAGAAAAAGTAAATTTACAAGAAGTACTAGCAGATATAGAAACTTTACTTCACTGTCCAGAACATATAACATTAAATATTCATCCAGATTTACCTACGGTAAATGGTGATAAAGTCAAGTTACAACAGTTATTTCAGAATTTGATGAGTAATGCTATACGTTATTGTGATAAAGAAGAAGGTCTCATAGAAGTAGGATACACAGAAAACAAAACACATTATACCTTTACGGTTAAGGATAATGGAATCGGGATTCCTAAGGAATACCATGATAAAATATTTAAAATTTTTCAGTCACTTAATAACCATAAAGACTCGACGGGTATAGGACTTTCTATTGTTAAGAAAATAGTAGACCTTTATAAAGGAAGTATCTGGTTAGAGAGCAACGTAGGAGAGGGGACTACTTTCTTTTTTACATTACAAAAATAATATAATGAGAACAGTACAACTACAACGCGACTCGTCTGGTTCATGGCACTATTTAAGTGAATCAATAACACTTAATAATCCGCTGGTGCTTATTCTAGGAAATCGTTTTCTTCTAGAAAAAGAAAGCGTTTTTGAGGAAGTAAGAGACTTATTTCCTTCAGGGCATCTTGTTTTTGGATCTTCTAGTGGTGAGATTGTAGCTGGAGCAGTAAATGATGAACATATCACCATAACTGCCATAGAATTTGAAAAGTCTTCCTTTGAGATTCAAACATTTAATATACATGAAGTAGGAGATGATAGTGAGAAGGCGGGATCTACGATAATTAAGAAGTTAACTGCAGAAGGCCTTAAGCATGTATTTGTGTTATCTGAAGGAAGTTTTGTAAATGGATCTGCGCTCACCAAGGGAATGCAAGGAGCATTGCCTAATGTTTTAATTACTGGCGGACTGTGTGGAGATGATGCACGTTTTGAAAAAACACTTGCTTCTTATAATGAGGCGCCAAAGGAAGGCGAGATTGTAGTCATAGGTTTTTATGGAGAAACTTTTGAAGCGTCATTTTCTATTTATGGTGGGTGGACACCCTTTGGACCAGAAAGGCTAATTACAAAATCTGATGGTAATATCTTATACGAGATAGATGGTAAACCAGCATTAGATTTATACAAAACCTACCTAGGCGATAAAGCAAAAGATTTACCAGGCTCTGCGCTTATTTATCCGCTCAATGTAAAAAGTGCAGAAAATGACCAGTCATTTGTGCGTACTATTTTAAATATAGATGAAGAGAAAAACGCGATGATTCTAGCAGGAGATGTGCCAGAGCAATCTAAGGTACAACTTATGATGACAAATATGGATAGCATCGCTTCGGCATCAGAAACCGCAGCATTGAGGGCTATGGAGGGAAGGAATAATCCGCCACAATTAGCATTGCTTATAAGTTGTATAGGACGTAAATTAGTATTAGATCAACGTATAGAAGAAGAAGTTGAGGAGGTAATGAGTGTGATAGGTGATGATGTAGTGATAAGTGGGATGTACTCTTACGGAGAGATTGCCCCTTTTTACGGAGAACGTAGTTGTAAATTGCACAACCAGACCATGACAATTACCTTAATAAGCGAGTAAATGAATCCACTGTTAAAAAGACAAATACGTAAATATCTTCCTGACGATCTTAAAGAGCGTGAGGATATGCAGGTCTTTTTTAATGCGGTGGCAGCATCGTATGATAATCTTGACGATCAATTCAAGATGAACCAGCGAGCTATGCAAATAAGCTCAGATGAGTTATATGAGGCAAATAAGCAGCTTAGAGAAGAATCAGAACGCCAGCAAGGTTTATTAATACGTTTACAGTCTGTAATAAATGCTGTACAACCTTTTGGTGAAGAAGATGGAGACATAGATATTGGAGAAACAAATCTAGCCGAATATATAAGCCAGCAGGCAGAGCAACTTATCCTAGTAAATAGGGATCAAGAATTACTTGTAAAAGAGCTTGCATTACAAAACCAAGAGCTCAATGATTATGCACACATTGTATCTCATGACCTCAAGTCACCACTGCGCAGTATTGAGGCATTAGTAAGCTGGCTTAAAGAAGATTATGGAGATGCTATAGGCGAGGAGGGAAAAACACAAATAGGGCTTATAGTAACCCATTTAGAAAAAATGGATGCCCTTATTACAGGAATCTTAAATTACTCTTCTATTGATAAGGAAGTTCGTACAGAGCGAAAAATAGATTTAAATATTCTTGTAAAAGAGACTGTAGATCTCATGCATCTACCAGAACATATTACTATTAATGTACATAAGCTGCCCACTATTCTAGCAGATCGTTTTAAAATTCAGCAGTTGTTTCAAAACTTGATAGGTAATGCTGTGAGTAGTATTGATAAGCCTAAGGGAGTTGTAGAAGTAATTGCACGAAATCTTGATGACGTTTTCCAGTTTGAAATAAAGGATAATGGAAAAGGAATTAATCAGGCATACTTCCATAAGATTTTTCAAGTCTTTCAAAAGCTAGAAAATGATTCTGAAAGCACGGGAATAGGCTTATCTATCGTTAAGAAAATTGTCCATTTTTATGATGGTAAGATTTGGTTAGATAGCACCGAAGGTGTAGGGACCACATTTTATTTTACACTACCTCAAACTACATAATATGGAACAGCCTAATCTTAATTATATAAAGGAACTTTCAGGTGGAGACGCAGGTTTTGAAAAAAAACTTATAGGCGTTGTACAAACAGAATTACCTCAAGAAATCGCCGAGTATGAAGGTAATATGAATGATTCCGCTTTCGCGAAAGCGGCCGAAAACGTACATAAGATAAAGCACAAATTAGGAATCGTAGGATTAGAAAAAGGGTACGAACTGGCCATTGCCTATGAAGATGAACTTAAGGAAGGAAAGTCTACCTTGAAAGAAGAATTTGATAGCATTCTAACCGCTGTAATCCATTTCATAAAAGATTTATAATCTGTAAATTGCATAATAAATCACAAAATATCTAAATGTTGAACTGTATAATTGTAGATGATGAAACTGCGGCACGTACTATCGTATCGCATTTATGTAGCCAGGTAGATGAACTCAATGTAATTGATGAGTTTCCTAATGCAATGCAGGCAATCAAGTTTTTAAATAAGAACGAGATTGACCTCATATTCTTAGACATACACATGCCAGATTTTACTGGTTTTGACTTTATAGATTCGCTCAAAAACCCGCCTAAAATTGTACTTACAACATCAGATCGCGACTTTGCGATAGAAGCTTTTGAGTATGATTGTATTGTAGATTATCTAGTAAAGCCTATAACGCTGCCTAGATTTCTCAAAGCCATGCAAAAAGTAGAGAACTTTAAATCTCCGGTTGCACAAAAAACTGCGTTGCCTCAAGAAGCAAAACAAGAAGAGGCTTCAGAAAAGGAGATGTATGTAAACATAGATAGGCGTCTCATAAAAATTGAGTTTGATAAAGTCTTTCTAGTAGAAGCAAAAGGTGACTACGTACTTATAAAAACCGAAGGAAAAAATTATACCGTACATTCTACACTTAAAAAAATAGGAGAAAAACTACCAGATAGTCTTTTCTTAAAAATACATCGCTCTTACATTATTAATATTAAGAAAATAGTTGATATTGAGGACAATAGTGTCCTGATAGCTAGAGATGTAATCCCAATAAGTCGATCTAACAGACCTGAACTTATGAAGCGTCTTAACTTGCTATAAAACGACAAATTCCATTCGTCTACAGTAAATTACCACTCAACGATACAAGTATCAGTGCGGTCGAATAAATTGAAAATCAGGGTATAAACTGCCTAATTTTGTTTCTATAATCACATCAATAGAAGCATTATGATTGCAAATTTCTACTCTCTTACAAGACAATTAATCGCACTAAGCTGCTTGTTGTATTTATTTACAGCCAGCGCACAAGATGTACCTTTTAATTGTGATTATAGTGCATATTTATTTCAATACAATGACGTGTACGCTATTGACCTTGCTTCTGGAAACTCTTTTCTAGCAGCAAAGGATATCACAGCAGGAAACATTAATGCAGCAGCATATAATCCAGCAGATGGGTACATCTGGGGATACTTATCAAGCCCTGCAAAATCTATTGTCAAAATAGGTAAGAACTTTGAGACTACTACTATCACTATAGATGCATTACCTTCTGGTAACAAGTATGTAGGTGACATAAGCGCTACAGGACAATATTATTTTAAAGCTGGTGGGAGCACATACTACACTGTAGACCTCGACCCAAATTCAGAAACATACACAGAGCTTACTGCAACTGCATCATTAACACAAAGTTTAAATATACACGACTGGGCTTTTAATGCTGTAGATAACCAATTATATGCAGTAGAGAAAGTAACAAACATATTATATAGAATTAACCCAGAAAATGGACAGGTGCAACCTTTAGGTATTGTGCCTATCTTATCAGGGCTTAATTACACTTATGGAGCCGTTTATTTTGATGCATCAGGACGTTTCTACGTATCTGCAAATCAAACAGGGACTATCTACGTGATACAGAGTGTTCAAGACCTTGATGGGATAGGAGTAATAGATTCAAATCTTTTTGCCTTTGGGCCATCTAGTGCAAGTAATGATGGCGCACGTTGCCCTACAGCACCAGTGTTACAAGAAATTTGTGATAACGGAATTGATGATGACGGTGACGGACTTATTGATTGTGAAGATCCATCATGTTCAGGATACGGGATGTGTGCGACTATTGACCCAGAAGCATCTACAGGAAATAAAGGAGGACTAGAAAGTAACAATAGACTGTCTAACGCCATTGCAAAACGTAATTTTAATCGTGCAAAGGAGAGTTATGAGTTTAACAAAGACCTTGCACCACTAGTAGATAAGAAAGAAACCTATGCCGTAAGAACTGCACAGGCCTTTACGCTAGCAGATCTTATCCCACTAGAGGAGATTGATGAAGATTATGTAGTAGAGTCTACACCTACAGATCTTGTAGCTATCACAAATGCAACAGATGTATATGCTGTAGATTATATAAAAGGAGAGCTCTCAACCGCATCTATACTTGCACTTAAGACAGAAAATGGCGTGTATGAGCACACTAAGTATATCTGTGATCGTTTATTAGGAGCAGAGCTTATCTCTGTCTCTACCATAGCAATTAATGATCAACAATTTATTAAGTCCCTCATTAAAAATATAGATGGGAGTGTAGAATTTGTTTTAAGCCTTTCGGCGAAAATGGTAAACAACGAGACTGAGTTTGCTGTAGAAAGCCACTGGAATCTTGATAGCTATGAAGATGATGTAACATTTTACAACTTCCAAATATGGGCAAACTCGATAGATGATTTACACAAACTAGGACAACAAGTTTTGAATCTTCTAGAAGTACAGAAGGCAGTAACTTCATATAATACCTCGACACCACCTACCGTATTTGTAAAAAAAGGAAACTATAACAACGGAGCTTTACAACTAGAAATCATCAATACAAACGCAACCGAAAGTGTAACTTTTGACGCAGGAATAAGAGCAACAGAAACAAGCGAGATTGTAACGACGACATCTAGCATCTCACTTGGCGAAAATTACATCACACAAGTAACCATAGATACTGGATACTTATTTGACATAGGCTTTAGAATAGGCGACGGGATTAATACTCCAGATGATTTATTCTTATCTGACGGGCCATGGGGAGTAGATGCATCTCAAGAAGGGACAGAAGTAGTATCCTATGAGATTTCAGAAAATGAAGAAATATACGGGGATGACACCTATGCTATAGAACGCAACCTGTCACTCACTGCAACTACAAACAGTTATGTTGCGTCATATAGAGCACTTACAGCACGTTTTCAAGCAGTAGATGTAAGCATGTTTAATGCATTACAAATGACAGCAAAGGGAACAGGAAACTTAGAAATCACTTTTGTAAAGGAAAGTATAGAAATCTGGGAAGATCAGTATAAAGCAACAATAGTACTTACAGACAACTATCAAGATTTTGATATCTCATTTGAGAACTTTACAAGTCCGTCGGGAACACCGTTGTTGCTTAATGATCTAGTAACGGTAGTATTTACCATGGTCTCTCAAGATGGAACGATGGTTACAAAGGAAATGGATGTTAATGATATACAATTTGCAAACTCAGAAGTACTCTCAACCGAAGAAAATATAGTGGTAGCAGATGCATTAATAAATTACCCTAATCCATTTATATCGCAGACCACAATACGCTTACCACAATCAAGTGCAACAGTACAAATCACAGTAGTAGATATGCTAGGACGCATAGTAGATGTACAAGATATAACAACAAATAACGGAGGCCTAACAGCAGCCTATAACGCTCCAAATTTACAAACAGGTATCTACACTTATAAAATAATAGATAGTGCCTCACAGCAACACAGTGGCAAGTTTGTCATAAAAAGATAAGTAGTTTTTTGATTTGATTTGATTGATGTTTAGCCATCACCGGGGACGGTGGTGGCTTTTTTTTGTGGGGTGGGGTAAAATGTACTTATGAGCGATAATACTACATTGCTTAGTTCGCTTTCGCGAAAGCATACCTCAAGTATGAGAAATAAAACAATTTCATCGCAGTAATAACTAAGCTCTCAAATAAGCTATTACCTTCAGAGAAGTAGTAAGATCAAATGGCGAAAATTATAGGTTAAGATTAGCTTAGAAGTGCTTACTGAGGGGAGTTGAGCTAGGCTTGTGTTTTAATTGAGTTGTTTGTTTTATGGGGATATTCATTGTAGTTTAGGTTGATTATCTAATGCTTCTTTCACTACTTGAGCAACACTGTCTTTCGTAATTCCTTTGTCATTACAGTATTTACTTTCAAGCCATATTTCCAGTAATTTAGCACCTTTACTAGCATTACAAGACATACAACAAAGTGCAATATTATCAACTCCATTGATTCTTATATCATTAACTATATGTTCCCAAGATTGTTTTGTTTTTCTGGATTTGTCGTCTTCCGTAAACGTTACTCCGCAATAAACACAAGATTTATCTCTTGATAACACTAAGTTTTCTACTTCAATCGGAATTCCCCATTTATTTGCCATATTAATTAATCATAAAGACTAGTTATTAAGTTATTCCATTTTTTAGAAGCAAATAATATTCTTCTATTTGTTAAAACATTAGATATTCTTTGAGCTAAAAGTCCTCCATAAACCATAAGTTCTTGAATGTTCATACTACTTTGAATGTGCTGATTACATCTTGCAGAGTAAAGACCAATATTTTCTATCGAACTACTTTTTTCAGGCATTTGATTTTGTGATAGTAAATGTCCCCATTCATATTTTATATAATCAATATTCCAGTCCGAAGGTCTATTCCAACAAAGAGGTAATTCAGTTCCTTCCACGTGAAAAAATGGTCTGTGCTCTTGAGCCTCAAAAAGTAGAATTACTATTTCTCTTAAAATCTCTCTTTTCTGTTTGTCGAATCTAACATTTGAAAAATCATTCCTAATATGGTTAATTATTGATTTAACTAATCGTTCAGATTCTAAATCCGTTTCATATGCTTGAGGATTCTTATTAATAATTCTTCGGTGTTCCATTAGTTTCATCTGTCAAATTATACTTAACAACCTACAACATAAAGCCAGTGCAGCTCTCTTTATCAATCGAGATTGCAGTCGTGTTAGTTTGATTTAAATATACAATGATTATTGCAGTTCTATGCTTCTTAAAACTAACAGTATACTAACTCTATGAAGAAGTATAATCTGTATGTTATAACAAAAAAAAACGCCCAGCTGGGCGTTTTTTTTTGTTAAATAGCATCTTAAAGATTACATCTTTATAATTCCTTTTTCAAGCACTTGCCATCTCAGTTTTAAGCCTACTTCCATGAATTCAAATCCTGCTGCGGTTGCAGAGGCGATGTTACTGTACTTTCCATAAGCACCCACTTGAAAACGGTTAGATATTGCATATTGTAGTCTAGCTTCTAAGCGAAATAGCG
This sequence comes from Dokdonia sp. 4H-3-7-5, assembly GCF_000212355.1. Classification (NCBI taxonomy): domain Bacteria; kingdom Pseudomonadati; phylum Bacteroidota; class Flavobacteriia; order Flavobacteriales; family Flavobacteriaceae; genus Dokdonia; species Dokdonia sp. 4H-3-7-5. The sequence continues at coordinate 2,684,486 of NC_015496.1, forward strand.
TGGTAGCCTCATCTTCTTCTACTACTTGTAAACCTCCAGCAGCGTTTGCTGCATAGCTCCACTTTCCTGCTTGTCCTGTAAGATCTAGAAACAACTCAACTGCTTGGTATTTTGATGGGCTAAAATATAAGGTAGGTACTTGATCCTTAAAACCTACATACTGGTAATTGATACCACCTTTAAGCGTTGGGTTTTTTGTAAAGTTGTAGTATAAAGAAGTAAATAGTAAGTTACGAGAGTTGCCATCCGTTTGCTGCGTGTGCATAAGACCAGAATACCAACCTAAATTAATGTTTGTTCCCATATTGTAATTAAGGGAGTAGTTATTCATAAATATCTTTTCGTCTAGTAGCGCTGCGTTAAAATCTTGTAACGTTCTGCTATATCCTATCTCTAAATATTGTAGTGGTAGTGGTCTTGATTTTATAAAAACAGATCCATTTACATCGGTGTATTCATTTTCGCTTGCATTTGCTTTTACAAACCCTAGCGTACCTTCTAACCACGTATTATTAATCACTCTATAGTGAGCACCTATAGATGCATCTGTATTATATGCCATCGTATTTGTAGTCATATTTTCAGTAGTTCTATAGTTATATGAGAACACTGTTTTAAATCTACTTGTAAATGGTAGGGTTGCCGTCATTCCAGCAGAGTAAGCTTGGTTATCGCCATTATCAGAAGTGTAGGCAGCTCGTGTTTCAATCACTGGAGCAAGGCTACTTTCTATTGTTTTCATTAACCCAGTAGCATCTTTCTGATTAGGGTAGAAGGTTAAGGTATTTTTCGCGAAAGCGTAAGCCTCATCTAGATTCCCCTGTGCGCGGTATGCATTTGCAATCCCTAGGTTTCCGTCAAAAGAGGCACTGTCCTTCTCGAGGATACCGTTATACACCTCGATACTCTTCTTGAAAGTCCCAGTGTACATCCCTAGCGTAGCTTTGAGTGCAGCGACGCGCTGGTTTGTTGGGAATGTCACTTTTAGATCGGCAATGGCAGTTCTTGCCGTGGCGTATTTTCCGTTCCAGATAAGTGCCTGGATATAGCGCTCGTTTGCGGTAATGATTTTTGTAGTGTCCGCTTTCGCGAAAGCGATACTCTCCTGCGCTAGTGATAAAGCAAGTTTGTCGTCCTTCTGTAAGTGAGCAACTAATGACTTTCCTACCTGAGAAGTTAAGGTATCTGAAAGTTGGCTATACATCGTGTTTGCATTCTCATAATCCTTCTTTGCGATATACGTATTTGCAAGCGCGCTTATGATTTGCTCATCGTTAGGCATATCCTCAAGAGCACTTTTAAGCAATTGTATAGCAGCATCATATTGAAAAGCAGTCGTAAGTTGGTTTGCTTTACCCAAACGCATAAACTTTTTTGACACGGCAGCATTTGCATTACCAGGTTGTACCGTAAGTGCTTTGTTTACATAAGTGATTGCAGCGTCATATTCCTTAAGGTTAGAAAGCGTGTTTGCATAACCGAGTAGGGCAGAGAAGCTTGTACTGTCTTTGGCAACGAGGGTTTCATAAAAGTCCTTTGCAGCGCCAAAATCGCTATCCCATAAAAGAGATTCGGCATAGTTTAAGCCAACTTCAAAATCTGTTGGGTAATCTGCTTTTAGTGTTGTAAATAATAATCTAGCTTCTGCGCTATCACCGCTCAGGCCTAAAGCACGACCGTAACAGAGTCTTGCTGTCTTATTATCTGGATAGTCATTAAGTACTTCTCCAAAAAAAACTTTTGCCTCCTCATATTTTCCAGTTTCTAATAAAGTGAAACCTGCAGACATATCTTGAGCGTATGTTGTTGCACTTAAAAGGAAGACGATAATTAATGTTGCTATTCTCATTACGTTTGTTTTACAGTTGCAAGTTATGGTCATGTATCAAGATTTCAATCTGAAGATAATTGCAACTCATCGACACTTATTGTCGACTGGTGGAGGTTAAGATCTGGTAAAGGGTAGTTTTGAGTTTATAGGTAATAAAAATATTCAATATTTAGCCAAGAACCATCTAATTTTTAGGCTTTTATGTTGCGTTGTAAATAGATAGGTGAAAATAGGGTAGTGATGAGTTTTAGGTAGATGTTGCACACATTTTTCAAATGTGGCTTGCTCTCAATCTAAGATTTGAATTATTCCTACTGTTGCTAACATCTCCTCAAATGTGCCTTCCTCTCCTTCTAAGGTTTGATAAATTCTTACTGTTGCGAACATCTCCCCAAACCCCTCTTCGAAGAGGGGCTTTCCCCAAACCCCTCTTCGAAGAGGGGCTTTCTATTTTTTAACTCCTCCTCTTCGAAGAGGAGGCTGGGAGGAGATGTTTTGAGTTCGAGTGAGAAAAACAACAACTAAGTCAATTACAAACATTCCTCTATTCTATCTTCAATAGCAATAATAACGGCATCTATATCTTTAAACACTTCCTCATTTGTAAATCTTAAGAAGTGTACACCTTTCTCCTCTAGACGACCTTGACGAAGTCCGTCTTCTATGATTTGGTTTTCATGAATGCTTCCATCTAACTCAATAGCAAGACCTATTTCATGACAATAGAAATCGACGATGTAATCTAATAACGGCACTTGTCTATGAAATTCTGCTCCGGTTGCCTTTCTTCTGATTTTATCCCAAAGAGTTAACTCTGCTAGCGTCATATTCTTTCTCAGTTCCTGAGCTCGCTCTTTTAAGTCTCTACGGTATGGAATCAATCTTCGCATTAGTTTTTGTTGTAAATATATGTAAATCAATAAAATAGATATTTTTTTAAATATATTAGGTTGCTAATATCTCCCCAAATGTGCCTTCCTCTCCTTCATACTTCAGTCGTCGGAGGCAGGTTCAAAGAGGGGCTTCATTTTTTTTACTCCTCCTCTTCGAAGAGGAGGCTGGGTGGAGATGTTTTGCGTTCGAGTAAGAAAATCGTTGCTACATCTCCCCAAATGTGCCTTCCTCTCATTCCTAAAGTCATTCGTCGGAGGCAAGTTCCAAGAGGGGCTTTCTATTTTTTTACTCCTCCTCTTTCTTGCATCCAACGAGGGAGGAACGACCGAGAGGAATGCACAGAGGCTGGGTGGAGATGTTTTTTGCGTGCGAGTAAGAAACAGAGAAGTTGAAAATTAAATATTTCACACCCTAAAAATCTATAAACCCTCTCCTTATATAGTAACAAGTTAACCTTTCGCGAAAGCGATATAACCCTAAAACATACTTTAAAGAAGAAATCCTACCACTCGTCTACAGTAAAAATGTGCTCATCGAAATTTCAACCGAAAGCCTCTTAATTGCTTGCATCTTTGTACCAGAATCAAACAACAAACTATTATGGGACTTACAGTAATAAACAACAAAAGCACATTAAGAATAGTGCACAACGCAAGAACGATGTCAGCAGGAGCTACATTAAATGTAGTGCATAGAAAGGTTGATAAGCCAGTTATCCAACTAATGACTTATTAATCATCAATCATGATCGCAATCCAACAAAAAATCAAAAAAGCACTTTCACCAGAGCAAATATTTATGCTCAGTGCCTTTGTAGTAAATGGAGGGAATTACCTCTATAACTTAGGCTTAGGTAGAGTACTAGGACCTGGAGCTTTTGCAGATGCTGCTATATTAATTACATTACTTCTAGTATTATCTTTTGTAGCGATGACTTTCCAACTCGCAGTTGCAAAGTTTACTACAGAGTTTGACGCATCAAAACAAGAAGCTTTTGTAAAAAAAGCTTATAAGCAGGCGACGACTTTTGGAATTATACTTGGAGCGATGATTGTAGTTTTTGCAACATCATTGCAATCGCTTTTTCAAACGGCATCTCCTATAATGTTTACCATTTTTGGTTTAGCAGTTCCACTATATTTTGTGATGAGTGTAAATCGTGGAAACCTTCAAGGACGCAAATCTTTTATTGAACTCTCTGTCACGTATCAGCTAGAGATGGTATGTAGACTTGCTCTTACTTTTGCATTCTTACTGTTTTTCAATATAGAATCCTCTGTAGCAGTATCTACAGCAATAGCAATTTCTTTTATAGCTGGAGTGTTTCCTTTTAAGAAACTCACTTCAAAAAAAGCAATAGAGACAGCACTTACCTCAAAAGAGAGTAAGGCCGTAACTCAGTTTTTTGTACTCACAGCATGTTACGAGCTTACTCAGATCATTTGTAATAATAGTGACATATTGCTAGTCAAGCATTTTTTCCCATCGTATGATGCAGGATTGTATGCCTCACTAGCTCTTATAGGTCGCGTTGTATATTTCGTAACTTGGATGTTTGTAATGTTATTACTTCCTACCGTAGTAACCATGCGTAAAGAGGGTAAAAACTCTGTTCCAGTACTTATGAAGTATGTAGGTTACATCACAGCCCTTGCAAGTGCGATTGTATTATTCACTTTTCTATTCCCATCATTTGCCGTTCAGGTCCTCTTTGGAGATCAATATATGGCAATTGCTCCCTTACTTGGTTGGTATGCTCTTGCCACATCTTTTTTTGCTCTATCTAATATTTTTGCCTACTACTATTTATCCCTAGATCATTATAAGCCTATTGTAATTGCGGCCATTTTTGGAGTGTTACAAATAGTGTTAATCATATTATTCCACGATTCGTTATTTGATGTTGTGTTAGCCCAAGTTGCAGCGATGGGTGGTTTACTTATCGCACAACTACTTTACTTCTGGAAAATGCAAGTAAAGTAAAATATACCCCCAGATTGTAGTTTGCCCTCTTATAGAAGCTATTGCTTTGATAAGAGGGTTTTGTTTTAGCAATACTTTATAAAACTGCTATTGCCATGCAAGCGTCGTCCTTTTAATATGTTCTACATTGATAGAAAATAGTTTTGATAGCATTCTTAAGTGCTGTAATATAGTCTGTTGAGCTATATACATGATAAACCGCCTATTTTCAAAAATCGTTTATCGAAGGTCAAATACCATTCGTCTACACTAATGGTCGAGTAAACGTTTTTGGTCCGCTTTCGCGAAAGCAAAGCCGCATATTTGTACTATCAAAAAAACATAACTACTTAAAAATAAATATCATGGCTTTAGAAATCAACAACATTTACGGAGTAACTTGTATCAAAGGAAAAGTATCTAGCACACACGTTCAAGAAGTAAAAGGATACTTCAAAGCATTACTTACAATACAAGATAATGTAATCATCAACCTATGTGAAGTGAAAAAGGGAACTAAGAAGCTAGTAAGTGTTTTAGAAAACTTACAAGCTGAAATTTCAGAAGAAAAATCACTTAAGTTTTTTAGCTATCCAGAGCCAGCAGTAAAAGAATTATATGCACAGCTAAATAGTGAAGCCAACTATTACCAGGCAGCAGCATAAAAAAAGAATACTACTACAACAACATCAAATCTATATATCATGAAATTAGCAATCGTAACGGCCTATCCACCGAGCAAAGTAACTTTAAACGAATATGCATATCACTTAGTTAAGCACTTTCGTCAAAACCAAGAAGTAACAGAACTTGTACTTCTTACAGATGTAACTCCAGAACAAGCAGATATCACTTTTGAAGAAGATGGATGTGCAATCACCGTAAAGCAGTGCTGGAAATTTAACAGCTTATCTAATGTACTATCTATTGCAAAGGCAGTAAGAACTACAAAGCCAGATGCAGTACTTTATAACCTACAGTTTATGAAGTTTGGAGATAAGAAAGTAGCAGCGGCTCTAGGACTGTTTTCTCCTTGGGTTTCTAAGTTAATGGGAGTAAAAACAACGGTGTTACTTCACAATATTATGGAAACTGTAGATCTTGATAGCGCAGGATTTACATCTAATAAACTTAAAATTAAAGCCTATAACTTTATTGGAGAGATGCTTACTCGTGTAGTTCTTAAAGCAGATACTGTAGCACTTACCATCAGTAAGTATGTAACTATCCTAGAAGAAAAATATAACGCAAAAAATTGCGTACTCATCCCTCATGGAACTTTTGAAATTCCATTAGAACCTTCTTACCAAGCTGCTCCGGGTCCTCTTAAGATAATGACTTTTGGAAAATTTGGAACTTATAAAAAAGTAGAAATACTTATAGAAGCTGTACAAAAGGTAAGAGAAAACACAGGACGTGATCTTGAAATCGTAATTGCGGGAACAGATAGCCCTAACACACCAGGATATCTAGCCGAAGTACAAGAGAGATATAAGCATGTTCCTAATCTTACTTTTACAGGTTATGTAGAAGAAGAAGATGTACCAGTGATATTCTCAGAGAGTGCGATGGTAGTTTTTCCATACACATCTACTACTGGAAGTTCTGGAGTATTGCACCAAGCAGGAAGCTATGGTAAAGCAGTAGTAATGCCAGATCTAGGAGATTTGAGCATCTTAGTAAAAGAAGAAGGATATAGAGGTGAGTTCTTTAATCCAGAAAGTATGCACAGTCTTGCATCTGGTATAGAAAACCTAGTAATGAATGAAACGTACAGAACAGAAATAGCAAAAGCTAACTACAAAGCAGCAACAGCATTACCTATGAGCCGTATCGCTCAGATGTATCTAGATGTTTTTGCTGGAAGAAGTACTACTAATAACGAAGTAATATTGAAGGTAGCATAATTACCGGTTCTTAATAATCAAATAGGCATCGTCTTTCACCCCAAGTGTATTCACAATTCCAAAAAAAGCCTGTTTGTTCTTTCGCCACGGTAATCTACCAGCCACTTCAGTCGGTATGTCCCTAAAGTCGTAAAGTGTCCAAGAGAGATAGTGTAAGCTATCTCTTTTCTGGGTTATATAAAACTCCTTAAAATATGCGGCTTGATCGTCCTCATTAGGTCCTAGAGGATTCCATAATCCGTGATAAGCTGCAAGACCAAATTCTTGCAGAACCACAGGCTTAGTAGTGGCATCTGTAAGTACTTTGTGAGCTGCTGCAAGATCCTCAAGGTCTTTGTAATAATGATAAGAGACAATATCTACTTGCTTTTCAAGATGTAGCGCAGCCTCTGGTGAAGACCACCCTATAGTTACTGGATGCGTATTATCTATAGTCTTGAGATAATCTATCGTTTGACTCAGCCACGATAATACTTCCCGCTCCCCACGACTTTCAAAATCGAGGTTAGGTTCATTTTTAATATCCCAACCTAATAATGCAGGATGGTCTTTTATATGCGTCACGATACTATACAGATGAGCATTTGTAATAGTCCAGTCTTGTATGCGATAATCTCCATAAAAGTCAAAAAGTGTGACTACAACCTTAAGTTTTGCTTTTTCTGCTTCGTCTAGAAGTGAGGTGAGTTTCTCAAGCTTTTCTTTAGGAACACGTGCTTTTCCAAAATCTTCAAAACCTACAAAGACTCTTATGGAATTAAGTTTAAGATCATTAATAATTTTAAAATCTGTAGCGAGTGTGTCCTTACTAAATGTAGGGCCAAAGGTGTCCCAAGGACTTCCTTGTGGGTAATAATTCATACCTTCCAGCATAGCAAGATCTAGAGGGATAGTTTCATTTTTAATTTCGACAGGATGTGAGGCTACTTTTTCAAAATGACGTACCCTCCAGAAGCCATCTTCTAGCAGCAATATAATTTTATAGTCATTATTAAAAGCTCGTTGTACGAGAAATTGTTCATTTTTAAAAACACGCTCTACACCAGTCACATTGCGATCTGTGAGCACTACTAGAGTACCATCTGCACTATAAAATTCTACAGAGAGGTGATGTGTAAGCGTTGTGCTTTCTATATAGGTTTTTGTTTCATTATTAAGAGCTAGTAAGTCAAGAACTTTCCCTCGAGCGCGTTCTGTATAATGGTCAAAAATCCCTGCATCTTCTCCGGTGTAAAAAGCCCTATTTTTTACATACCAAGCATCTAGATAGTCTTCTTCTATACTCGCTAGATTTGCTTCTTCCATAGGTCGTCCAGGGTTTTCAATAGATTCCCAAGTAACTTCTGGCACATAATGACGGTCTTTTGTTTCATCCAGATGGAGCATTTTACTTCTATCTGCACCCGTGTTTAAAAAAGCAATCACCTGACTGATGCCATAGAGCACACCTGCATTTATGAGAATAAATCCAGCCAAAATTAAAATACGATATAGCGTCTTATTACTTTTCAATCTATTAATATTTGGGCGTTGCTTTCTAGTCCTAAACAACGTACTACAACGTCATACGTTCCAGTAGGATAATCTTCTTCTTTTAGATAAAAGGTAGCCTCACCATTTTTCGTTTGTCCGTTGCGGGTTTCTTTTCCTATGGTGACAGATACGTCAATTCCGTTTTGCACTAATTGTCCTAAGTAGCTTGTAAGCGGTCCTACAATCAAGTTTCTTTCTGTTATTGTTGGAGTAGGGATAGAGGTAATGATGGATTCAAATTGCTGTATTATGGAGTTGCTTTGTGCAATACCTGTCACGGCTGCTCTTACATTCCACGTGGTAGGAGATTGTGGGTGTAACGCTTTCGCGAAAGCGTACCCATTAACCGTACTCGCTTTATTCTGCCAGTGGGCACCTGTAGCATCTGTCATATAAAAAGTAACGAGCGTTCCATCTGTCATCACATTGCCATGCTCATCGCGTATTTGTGTACTCTGAAAGCTGATGATCTCGTTGCCATCTGCATAGTTATGATTACTATTTGCTTCTATCTGAAAATTTTGAGCAACATCTGGAAACACATCTGCTACGAGTTCTTTTGACGAGATATTTTCTAGCGTACTTCCTGTGCTTACTCTTCCTGTGCGTAGTGGAGAAGAAATGCGTTTCCACACAAAACCAGAGTTTATAGGATGCTTAGTTGTTGTAATAGCCGATTTAAATTGTGACTTAAGTGCTACCTGAGTATTGTCTGGAAGGGTGTTATCTAGTGTGTCTGTCGGGATACTAACCAGCATGGTGTAGTCGCGCACATTTGCAACAATACTGCGCGGACCAAGATATGTCTCAATAGTGCCTAGTTGGTTTGTGTCTGGTAATAAGGTGAACTGACCTTCTTGAGTGATGTTCTCAGTACTATAAAGGCTATAATTCACGACACCGCTTCGTTTAGTAAAACTAGGCGGGATGTAAAACTGTGCTGTATTATCTAGTAATTCTGGTTTAATAACGATGGTCGCGTAGGTACTTGATAGAATTAGATAAACAGTTTGCTCGTCGAGCGCGATGCCTGTTCTAATTGGTATATACAATCCCTTATCTGTAACTGTTTGATCACCTATATCTTCTAATGTTATTGCAGTATGTTGCACTGTTTTTACTGCAGCTTTATCTGAACATGAACAGAACACCGTGAGCAGCAATAGTGCAACGATAGCAAAGGATGATATGTGTGTGCTACGCTTTATCATTTTGGGTTACCTACATAATTGTTAGTGGTAATTGTAATATATGCATACGGCATATTTTTGATAGGTATAAATGATTGCTCACTTCCAGATGCATTTCTTTGTGGCACCACCTTATCAGATATACTCTGGTTGGGTAGTCCGTTTACAGAAGCTGTTTTTAATCCAGAGGCTACTTCTGTAGGTAAGATATCTGAGTATAATAGCTCAGAAAATGGTCTTTTACGTTGCTGGCGCACACTCTCATCTATATACCTACTTTCTACCCATAGCAATTCTTTTTCTTCGTTATAGTAGCCTATAAGCAGTTGTGGTATGGTCGCTTCTTCTATACTTGTATTGAAGAGGAAACCATTAAGTGTATTTTCTTCTTGCTGCACCTTAGAAAGATCTACTGCTTGATATAAATCTGTGGTAGCAACATTTGCGCTCACTTGTACTTCAAAATTTACAGGGATATCTGTAAGATCAACGTCTGTAAAAGCATCTGGTTCATAGGTAGCCGGTTTTTCTTCTGTGGCAGAAGCCCATGCAATACCTTCAAAATTGATACGGTAAAGTGTAGTCTCCTTAGGTAACAATTTATGTTTAACTACATCCTTAGCATTAAATCTGGCTAATTCTTCATTATTCTCATTGTATATTGCTCCCGTCACAGAAATATCTGCAGGGATATTATCTACATTTTGAATTTCTCCTACGATAGCATAGGTTGTATCTAGTTGCACCAGTCTTGCAGAGAGCACCTCTACAACTGGTTGCTTGAGTACATCCTCATGAAAAGTTTGCTCTGATGTTACAGCCCGTTTTCCGTGGTTATAAAATCTAGTTCCACTCTGTATGAGAAGCTGCTCAGGCGGTATATCTGGATCTACAGTTTTAGGAACGATATACCATTTGCTTCTCTTTTTAAGTAGCTGTAACTCGTCGTGAGTTTCAATTTCTTTAAGTGGTGTAATCCACGTAGCATCCACAATTCCTAAAGCAGTGGTATCTGTTTTTGGGATAATGTCTATGTATAGACTATCCAACTTCGCATATGAACTTAATAAACCATCTGAGACAGAAATCTCTAACATAAATTGAGATAGTTTCTTGTCACTATCTGGATCTAGATAAGAATGGGCACGCTCAAATTCTTTAAAATCTACCGCATCATAATATGCCGTTACCACATTGTTAGCCGAAAGTTGGGTGGTGTTTTTAACATAAAATAAATATCCGCCAAAGGCAATCACAATTAGTAAGATAATAGTCCACACCACAGATGCCCGATACAATAGCGACGGTGCACGCTTGTAAACTGGAGCAAAGGCAAAGTATAATGGCAGCTCTTTTTTTCTTTTAAAGGAGCGCGTCCAGAGCGAACCCAAATGAAGTAAAAAAGCAATGATCACTGTGGTAAATGGTATAATTCCCCACATGAGCTTTAAAACTAGCGGAGCATCTTCTCTAGGTAAAACACTTGGCAAAGGAGCGATACCTGCTTTTTCCCATACCATGATACCATTTTCTAGTAGGCTCAATCTATGCCAACCAGCAAAATAGAGTAGAGGGTCATAAAACTTATCGTTTGAAAAGACATACTTCAAGTGGTATTTTTCTGGTACTGTAAGAAACTGCTGGAGCGATCCTATACCTTCTATACCTCTATATTTTGAGTTTTCGAGACGCTCCACCGCTCTTGTGGTAAGCTCTGGTAATCTTCTAGCAGAGTGATAATCACCATCTACCGTAGTAGCCTTAGTTTGCGCAGATAGCCATGCCATTTGGTCTCCAAAACCTAGAGGTAAATATCTCCATTTATAATGCTCATCTTCATTTAAGAAGTTTACAATAGGAGTCATTTTTATAGCATCTGGCTGACTCGGTCTAAACTTCCCTAAGGTTATCGTGAATATGGCGATAAAGATGAATAAAAGTGATAAGAATGCTCCAGACGCTCTATGCACTAGTGTTCCCCATTTTTCTTGCAAGTAGTCTTTATAGTCACCTTCTACAAAGCGATAACAGAACTCTCCAAAAACGGGCAGCGCCATAATAGATGCCCATAATGTAAAACGATCTAAGGTTAATATATTAAAAGCGTTTTCTCCCAGCATTGCAAGAGGTACCGGAGTAGTTCCGCCGGTTCCTAAAATCAATAACAAGGTAAATGATATCCCAAAAAAGAGTAGTCTTTTACTGTAATACCTATAGAAAAAATAAGGCAGTAAGAACATCAAAAGTCCCCAAGGAATCACAAAGAATACTAAACCAGAGGAGAGCACTTCAAGAAAATTATCTCTAGATCCATGCGGAATAGGTACCTGTGTGATGGGATTATTTTTCGTGTTTACCCAATATGGAAAAATGCAACCTACGATAAGTACGAGCGAGCAAGCTCCAAATATAACAATGCGCCTTAAGTGAGTCCATACCGCTTTCGCGAAAGCGATAATAGTAACCTCCTTTGTACTATTCACCTTTTCTCTTGCAGCATCCATAACCACCATACCTAATAAGGGAAATATAAAAAAGACCATCCCAAATATAGGTGTTACGTGATGTGAAGTAACAGTAACCGAAAGTAATGCAAGAGCTTTAAATAGGTGTCGTTTGCGTGCTGTCTTTACCCATAGATAGATTTCGGGGAGGCAGTGCATTAATACGGAGATACCTATAATACTAGGTAGTTGCCCAAAAATGTGCAGCGTCTCTACGAAAGACGAGCTAAAAACAGCCATTAAAGCAGCATATCCTGCAACCTTTTTATTAGGTATTAAGACTTTGGTAAAGCGATAGACACCAGTAATAAATAGCACAACGCCTGTAAGTGCAACCGTAAACATCCCAAATTTGAGTCCACCTATATAAGACAGGGCACCAATAGTTTGATGTACAAGTGGCGGATAGCCCATGACGGTAAATCCAGTATACCAACTATAACTCCATGGCTCAAACCAGCTCGTTGCATAATGATTTGCAAAAAACAAATGTATAAGCGCGTCATATGTGCGCTCTACAGTAAAGAACATAGCTGTCCCGTGGAAAATCATTCCAAGGAGCACGGCGCTTACTAGGTATTTGTTTGTTTTTGACTGCATTGTTTGGGAGTGAAAAGATACCCTTTTTAATATTCTGAATCAAAGATAGTTCTTTCGATAAATGGTTTAACCTTCGACGAGTGGTAACCGTCTATAGTAAGCCACTAGCCATCGAAAACACTGGCTGTCAACGAGAAAAGCGAGGTATGTTTGTACTGTAAAACAATAACAACACACAAAAACACACATTATGAAAACTGGAATAATCATCCCTTGCTACAACGAAGAAAAGAGACTTAACACAAACGCATTTGTGTCATTCATTAAAGAAAACAGCGATTATCATTTATGTTTTGTAAATGACGGAAGTAAAGATAAAACCCTAGAGGTTCTTTATAGTATGAAAGAACAAGCGCCTAATGCAATAAGCATTGTAGATGTAAAAAAGAACTCTGGTAAAGCAACAGCGGTAAGAGCAGGAGCTAGATTCTTATATAGCAAGTCTACTATCTCTACGATAGGATTTATGGATGCAGACCTCTCAACAGACTTCAGAGATTTTAAGGACCTCGTTAAAACTCTGAAGACTGAGGGAAAGCTCGTAGTATTCGGTTCTAGAAACGCTTTAGGAAGCGGTACGATAGAACGTAACTTTATGAGAAACATGTTTTCAAAATTTGTGAAGCAGTTTATCTTACTAATCTTAGGATTACCTATAAGAGACACGCAGTGTGGAGCAAAAGTATTTACAAGAAGCATCGTGCCTGTAGTATATGACAATGCTTTTACTAGCAGATGGTTATTTGATGTTGAGATCTTCTTACGTCTTAAGAGCTACCTAGGAAAAGATAACACAATGAACAACATCTTTGAGCAGCCACTTATGAGATGGGTACATGTAGATGATTCTAAGTTAGGAATGAAAGACGCTTTACAAATCCCAATGAATCTTACACAAATCTGGATGAACTATGCTTTTCAAAGCAATACAGCAGCCAGTGTTATCCCTACAGAATTTGCATTAGACACGATGTCTCAAGAATTTTCTATAGCAGCATAACAATTACTGTTTCCTAGTCCCCATAAAACATCATTTATCCACATCAAATCTACTATTATGAACATCTATCCAATAAAATTTGAGCCTATTCTTCAAGAAAAAATCTGGGGCGGATCTAAACTACAATCGGTACTTAACAAGAAATGTACTAGCGATACGACTGGTGAGAGCTGGGAAATATCTGGAGTAGAAGGAAATATATCGCAGGTAGCAAACGGATTATACGAGGGAGAATCACTGGTTTCTCTTTTAGAAAACCACACAAGCGAGTTTGTAGGAGCTGCAAATTATGAACGATTTGGAAATGAGTTTCCGTTGCTTATAAAGTTCTTAGATGCAAAAACTAATCTTTCTGTTCAAGTACACCCAGATGATGAGATGGCACAAAGGGATCATAACTCATACGGTAAAACCGAAATGTGGTACATCATGGATCACGAAGAAGAAGCAGAGATCATATTAGGCCTTAAAGATAAAAACGCAAATACAGAAATCTTACGTGATGTAACAGGAGATAACGTATATGATGTATTTAATAAAGAAAAAGTAACAAGAGGTGATGCATATTTTATCCCAGCAGGAAAGGTTCATGCTATAGGAGCAGGAGTACTCGCAGCAGAGATACAGCAAACTTCAGATATCACTTATAGAGTATATGACTGGGATCGCAAAGATAAAGAAGGTCAAAAAAGAGATTTGCATCTTGATCAATCTGTTGCCGCAACAAGAGAATTTTATGAGGAGTGTAAAAAAGAATGCCATACAGATGGTAATACTTCGTCAAATGTGGTTGCTTGCGATTACTTTACAACCAACGTGTTACGAGTTAATAAAGCCTATGAAAAGTCTTATGCAAATCTAGATTCTTTTGTAATACTTATGTGTGTAGAGGGTTGTGCCTCTGTAACCGTAAATAATAAGACAGAAATTGTATTTAAAGGTGAGACCGTTTTACTTCCAGCAAATACTAAAGAAGCTTTTTTCTTTGCAAAAGATGCTCAATTTCTAGAAGTATATATTGATTAATAAATTAAATCTGTACGCAAATTCCTTAGTAAATCTAGGATGTACGTTGTTGTTATTGTTACTTCTATTAGATTAAGCAATATTAAGGTTACGTAGAGATTGTATAATAAATCCTCATTGTCATCGGACTGTGAGGATTTTTTGCGTCATCCTAATTTATTAGAAAGGTCCTAAGTGATTATATGAATTAATAATACTTGTAATAGTTACACTTTCGCGAAAGCGTACCACGATTATGCAATAATCTTATGTATAGAAAGACAAAAGCCCCATACAACGTACGGGGCTCTAACCAAATAAACAAACCAATCAATCAATTATTCCATAATCATTCTTTAAGGGTTAATAGTATTCTTTCTGCGCACTAGTGCAATAAATACTAGTCCAGCAATGAGTATGAAAACAAATGCCATAATAGGCGGAAATAAGCTAGCGCGATGTGCTGTTACTTCAGTAAAATTTTTACCATCTACTCGCAGTGATAAGGTGTGATTGTTATCATCATTAAGTACAAAGTGTTTCTTATTAAACCCATCTTTAAGTAGGATTAATGCACTCTGGCTTTTGTGAATATCAACAAACGCTGTGTTTTCTATAACTGCACTTTGTATAGTGGTAGGCACTCCAATCACTTTAAAAACTACCTTAGTTTCATGCCCTAATTGTACAATGCCGTTTAATAGCAATACTTCTTTATTCTCGTCAAAACGTATATGCAGGTTGTTCTTAATATGAGTAAGAACCATTTCTTTAAACTCCTCTGGAGTAGTATAAGGCGTGTCTGAAAAATGCGTGTTTATCTCTTGCTGAAAAGCAGTGAGAGATGCACTCACTTGTAGCACCCATGTTTGATCTTCTTGCTGCACTAACATTGTAGTGGAAGCGTCTGATTGATGTGCAAGTGCTTTAAAGGAAAAACACAATACGCATAGAACAATCAATAATGATTTTAGTTTCTTTCTAGTTTGCATAAGCTCCGTTTAAACAGTTAATAAAGTTATTTGCTCCAGCTGCATCTACATGGTAATGATATCCTCTCACATCATCCTCATGACCTCTACAAGCATCTAGGTCGCTAGGCTCGTTACCATCACTATTAAGTTGTGCATATAGTCCATGTCCATCAAGTGCATAACCTATCATTGCAGCGTGTCCATCTTCTTGGGCTAGCTGGGTAGTAACTCCTGTAGCTGCATGATAGTGATAACCTGCGTTGAGATTGATATGCCCACCAGCATCATCAAATGGTGCTAGTGTATATGCTCCTAGTATGGCATCTGTAGGTGCAGGTGCGTCAAAAACTACTCCGTTAAAAGCTACACCTCGCTGTGATGGGCCGTTTCCTCCCATAGGACCTCCGCCACCAAAATTAATAGAGCTAGCAACTCGTTGAGGTGTTACAGGGATGAGGTACGTTCTTGTGAGGTCTGCCACGTAAGAGGGCAAACATTCTACACAAAAATTCTCATATTCTTCTCCCACGTTTGGGTTTGCGGCATTTGCACAGTCTTCTAGTGAGTCTGTGGTATAAATATCACCGTTGTCGTCATACATAAGCCATGTGGTGTCATTGTAAAAGGAAGCCATATTCTCAATAAATGCTCCATCTACATCATATACTTGACCGTTTTCTAGCCAGATTCCTCCAGCCTCAGCATCATCTGCAATATTATCTGGACACCATGGGCCCATATTGTGATCTGCTGGTGTACTTGTAACAACAAGTTCGTAGCAATCTGTAGTTACTCCATTAGATAAAGTACACGGTACGGTGGTAATAGTAACAGAATTGTCACTAGTATAAAATAGTGATGCATCTACATCTATTACGACACCATCAGTATCTGTAGTTTCCTCTGTTTGAATTGTATTATCGTCGCTTGAGCAAGAGTTGCATCCTATTAATATCATTGAGGATATAAATAATCCTATGAGTGGTAATTTTGAGAAGTATGACATATTTTTTTGATTTTATTGGTTGAGGTTTTTTCCAAGTTAGATGGGAGTGATGTTTGTTATTTAAAAGCTCTGTGATTACTCACAGAGCTTTTGGCTAATTAAAAACAATTCACTTTTTACATATTACTTTTTTTCCCTGCGTTGTGGTTTTGGTGCTTTTTTAAATTCTTTTTCAGAGATGAAACCATCTTCGTTTGTATCTACTTTATCAAAGTCATTTTTTAGTGGACCTTTGATTTCAGATTTTGCAAGTTTGCCATCTTCATTCTTATCCATTTGCTCCAATAGTTCAGCATAGGTAGGTGGTTTTTTTCTATCGTTTCCTCGTTGTGCCTGTGCCTTTGAAACACTTGCAAATGCTACACAAAATATAGCCGTTATTACCGCCGTTTTAAATTTCATAGTTTTCATATTTCTAGTTTTATGTTACACTTATTTGACATCAAATGTACTAGGTTGTTTAATGGTTATGAGTCACTTTAAGTGAATGGGCGCTAGTTTTCTGTGAATGGCATTATCTAGCCTTTTTCTTATAATTTGATACTGTGTAAATGTGCTTATTCTAGCCTATAATAGCTATTCATAAAGGTTTCTTTGATTTGTTTGATGCGTTGTTTTCTTAGATAAATAAGTTGAATTAGCGCATAAAAAAAGCTGGGTAATGATTTCTCATTACCCAGCTTTCTATAAATGTTTTGTTGCTCTTTACAAAGAGCATGTTTTAGTAAGTCACTCGAGATTTAATGCCTTTATATCAGTAATGAGTTGAGCAATGGATGATCTATTTAAACCATTATATATCCCTCTTATGTGCTTATTACTATCAATGAGGAGAAAATTTTCTGTGTGAAGGAAGTCGTCTATTGTTTTTTCTTCTCCTAAGTCATTTTCTACAAAATAGAAGTCTCTTCCTAGTGAGTATATATCCTTCTTATCTCCAGTAACGAGATGCCACTTATTATCTATAACACCATTGTCTTCGGCATACTTTTTTAATACTTCGACAGTATCAGAGGTAGGCATCACGGAGTGAGATAGCAATACTACGTTAGGGTCGTCTTTAAACGCTTCTTGCACCTTGAACATATTATCTGCCATTTGCGGGCAAATACCTGGACACACAGTAAAAAAGAAGTCCGTCACATAAATCTTATTATCAAATGTTTTTTGAGTGATAGTTTCCCCTAACTGATTAGTAAGCGCAAAGTCAGGAATTGTGTGAAAGTCTTTTTCCTCTTGTGATCCTGGTACAATCCAGTTAGGTGTAAATGACTTCTCATTATAATAGGGTAGATACTCTGTTCTACTAGTTTCTACTACTTTGACGTTTTCCTTCTTTACTTCTTGATTACAACTAGTGAAAGAGGTAATTGCTAGAAGTACCAAGAGGCTCATTAGTTTATTTTGTGATAATAACTTCATCTTCTAATTTATAACAGGAGTTAGCTTTTCTCATTCCAAAAATTCGCCCATTACGAGCTTCATAATTCACGTATAATGTTCCGTTCTCAAGCCAAGCTTTTTGCAAACCGCTTTCTTGTCCATTGTCTAAGTTCCTTTGCTTTGCAAGCACGCCAGTAGCATACCATTCTCTTTCTACACCTTCCTTCACTCCTTTACTGTAATTGGATTGAGAAGCCAGAACTCCATTTTCCCACCAGCTTTTATAAATACTATCTAGCCGATTGTTTTTATAGTAAGATTCAATACGAAGTGTACCATTTTCTGACCATTTTTGAGCTATTCCTTCTCGTTTACCTTGGATATATCCTATTTTCTCGGCAAGTGTATCGTTAGGATAAAACCTTAGTGAGTATCCAGAAAATAATTCGTTATTATAATACCAAGCACCTTCTAGCGGATTAAGAACCAGCTCTTTTTTTAATACCTCTATGTCGCTGATAGTTTTAGGTTCATCAGCATGTATAGCAATATCCATTTCCTGTAATGAATAGTCATTACAGGAAATTAATAGGATGCTTAGTATAATAATAAATGATCTAATAAACATGATTTAGTATCCTTGGTAAGGTCCAGCAAAAGCGATATATGAGCCAGTGTTAGAATATAATTCGTTAATAATGTGGTAGTGATATTCCTCATCTCCTTGTGTAAATTGTGTGGTAGTAGTGTGACCTCCAGATGCATCTAGATCTGTAGGATACGTTCCTGTAGCATCACATTTTCTACCATAAAGAAAAACACCGTCTAGCAATACACCTACAAGGTTATCATCATCATTTGTAAATGCTTTTGGTTCTAGGTGATAGTGATATACACCAGGCCCTATGTGAGCTCCTGTCCAGTCTAAACTTGCTGCAGCTTGATCTAGCGCACCGTTTCCTTCTTGATCATTAAATATTGATGCACCACTCACTGCAATACCAATAGTATTTAATTGCGTCATAACAGTGCTACCAGTTAGGTTAGGCGTACCATCTACAGTAATAGTTGTTGCATTATTATTACTACTCATAATAGAAGGCGTCACGGCAACGTCTGGCTCTTCTCTATACAAGGAATTGCCTTCTCCCCAGTATACGGTCTCATGGTTAGGTAAACCAGTAGTCTCAATCACTACGTTAGATCCATCAATATAAATGGTAGTTGCTTCTGTGTCAAATGCAGTATAAGCCTGGTGCAGCTCTGTAAGTGCAACTTCATCATCATTATTTGATGCTGTAGTCACATCTCCCTCATCACTACTACATGCGAGAATAGTAATAGCAGTAGTTGCTAAGATTACGGATAGCGGGACGATTTTGTTCATTAGATTCTTTTTCATCACAAATGGAGTTTTAGCTGTTATCATTAAATCTGAATCTTAGAAAAATCATTACGTAAAATTCTTAAATTCAGTCTTTTGTTGAGGTAAATGTACATCTTAAAGAGATTTTGATTTGCTATCATTCAGCGAACCACCGTAAGTTTTAAGTGAATGACCGTAATTGATAGTTGAGTGCAGATTCTAAGCATTCAAAAATGGCTCATATTGAGAACTGTTACTTAAGAATAGCTTTAATTTGCGGTATGAAAAGAGCGTCTTACATTCTAATACAGATTATATTTTGGGCCGTCGTTTGGTACCTTATGAGTCTTAATCAAAGAAATACTAGTCAGTTTATTCTTGATACAGTACCTACATTTCTATTTCAAATAGGTGCGATAATCTTTGCTACTTATTATCTAATACCACGTTTTCTTTTTACTAAGAAATACCTCTATTTTTTGGCAATCTCCGTTCCTTTATTATTAATTTTTGCCTACTTATCTTCTCTTTTTATTAATCCTATAAACCCTGAAGATATAAGGCCTATGGATCCAAGAAGGCCTTCGCCAGTACTGTTACATTTTCTAGCAATCGCCCTGGCATTTATATTTAATATTCTTATTGAGACTTTTATTTACGTACAAGAAAAGGAAAAGATGATCGCTTTTGCGAAAGCGGAATTATTAGAAAATGAGCTTAAAATGCTTAAGATGCAGATCAACCCACATTTTCTATTTAATGCGCTTAATAATATTTATGCACTTTCTGTAACAAACTCAGATAAAACCCAAGAAAGTATAAGTACGCTTTCTGAAATGTTGCGATATGTCATTTATGATTGTGAGCGACCGAAGGTAACTTTACAGAAAGAGGTGGAGTATATTGAAAATTACATTGCTCTTTTTAAGTTGAAAAGCAGCAAGCCTTTTAATATTTCGTTTGAAAATAATGTGACTAATGCGGGAATGCCTGTAGCTCCTATGTTATTTATACCTTACATCGAGAATGCTTTTAAACACAGTGGTATAGAAAAAGGAGAGGAGCGCTTCATTAATATTGCTCTTACTACAAGTGATAACCAGATTGAATTCATAGTAGAAAATAGTATTCCAGAAACGCCACAGCATATCGATGGAGTAGGGGGAATAGGATTGCAAAATGTAGAAAAACGATTAAACATCTATTACCCTGGGAAGCACTCCCTACATATTGAGACAACTCCAAATTATAGTGTACACCTTAAAGTAACAGTACAATGAAGAAATTGAGATGTATCATCGTAGACGATGAGGAACTAGCAAGAACACTACTCACGACTTACGTCGCTAAGGTTGCCCATGTGGAATTACTGGCTTCTTTTGAAAATCCATTACATGCATTATCATATATCAAGGAAAACGAGGTAGACCTTGTCTTTATGGATATACAGATGCCAGAACTTAAAGGAACCGATTTTGCCGAACTTATCATAAACGACAATATAAAAGTAATATTTACTACTGCATACTCAGAATATGCTCTCAAAGGATTTGAGCTTAATGCCCTAGACTATCTAGCTAAACCTATCACTTTTAAACGTTTTCTAGCAGCAATCAATAAGTTTCCTGTGGTAAGTAAAGAAGCAGAGACTTCGCTAGTAATAAAATCTGGTTATGACTTGCATAGAGTCCTTTTTCAAGATATGCTATACATAGAAAGCGATAGTGAGTATGTAAATTATCACTTTGAAGATGGTAAGAAGATTATGGCAAACCAATCATTGAGTAAATTATTAAATGAATTGCCTTCTCAATTTATAAGAGTGCATAGATCTTATATTGTAAATAAAAATAAAGTCACTAGTCTTAAAGGTAGGTCTTTAATGCTTTCTAATACAGAGATACCTGTAAGTGATAGTTATTTTGAAGCTGTAAAAAACACTGTTTTTAATAAATAATATCAAGGGCTATAAAACAAAAAGGGTCAACATAACAGCTGTTAAGTTGACCCTTTTTATTGTAGTTACGTTGGCTTCTTAAATAGCTAACTGCATTAACTCAAGTGGTAAATCTACCCCTTGATTTTTAATCGTGTTGATTCTATGTAGATAAGCTGCACCTTCTAATAAATGAGTAGCAACATCTGCAACTTTTCTATTTTTAGCTTCGCTTAAATAAGAATTTTTTGTCCACTCATTAAATGCTCCCATTGCTGGGCCACACCATATTTGATAATCCATTACTCTGTCTGGAGTACCTGCATTTGCCCAGTTGGAAGACAGTCCTAAATACCATCTAAAAATTAAGGCCATTTTGCGCTTTGGATTTCCTTGCGCTTTTTCTATTTGTTCTGGATCTCTTTCTTCAAAGAAGCTCACACAACCATCCCAAACTTGTTCTAGTGACATTTTAAAAGTTTTAGTCTCCAGTTTAAGTCTTTCTTCTGCTGGGATATCATCAATCCCGTCATAGCGCGTGTAGACCTCATAAAGTTTTTTTGCTCTCGCACCAAACAAGGTTCCACGTTTCAACACTTGTAATTCTACACCAAGTTCAAACATATCTGACGCTGGTGCCATCGTGACATCTGTAGAGGCAACTTTAGAAAGTAATTCCTTTACAACATCAGAAGTTCCAGACTCTACACAGGCCTGATTAATGGATCCAGTTACTACATAAGCAGCTCCCATAGAAAAAGCAGCTAGGGCAGAGGCTGGAGTCCCTATTCCTCCTGCGGCGCCCACTCTAATTTGCTTTTTGTAATTGTAGGTTGCCTGAATTTCATCTCGCAGTTGTAAGATGATAGGAAACAACACTACCAGAGGACGATTATCTGTATGCCCACCAGAGTCTGCTTCTACCGTAATATCATCTGCCATGGGTACTTTCTGAGCAAGGTCATATTGTTCTTGCGTTATACTTCCAGCAGCCAATAACTTTTCTAAAAATTGAAGCGGAGCTGGAGACATAAAACGTTGTGCGACTTCTTTTCTAGAAACCTTACCTATTACTTTATTGCCAATCACTATTTCGCCTTGAGCGTCAAGACTCAACCCTACCGCTCTATACTTTACAATTTGCTCAGATAAGTTCATATAAGCCGAAGCTTCTACCACCTTTACACCGTGTTCTATATATAAATTTACAGCGCCTTCTTCTAGTGCCTTTTCAATAGGACTGTGTATAAGGTTACACGCATAAGCTTGTGTAGGTAAGGCGTTCTGGATGGTTGCAATGGCTTCCTTAACACGAGCAGGAATCATCCCAGCAGCACCAAAAGAACCTATCATCTCGTTCTTTCCTAAAGCGATTACCATATCTGTAGAGGCAATACCGTTTGCCATAGCGCCTCCTTTATAAGCGTATTTTAACTGGTAATCTTCTTTAAACGAAGTGTCCCCAAAATCGGCAGCAGTAAATGCGGGTACGATGGCTTTTAAAAACAACCCCTTTCCTTTAGACTGGATAGTGCCAGTATTTGTAACGCCAGTGCGACCTGATAAATCCTCAACAATATAACAAGGAGTGGCAGTGTTTTTCAATTTTTCAGACATTCCTTGGATGTCAAATGAAATCTCTCTCGGAGATCCTATCCATTTTAAGTCAATCATTTCTTATTTTTTATTTCAGCACTTATGTAAAATCTTAGATTTTTGATGCGCTGTATTGTTTTATAAATTAATCATCGAATAAGCCTTCCCCAACCCTAAAGGGTGGCTTATTCTTTATCTTTGATTTTCGCTCTCTTTAGGGCAGGGGAAAATAAAAATCATCGAATAAGCTTTCCCCAACCCTAAAGGGTGACTTATTCATCATCTTTAATTTTTGCTTCCTTCATGGCTGGGAAACAAAAATTGGTTCAATATTCTAATTTTTTACGCTTTCGCGAAAGCGTACTCAAACTACTAGATTTCGAATAAGCATTCCCAACCCCTAAAGGGTGGCTTATTCATTTACATTGATTTTGCTCCCTTCAGGGCTGGGGAAACAAAAAATCATCGAATAAGCATTCCCGAGCCCTAAAGGGTGACTTATTCATTTACATTGATTTTTGCTCCCTTCAGGTCTGGGGCAACAAAAATCGGCCCTACGTCTTTTTACTCCCTTCAGAGAGGGGAAAACAAAAAATCAATTCTATATTTTTTTAGCTCCTCCTCTTTGAAGAGGAAGCTGGGAGGAGATGTTTATCTAACCTAACCCTCTTGAATTCCTAGTGCCAAATCTGTCAACTGATAAATTCTTGTACCTTCATTCCAGAGATAGGCATTTGCAATTAATACCAGTGTATCTCCTCGTTTTTCGATGGTTTTAAAATGCACTTCTAGATGCATATTTTCTACATTAACTTTAATTTGACCACGGTATTTCCATTCCGTTTTGTTGTTCTCTACTTGTACAAAACGCGGCTTTTTAAAATCCTTACCTAAATCTTGTTGTAACGCAAATAATTGCATCGCTTGTGAAATCGCCTCTACGCCTAAAGATCCTGGCATTACTGGGTCAGAATAAAAATGACAGGTAAAGAACCAGTCGTAAGTATGTATTGCTTTAGAACAATGGATATATCCTTTACCAAACTCTCCTCCGTTTTTAACCACTAAACCACTGTCTAATAGATCTAGTTGATTTTCGGCCAAGCGGAAGGTATTTGTTTTATCATTTTCTTTATACAGCTTCATTTTTGCATAAAGAGAATCAAGCTTGATTTGGAAGTAATTTTTGGTGGTCAAGTTGTTTTGCACATACCAAGCTGCGACATCCTCTCCTTTATCGAGACCGACTTGCTGCGCTAAGGCCTCTTTAGGGAAGAATCCAAAAGAAGAAAATCCTTTATAAAATACGTGTCCATCTACCGATACTTCAAAAAGGTATTTCTGAATCACAAAACCTCCTAATGAGGTAGAAGACGTTAAAGTCGATTTGTTTGCGATTACTTTTCCTCTAAAATCTGTGCCGGTAGGCAAGTCAAACATTTCTCCGTCACCATCTAGATTTCTAAAGTATAAATCCTTGTCTGGAAACTGTAGCGTACTTCCTAAATATGCACCTAGTAATCCACAAGGTTGTAGAGCGATTTCCATCAATACTGCATACGGCATTGTCATAGAGGCATTTTGCTTGTAATACCAAGCATCTTGAGGCACATCATATTCTGTCCAGATATTTGTTGGCTTTGAAAAATCAAAACGTTTTCCATCAATCTTAATCACACGGCTTACCACTTGTAAGTCGGTATTAGGTTGACGCGACAACGCTCTATTATCATACACCGCATATTCTGGACCAAAGCAATCTGCAAGTCTACCTAAAGCAAATGTTTCAATATCGTTCTCGTTTAAAAGTACATTCTCGGTTATTTTTTTAGGTTGCTCTAAGTATTTTGGATTGTCTTTTTCTCTTAGTTGTAGTCCTAGATTTTCAAAATGAACGGTAATCACACCATCTACAATAATCTCTAAATCACCTATTACATAAGGATCAGGCAATAAGTCAATTTCCTTAATCACTAGACGATATACTAATTTTTTATCAGTAGGCGTCACCTCTTTTCTACATCTTACTTTTTGCGGAAGGTCATAAATAGGCTGGAAACGAGCATCTTTTTTAAGACGTTGTAACCCAAGCATCATCATAAAGAAACGCAATAAGTTACCGCCGCCTTCTGCTTGTAAAGAACCCGCTAGCACTTGGTCATCTCTAAAATGACAAGGAAAATACCAATCGTCTGGACTCAGGTCTTTTTCTGCTATAATTTCTCCTAAACCATAAGCTCCTCCGTGTACATCTGCTTTGGTAATGCGATCTAGCATCAACATTTTTTCTGGAGCTAGACGTATAGATTCATTTCTACCATTTGGGAAATATGAAATATCATCAAAACATTTATGCGCATCTCCATTGATGAGATGTCTTAAATCTTCTATGTCAAAAGCAGTTTTCTTGGTGGTCAAAAAAGGAATGAATTTTTTCTTTTCTACACCTGCCAGTGCTTTCTTTTCGCTGTCTGTGTATACCACTCCGTTTCCTTTACTCAATTCTTCATCAGTAAAGAAACCAGCAACACCATTGGTCATTTTTAAGACCATACGATCTTCTACAAAACACTCGTAGCTAAAGAAAAACAGCAAGTTTCCACCATTTCTTACAAATGAATTGATAGATATATCATAGCGTAATGTTTGCCCTTCAAAAGGCAAATCATCTAGAAAAGTAAGCGTACAATCTAGAAGGCGGTACACATACTCTCCTTTATTTTCAAGATCAATTCCCAGATAAGAAATCAACATCAAATCACACTGCCCAGACTCTACAGAGACTGCCCAAGGAATTTGGGTGTCGGTTGCATAGCCAGAATTGTATGGGATATCATATTCGGTTTGCATTGTAGAAGGCTTGTATTCTCCTAGTTTTGCATCAAGACCTGTTACTCTACTCACCAATAAATATGGGTCCATAGGTAACATTACTCGCCTTTTATACTGATCAATCACATTGTATTCTGCTCCAAAAACATTACCTATTTTTCCTTCAGAAAATTCAATGAGATCTTCTTTGGTGAAAATGATGTTCTTATCTTTTAGATGATTTGGATCATTGTAATCTTGTAATTTCAAACCATTCTCTCCGATTTTAGTCGCAGTTTTTGGCTGTTCTGTATCTATCATACTAGCTATTTTTTCTACTCTATGTGTGGTGGTTGGTTTTACGCTTTCGCGAAAGCATATACTTGCATCTTCAGTTTTTTCTAGAGAAGCTGTTTTTTCTTTTCGTTTGATTGTGGCAAACTGTTGCTTCATCTCCTCAGATAATAACACGTCATATACAGGGTTACCACCTGTTGTTACTTTTTTAGTGAATCGTTTTTTGACGGGTTCTTGATTAGCATTAGGATATAGCAAGCTCAAATCAATGTCGATCCCGTTTGAAATTAATTGTGCTAGACACTCGTATAATGATTGTATAGAACTTGTGCCTTTTTTATCAATCGCACAAGCGGCGTGATTGTTTTGATCTAGTGTATCTTTTATCCAGCCAGTACAGGTACTATTAGGACCAAGTTCTACAAACGTGCTAAATCCGTTGCTAGACATTCTTTTCGCGAAAGCGGGAAAATCAACGGTTTTATAGCACACTTTTGTTGAATTCTCTGCAATTGTGAGCGAATCCTTAGGGATTTTCTCTCCTGTTAAGCTAGAGTAAAAATCAATTTCTGGCTTATTTTCTAATGGGAAATTATGCATTTCAATCAATCCGTCATACTCTTTTTTACAGAACTCATTGTGGATAATATTTTGAAAAGGCACTAATACTGACGGACAATTAAGCACAGCAATCAATGCTTCACATTGGCTTTTATCACCAGAAACGATTAATTCTTTTTCGGAGTTTACAAAAGTGATTGACACTTTATCAAAAGCTGAGATTTGTGTTACTACTTTTTCTTTAGTTTCTAGTAAAATCCAACTCTGCCATCTTGCTTTTGCTTCTTCTGAGCTGATGTTCCATTCTTCGGCTAGGAGTTCTAGATTACCAGAAAACTTGTTTTTAAAAATAGGGGAGTTGCGGAAAACTTTTGTTCCCTCACCTGGATTCCAAATACCAAAGGAATACCACATGGAGCTACATTCTCCCATAGAATAACCCATCGCAGCTTTGGGTTGTACACCAAAATAAGAGGTCAATATGTGCGTGTATAAGGTAGAGTACAATACTCCTGCAGACATCATAGAGATAGCGTCTCCTTGAATATTGGGAGAAGGCGTAGCGCTGTCTTGCTTTTTTGGGAATAAATAGTCCAAGCCAAAGAAGTCTTTCAAGTTGGGGATACGATTTTCAAAATCACTTAACAGATTAGGAAAAAACTGAAATAAATCTTGCCCCAAGCCCTCATAAGTAGTTGCCGAACCTGGATATACAAATGCCAAATCGCCTTTTGTACCACTCGGATTTGGGCTAAAGAAAGAACCGCTAGGTAATTTTATATCTGTATTATCTGCAAAGGACTGCTCGAGTTTTTTATCAATAAAAACGATGTCTTGCGCTATCGTTTTTGTGGTTGACGCAATAAGAACAATACTATAGGTTGCTTTTGTGGTCGCAGCTTTATCAAAACAGGCTTGTGCAACAAAAGCTAAGTCATTAGTAAATATATCTTCATTAAGTTGCTGTAACTGTTCCTTAAGTTCTGCTGGCGAATTTCCTTTTAAAATAAATAAATGCTTCTTTAAGAAATTGTCAATATTGAGAGGTTTAGGTTGTGTAAATTCTGATAATTTTACACGAGAATGTTGACTCAAATTAACTAGCGCTTGTCTGGGTTGTTCTGTTTCATTAACCCAAGGTCGTGATAGGCTAGGGAAGTAGTAATTACTGTTTTTGAAAGCATCATTTTTCGCCGATTGCCAATTTGGAATTCCTGGAATAAATTGATGATATACACATAAGGCTGTTTTTACAATAGAAGCGAGTCCAGCCGTTGCAAACGTATGACCAATGTTTGTTTTTACAGATCCTAAGGCAATTTTACTGACAGGATTAATAGCTAATAGCCGTTCTTGTTCTAATTGGTTTTCGTGATCAAATCCAGAAGCTACAAGCTCTTGTAAGGCGATATTCTCAGTTGTGGCGATATCTCCTATAGCTTCAATTTTTGCAAAGACTGTATCGTTCTCATCAATGCGGTCACTTGCTTTCAATACAATCGCAGAGGCTCCTTCTCCTATTAACCAGCCATAATCATCTACATTAAAAGATAAACTTGGTTGTTTATTTTGATTTATGCTAGTCACTAGATTACGCAACAATACCGCTTCCATACTTGCAGAAAACTCGACGGCTCCCACAACCACAGCATCTACTTCGCCTAGAGAAAGCATATTTTGTGCAACTTCCAGAGCTCTTGTGGTACCGTTATCACCGTTTGTAATCGTAAATGAAGGCCCATTAAAATCCCATAAAGCAGAAATACGACTCGACATAATATTACCCACAAAACTAGTGTGCTGACTAGGCGTTTGTACATTGCCTATCTGGTATAATATATTGCGACACTCGGCAAGTAATGTTTTTTTTTGTGTTTCCTCTAGTGCAATATCAGCACTGTCCAATGCCTTGTCTAATTGCCACTGACTGTCCCAACGCGCTAGATAATGATGTATCGCAAGTTCAGGATTCATAGCAATTAGCACCGCTACGTTTTCTCCTCTTTTTAGATTAGATTTTTGAATCGCTTGATCTGCAACTTTGAGAATAAGTGCCTGTTGTGGCTCCATAGTGCTAATCTCATTAGGCTGGATTTTATAGCGCATCAAATCCATATCAAAGTCCTCTATAAAGTTTCCTTTAATAGGATTTTGAGTATTTAGACCAAACGTAGCGAGCAGTTCGTCATTTTTCTCAAAGCCCTTCCATCTCGTAGATGGCATTACAGAGAAGTGCTGTTTCCCATTAAAAATGGATTGATAAAACGTTTCCAGATTATCACAATCTCCAAAATGAACTTCCATACTCGTGATGGCCATTTCTTTTAATGAGACATCCGTATGTGTGTTAGTTTCCTTTTTTTGATGACTCTCAACAACAAGGTGTGCATTAGTTCCTCCAAAACCAAAAGAATTTACTGCCGCTTGTTTATAATTTGTCTTCCATGCTAGCGGCTCTTCTATGATCTGATCTTGTGTAAACCAGCCGTTTTCAGATTGTATCGCCGTTTCCATATTGATTCCTGGAGGAATACTATTATGCTCCATAGAAAGCAATATTTTCATCAAGCTAGGCATTCCTGCCGCCGTAAGCATATGCCCCATATTTGACTTTACAGAACCTAGACGTACTTTCTCTGGATTGTTACCAAAGAAAGTTTCGAGCGAATTGATTTCTGTAACATCACCCAGCGGCGTTCCCGTCGCGTGGCATTCTATGTAAGAAGTGTCCTCTTTTTTAATGGTGCCATTATACGCTCTTTCATAAGCAAGTGTTTGACCTTTTGGGTTCGGACTCAATAAGAATTTACCTGCGCCATCGTTTGATAATCCTATTCCAGAAATAACACCTATGATATTATCTCCATCTCGCTCTGCATCAGATAAACGTTTTAATAGAATCATTCCAGCCCCTTCAGAAGATACGAGTCCAGCAGAATCTTTATCTAGCGGCGAGTATTTTTTATCGTGTGCCGCATAGGCGTGAAAAATTGAAAAACCCATGTGGATAAACAATTGATCAGACGAGCAAACAGCTCCTGCAAGCATCATATCTGATTTGCCAGTTAATAGCTCATCACACGCCATTTTTATGGCATATAATGAAGAAGCACACGCAGCATCGAGATCAAAATTGGTTCCTTTTAAACCAAGGGTATTCTTCACTAATTCTGAAACATCACCTTCAATAGGATTGTTTTCTGGAATCTGAAATTCAGTTGCTGGCATTTCAAAATCATCGACTTTCAACAAGGTTTTAATTCCTTTTTCAAGTGTTTTTGTATAGACAGGCGCAAGAATCTTGTGAGAAGACTTTGTGGGAAATGATAAGTTCCCAAAAATAACGCCGCAACGATCTAAGGCTTCCTCATTTTTCCAATACCCTCCGTGCTGCAAGGCATCTTTAGTTACCTGTAATCCCCATTGGTACATTTGGTCTAAGTTGTCTAAATTCTCAGTACCAAAATCTGCGCTATTAAAACTATAATCACGTATATATCCACCACGTAGGGAATAACAACTATCTATAGTTCCTTTATCTTTTTTATAAAATAATTCTGGGTCTGCGCCAAAATCATCTTTTGTTGCCATACCGGTTAAGTCCTTTTTATCCATAAGGTTATTCCAAAACTCTTGAAGTGTTTTAGACCCTGGAAAAAGGGATGACATACCAATAATTGCTATTTTTTCTTTCATTATTTCTTGTTAGATGTGGCTTTTGTGGAGGCGCAATGCAATGCGCCTCTACAGTTTGCCATTACCAAACTAATTCTCTTGAAACAGTTAATCCGGCACCTTCCGTAAACAAAATAACATCTTCGTTATCGTCATAAACGGTACAGTCTGCAATCATTTTCGTCTCCGTGTTTTCTTGAATTTTTATGTGTACGTAGTAACTTTTATTAGCTTGAATTTCTCCATACACCATCCCTTTCAAAGTCTGTAATGGCAGGCTATTAGCGCCATTATGATATTTTTGTACCCAAACCACCATTCCTTGATATTGAATATCTAAGAAGAATGCATTCAAACTCGTACTAGGGAACTGACCTTGATCTTCATAAGAAACCGCTGGAGCTTTACATTTTAATAATACCTGCGATTCATCCATCGCAATAACCTCCTCTATGCCTTGGTAAAATGCACCGTGGAATAACGAACCATCTTTATAAAAAGTAGCTCCGTCTATTTTATTCTCAACTAGTTTTGGTGTTTTGAATGTTGGTTTTTCAGTACGCTTTCGCGAAAGCGTAACTGTAGCTCTATAATGATTGAGTGGTAGTTTTGCTCCTTTACTGTACACGCTTACTTCACAGACGATGGTGTCTACTGTTTTTAATTGTTCTTTCACTTTCGTGAAATACACCTCTTTTTCAGTCCCGTCAAAAACAATTCCTTTGAAAAGTTTTACATCTTCTATGCTTGCCAGTTTATAATCTGGAAATAGTTTCACACAAGAATCTGCCATCCAAGCCGTAGCATTTACCATAGGTAATACAGGACTTCCCTGAATTACGTGATGTTGTAAAAACGCATTCTCTTTGAGACTCAAGTTTCTTTGAATCGTATGCGTTTTTAGATCTCCAGAAATATCTGAAATACCAGCTGGTAATGTACCGCCGATAATCACTTGAGATTGGTTATCATATGCTCCGTTTAATTCTTGCACAAAACGAGCAGCGCCTCCAGGGTGATTTACTAGAGAAACACCAGCCTTTTCAAACATTTTTTGTAGCTCTGGACTTACCATTCCGCCTTCCCAAGCTCCCCAGTTTATTGCGGTAACTTTAGTGTTAGGGTGGTTTGTACTAAATAAATGTGCGGCGGTACTTAAAATTTCATTTGCCATTGCATAATCAGACTGCCCTACGTTTCCAAAAAAACCAGCAACAGAGGAGAACATAATGAGATGTTTCAATTCATTGATATTAACCATTTTTAGAAGGTTTAATAAACCGTCCAATTTCACGGAAGTGACATTGTCAAAAATTTCTTCTGTTTTATCTTGAATGAGTTTATCTGCCAGTCGGCCAGCACCGTGTATGATGCCTGTGATTTTACCCCATTGCTTTTCAATCTTTAGCAATTCTGGCTTGATGGTTAAGTTTGTCACATCACCAGCTACATATACTGCATCTCCACCAGCTGCTTTGATTGTAGCAATAGTTTCTTCTATTTCTTTTTTGGCAACATATTTATTGAATAGACTATTTAATCCTTTAATAGAAACTTTCTCTCCGCTAGCTTTCAGATCCTGCATAATCGCGTTCTTAAGCTTGGCAGGATTGTTTTCGGTTAACGCATACGCTGGCAATTCAAAATCTAAGGAAGATCTTCCCAACAAGATAAATTTAGTTTTAAAAGCTGCGTTCATCTCCTTGATACAGGTTGCCGTAACACCTCTACCGCCTCCAGCGACTAAGAAAACATCTTTATCTGTCACCGTTTGTTGGTAATCATCTGTCGCAGCAACTTCATTAGGTGTAACCTTATAGGTCATTCTTCCTGTTTCATTAATGGCTACATCTACATAACGAACATCTGCATCGTGTAATTCTAAAAATAAATTCGTAGCAATTTCTTCTGGGGACAATTCAGGCTGAGCATCAATGGCTCTACAAAAAACAGGAGACCATTCTAAGTTCATACACTTAGTTAATCCTGATAATCCGCCTGCGATGATAGAAATATCTGAACGTTTATCCATCCCAAATTTTCCATCTAAACGAGAAACCGTCATAAAGGCTGTGCGCTGTGTTTTGCTCGTTGTATTTAATGGAGCTTGTAAATGCTTTGCCAATAAGAATGTGGCTTTTAATAAGGTGCGTTCTATCGCAAAATGTTGTGTGAAATTATGACCAGAAAAGGTGAAATGTGGGTGTAAATAAATAAAAGCGCCAATTTCATTGTTGGCTAAGATGGTATCTACAGCGTTCTTAATATTTTGATCGTTTATTTCGGCAATCGAAATTCCATCTTTAATGGACGTATTCTTTTTGATTGCGTTAAATTGAAGTACAATAACTTGATGTCCTTCGTTCTCTAATTTAGTTTTTACAGCAAGTGTCAAAGGACCTCCTTCATCTGTTATGACAACAGGTTTTAAAGAAGAAATATCTTGCACGAAAACATCAACTCTAGGAATAAACTTTAAGCCAATTGATTTTCTTGGTACACTATGAAAATTAGTAGGTAAGGAGAATTCTTGTTGTACTGTATTTTCCTTACCTACTTTGTTGTTCTGATCTTGAGTTACGCTAGGCTCAGGCTTTTTTTTTTACTTGAAATACCAGCTTTTGCAGAGATGTAGTCAACAATTTCTTGTAAGGTTCTAAGCTCTGTTAAGTCGTTAGGGTTAATGTCTGATAGCTTGTCAGATTGCTCTGTAATCGCTCCAAATATCTCCACACGTTTAATAGAATCGATCCCTAGATCTGCTTCCATATCCATGCTTAATTCTAACATCTCTGATGGATATCCTGTTTTATCTGCGACTACGCTTAACATCAAGTCTAGCATTTCTGAATTACCCTCGTTAGGAGCTGCTGTCTCAACAATAGGAGTAGAGAATAAATCGGTGCCAACAACTTCTGGAGAAGCTGTGACTGCTGTTTCAACTGTTGCAGCCGTTGTGCTTATTCCTGCTTTTACAGAGATATAATCTACAATTTCTTGTAATGTTCTAAGCTCTGTTAAGTCGTTCGGATTGATGTCTGATAGTTTATCTGACTGTTCTGTGATTGCTCCAAATATTTCCACACGTTTTATAGAATCGATCCCGAGATCTGCTTCCATATCCATGCTTAGTTCTAGCATTTCTGCTGGATATCCCGTTTTATCTGCTACAACGCTTAACATAAGGTCTAGCATTTCTGAGTTGCTAGAAGTTGTTGTTGTCGTTTGTGCTGCAGGAGCGGCAACAGGAGCGGTAACAACCTCTTTTGCCCTTTGTGCAACTGGAGTTGCGGTTGTACGTATTCCTGCTTTTGCAGAGATATAATCTACAATCTCTTGCAGTGTTCTAAGCTCTGTTAAGTCATTAGGGTTGATGTCTGATAGTTTATCTGATTGCTCGGTAATCGCTCCAAAAATCTCCACACGTTTAATAGAATCGATCCCTAGATCTGCTTCCATATCCATGCTTAATTCTAACATCTCTGCAGGATATCCAGTTTTGTCAGCTACAACGCTTAACATAAGGTCTAGCATTTCCGAGTTTCCAGCGGTTGGTGTCGCTTGTGCTACTGGAACAGTAACAGGAGCTGCGACTACTTCCTTTATAGTTGGAGAAACTGGAGTTGCTGTTGTACTTATTCCTGCTTTTGCAGAGATATAGTTTACAATTTCTTGTAATGTTCTAAGCTCAGTTAAGTCATTAGGATTGATGTTTGAAAGCTTATCAGATTGCTCAGTAATTGCTCCAAAAATCTCCACACGTTTAATAGAATCGATGCCTAGATCTGCTTCCATATCCATGCTTAGTTCTAACATTTCTGCAGGATATCCTGTTTTGTCTGCTACAACGCTTAGCATAAGATCTAGCATTTCTGAGTTACTAGTGGCAGGAGCAGCAGTTTCAGATACACTAGAAGGAGTAGGGGTTGCAACATTCTTTTCTACACTAGGCTGCACAGCAATAGGAGTCACAATCGGTTTTGTCACAGCAGCTTCAGGAGCTGGAGTGTCAATAGATAATGGAGCTGTAGGAGCTTCTAGAATATTTTCATCTGGGGCAAAGTTTCCAGATAATAAGTTTAGTAATTGTGCGGTTTGTTTATTTTGTTCCATCAAGATAGTTTGGAACATATCTAATGTTTTAGATTGATTCTCTTTGATGCCTTCTATGGCACTTTTAATAACATCTACCATCATATCTTCTTCTGTTTCTTGGTCTGTAGGATCTTCTTCACTTGTGTATGTAGGAACTGCGTTTATCACTTCTGAGATAACTTCTATTTCCTTAATATCTTCTTCAGTTTTAATAATATCTGTGGCGCAACTTACTTTGAACCCGTTATTCAACACATCTTTATAGGCTTTTTGCGTTGCTGGACTCACATAGTTATTCCCTGCAATTTTAACGGCTACTTTAGGCTCAGTTACAGGCTTCTTTTCTTGACGAGCATTGCGATCAATTGCATTTAATTTACACCCTAGTACTTGTAGCTGTATTGCTGCTTCTCTGATTTGTAAGTCACTGTCTTTTGTTGCTTTTGCATTTGTAGTAACTACAAAATGCTCTTTGTCTGCCAGTATATCTTTTACCAGGTTTGTAAGAATAGACTTAGGTCCAAACTCAACAAAAACCCTCGCTCCTGCAGCATACATATTTTCGATCTCGCTCTTAAAGTCAACTGAATTTAAAATATGCTGCCCTAAAATTTTCTTTATCTCACTTGGATCAGTTGGATAAGAATTTCCAGTAGAATTTGAGTATACCGGAATGGTAGGGCTAGTAAATTCTATAGTCTCTATACTTTTTTCAAATGGTTTTTGAGCATGACCTACACAATCTGTGTGGAAGGCTGCAGAAACAGGTAATAAGATAGAGCGGTAATTTTTACTATCTAATAGTGTCTTAGCTTTAGTAATACCTTCTGTGGTTCCTCCTAATACTATTTGACTCGAAGAGTTGATATTGGCAATAGAAACATCTGGTATAGCGGTAATCAAAGGTTCGATTTCTGAAGCCGAAGCTTTTACAGCTAGCATTGTACCCGCGTCACCACTTGTATTTTTACCTGCCATGGCATTTCCACGTGCGATAGCAAGCGTCATATAATCATCTTGACTTATAACTCCAGAAGCACAAAGAGCTGTAAGTTCACCAAAACTATGTCCAGCGACCATATCACTTATAAAACCGGCATCTTTGAATACATTGTAGTACCCTAAACTAATAGCCCCGATTGCGGGTTGTGCAAACTCAGTATTAGTAATGTTTTTTTCTAAAATAGCTTTATCCTCTTCTGTGAATACAGGTTTTGGATATATTTTATTTGCTAAATCATATCCTTTTTTGGCATCAAAATCTGCAATGGTTTGTTGTATCCTTTCAAAACTACTGGTAGCTTCTTTTGCCATGTTTGCATACTGCGAACCTTGACCTGAGAATAATGACGCAACTTTTGTAGTGCTTGAAATTCCATTAGGTCTAAAGAACACGCCTCTAGGGTGAGACCAAGCATTCTTATTGCTTTCTAATTGTTTGATTGCAATTTCTAGTTTTGATATACAATCAACTAGAGACTCGGCTACAAAGCCTAAACGAGCTTCACTTTGTTCTGCTGTGCCTTCCTTTGAAATTTCTTTTAAATTGTAAAATGCAGTGTTTCCTTCTTTGCTATTTAAGGAAGTATGAGCATTTTTAAGAAGCGTTAATAAGTCTTCTGTATTCGCTCCTTTAATGTATATACTATGAAAAGATTGATGTATTCTATCTGTAAAAGAATTTTTCTTTTCATATTCCTCCATTGCAAAATGGACATTAACACCACCAAAGCCAAAAGCAGACAATCCCGCTCTACGAGGAACCCCATTTTTAAACCAAGGTCTTGTTTCTGAATTTACGTAAAAAGGAGAGTTTTCTATTCCAAATTTGTCATGCGGCTTTGTAACATTTATGGTGCCAGGTAAAACTTTATGATATAGCGCTAAGGCTGCTTTAATCATTCCGGCTGCACCTGCAGCAGCTTTGGTATGTCCTACTTGTGATTTTACAGAGCCTATCCCAATATTATTTTTTGTCGCATTGTTTTTACCAAAAACCATTGACATAGACTCAAATTCTGCAGCATCACCAGCTCCAGTAGCAGTACCATGACCTTCTATTAGTCTTACGGTAGAGGCATCATAACCTGCTTCATCATAGGCGCGTTGCATAGCTAGCGCTTGTCCTTGTGGACGGGGAGCGTAAACCGATTTATAGCGACCGTCACTAGAAGAACCTACACCAGTAAGTAAACCATAAATTCTATCTCCATCACGCTCTGCATCTTCTAATCTTTTTAAGACAAGCATTCCTACACCTTCGCCTATTAACATACCATCAGAGTCTGTATCAAATGGACGAATACTTCCCTTACGAGAGAATGCTGGCGTTTTAGAAAACGACATGTACATAAAAGGAGAATTGTCTGTATCGACCCCTCCTGTTAACATCATATCACATCTTCCTTCTATTAACTCAGAAACAGCCATTTTTACAGCTGAAAGCGAGGCGGCACAAGCAGCATCTACTACAGAGTTAATACCTCCTAGATCAAAACGATTTGTAATACGGCCAGAAATAACGTTACCTAACATACCTGGAAAAGAATTTTCATTCCATCCTATATATGCTTTCTTCATTT
Source organism: Dokdonia sp. 4H-3-7-5 (assembly GCF_000212355.1). Taxonomy (NCBI): domain Bacteria; kingdom Pseudomonadati; phylum Bacteroidota; class Flavobacteriia; order Flavobacteriales; family Flavobacteriaceae; genus Dokdonia; species Dokdonia sp. 4H-3-7-5. Next base: position 2,721,194 of record NC_015496.1, read on the forward strand.
TATCTACAATGTGAGGAATGTCTGTATCGCTTATTCCACTACTTCTCAAAGCAGCTTCCCAAATAGGAGCTTGTAATCTAGAAGTAAGTGGGGTAATCAATTTTTGTCCACCACCTACACCGAGAATTACTCCTGTTTTTTCTTTTAATAACGCTGTAAACTTATCAGATTCTCTACCATAACCCGCATCCTCAAATGCATCTCTAGCAGCTATTAAAGCTAGTAATTGAGAGGCATCTGTTACTTCCAAAATATTAGGAGGCAATCCAAATTCCATTGGATTAAAGTCTACATCGGGAATAAAACCACCTTTTTTGCAGTATGTTTTATCTGCAACCATAGGATCTGCATCGTAATAATCTTCTATTTTCCAACGCGATGCAGGAACATCTACTATACTATCTTTTTGACTTATAATATTATTCCAAAACTGCTCTACATTTATTGCATCTGCAAACATAGCAGATAAGCCAATAATTGCTACAGGCGTTTTTTTGAGTGAACTATTAATAGTGTCCATATTTTCTTATTCTATAGTTAAGTAAAGATGCTTTTGTTTTTCAACTTCCAAAAGACCTTTGTCAGTACATAATCCTCTCAAGTAAGCAACCATAATACCTTCGGTAAGTCTAGCTTTAGAAAAATGTTCTGATGGAAAGACTTTGTTGTTATTACATAATTTCAAAAGAGTTTGAACCGTAGCCATCGTAACTTCTGGGTCCAAGTCTTTCCTGAATAACCCATCTTTTACACCCCATTTAGATAAATAGAGTAACTCTCGAAAAGCAAACTCTGCATTCTTTTTATAGGAGTCTTTTAATATACTAGGGTAATATTTAAGTACCTCTTTATAAAAGTTAGCGTTGCTGTAATCTGCTCTTTTTAAAATCTGTTGCTGAATCATACCCATTGCTTCAATAGCAGAGCTAGAGGTATTAATGATATCGTCATTTTTAGTTCTGATTCCTGCAAGATATTGCTCTACACAAGCTTGCATTAAATCAGTTTTGTCTATAAAGTGATTATAGATAGTACGCTTAGAGGTACTCAACTCCTTACTGATATCTGCCATGGTTACAGATTTTACTCCATTTTTTAAATATAGTTGAGTTGTTATCTCTATGATATGTTCCCTGGTAATCATATTGTTTTCCTAAATTTGACCAAGTGGTACCAAAAAAGTATTAGTTGGTACCACAAAAAAAGGAATTATAAACGAGACTAATTGAGATTTTATCATAAATGTTTTTCAACAATAATAAAATGGGAGAAATTTGGATCGTTAATTTTTCTAATAACAGTCAGCAATTCATCGATGAGGAATTATTAAAAAATTTACCTGAGTCCACAGTCAATAGGGCATTAAGGTATCTCAATAAGGAAAGTTTCTTAAGCTTTATAACGGGAAGATTACTATTGAAAAAAGCAATTTCAGAAAGTGAATATTCAAGTTTTTCAATAGAAAATATCACGTATTCTGATAAGGGAAAACCAAGTTTCACTAATGTCAATTTTTCAATATCGCATAGTAATGGGTACGTAGTTTTAATTTTTGGTACCGTTTTTCAGGTGGGCATCGACATTGAGAAGAGGAAGGATATAGATTTAAAGTTATTTAAATATCTCTTCACGGATTTAGAGTGGAGCGATATTAAAGAAGATAATAATCCATTAGATAGATTCTATTGGTATTGGGTAAGGAAAGAAGCTTTACTCAAAGCAGTAGGTTGTAGTTTGAAGGAAATAAAGAAACTTTTCGTTTTTGAAAAACACGGTATCTATAATAACGAACGATTTTATTTTGAAGTCTTCAATTTTCATTCTGATTATAATGGTATAGTTGCAATGGAGAAAGAACTATTCCTAAAAGTTAGATGTGTTGAATTAGAAGAGTTATTAAATTAATATTTGTCTCAGAATTTTCAAAAGCTAGACGTCTCTATTTGGAAAGTTTAAATAAGTTACTTCATAGTTTAATCATTTAGAAGGCGTTAACTCTTGCAAGTTTAAATGTCTTAATCTTATTAATCAAGCTAGGCTTTCTTTTAATTTTAGGTAAAACTAAAACAACTAACATGAAATTAATAGGTAAATTATTCAGAATAGTTACAATCGCTCAATTAGGGTATTACACTTACGATTGGGTAAAAAATAAACGGTCTTTTAAAGAGAAATTTATTCCAAACTTGAGAAAAATTAAAAGAAAATTAATATAGCTTAATAATTATGGATACTACAGATAGAGCGGCAAACATCGATAGTAAAGAGCATGGTGTTCATAAAGGAAAGCGCATAAATCAGTATAGAGATCAAAATGAGTATTCCACCAAAATTAAACGAGATGCTGGGGAATCTAGTAAAATTGGAAGTAAGACTTTATCCAACTAGGAAAATGCTGTACACTAAAAAAATCATAAGGTATCAGAACAAAAATTAAAATAATAATTTCAATAAAAAAAGCTTGTATGATGCAAGCTTTTTTTATTGAAATTAATTTAAAAACTTATAAAATAAAAAGTCAATATTTATCGTAGAATGGTGATCTCTATAGTTTTGAAATATAAGGATACAGATAGATAAATATAGTTTATTTATGAGACTAAAATTTCATGTAAGTCTAACAGCTGTAAAAGTTTATCACCTAATCAGTCTTAGGAAACCGATAGGAATTGCTTTTCATTTGCGAACTAACTGTAGTTACCAGCGACATGTTAAAGTACAAGAATTCTATTTGATAGATTAACAAATCTATTAGACAACTCCATTACTGTGAAGTAAAACACCTAATTGAAATGATGTTGTAGCTTTGTATTTTTTCTTAAGTTTCATAACTAGTTTCTCTATGTGAGAAACGCTACTAGGCGACTCATTGTTTGCGGCTAATTTTTTTGAAATCTCTAATTGAGTCATTCCTTTTGACATCAATTTTAAAATCTTCTTATCAGTCTTGCTAAGTATTAGATTAGTATTACTCATTATGTTAGTATGTTAAGGGTTTGCAATAGCAAATGTATTCAAATCTATCAATAGAGTTAACTTTACGTCTCATAATTTGAGTTATTGATATTTTTTTAGTATTTCAGTCTGTTATTTGTAAGAAAATGGGAAGATTTTGAATGAAATTTAATTTCATCTATTAGTTGTAGCAAGTTATTGAGCTATTGTATATTAACTAATGAAGATACGTAGGTAATTCGAAAGTACTTTGTGGTAGCAGTTGCTACCTTACATTTTGCAGTTAAATCATATTAAACGAAACCATATAAAATAAAAAACTGCGCTAATCCTAGGATTAGCGCAGTTATGGTGCTTTTTGCAAAGCTTTTCGTGACCTCGACAGGATTCAAACCTGTAACCTCTTGAGCCGTAATCAAGTGCGCTATTCAGTTGCGCCACGAGGCCTAATTGAAAGAATAATTACTTATTCGTTTCGGGGTGCAAATATACAACTGTTTGTTTCATTTAAACAAATAAAATGAAAAAAACATTGCAATTATTTTTTGATATCTTTCTATCAAACTTGAAGTCAAATAATTACGCAAATAGAGTAAATAATTAAGATAGCAGTCTCAACGGATTTAATCGAAAATGCTAACTTTACCCGATGCAAATTTCAGATTACATAAGAGATATTCAAGATTTTCCTAAAGAAGGAATTACGTTTAAAGATATTACCCCATTGTTGGGTGATGCAAACGCTTTCGCGAAAGCGGAAGAGATTTTATATACACTCGTTCCAGAAATTAATATTGATGTAGTAGTAGGGATTGAGGCAAGAGGTTTCTTCTTTGGTACGTTGCTCGCCAAAAGACTTAATGCTGGTTTCATACCCGTAAGGAAGCCTAATAAACTACCATCAGAAAAAATATCACAAGAGTACGCCTTAGAATACGGTACAGATATTCTTGAGATGCATAGTGATGCTATCAAATCTGGAGATAAAGTATTATTACATGATGATGTGTTGGCTACAGGAGGAACAGCCGCTGCCGTAGTAGCACTTATAGAAAAATTAGGGGGAGAAGTAGTACAGTGTAACTTTCTTATCGAGCTAGACTTTTTAAATGGTAGAGATAAACTAGTTGGAAGGCACGTAGCAGCCGCAATTACTTATTAAAAATTATACTGAAAACTAAGGTTTGGTGTAAAGCCAAGTGATTTTACAGTCATTTGCTGGACTTCATTCTTACTGTCAACAAGATAATAGGTATTAAGAATATTATTGTTGTTTAGTAGATTCCAGATAGATGCGCCTATTTGAGCATCATTCTTAAGTATTTTGAAATTGTATATAGTAGAGATATCAAACCTCAGAAAGCTATCTAATGATGAAGAGTTAGGTTTCTCATAAACAATCTGATTATTTTGTAGAATACTTTGATTTTGTGGGCGTGTAAATGGTGTTCCAGAGCGCCAATTAAATCCTAGCGAAAGTTTAAAACGTTCCAGACTATACGAAGTTCCTGCGCTTATAGAATGTCTTATGTCTTTGTTGTTAGGGAATCTGCGGCCTTCATTTAATGTGCTAAAAGTATAATTGTTTTTTGAATAGGAATAACTGAGCCAACTAGTAAAAGATTCAAACCGCTTGCGTGCAAGAAAATCAAGCCCTGTAACATGATAGGATCCAGTAGCATTTGTAAATTGAAATTGGTTCTGAAAGCCTTGACTTCTCGAGGAAATCCCTGCAACTTCTTTTAGATAACCCTCTATACTAAATAACCATTTGTTTCTAGTATAATCTAGGCTTATAGATGCTTGCTTACTTCTTAATACTGGTAATTTTTCGTTATCTGCCGCGACCCATCTTCTTCGTTCAAGTCCTAAAAAATCATTGGGTTGATCAATAATTTGAAAAATAGATTGGTTTTTGCTCTCACCAAGAGCACTTAACTTAAAATAATTTGAAAACCGCTGGCTAAAACGTAGTCTTGGTTCTAAAATAAGCTTGTTAAAACGCTCTAGGTAGCTTGCTCTTGAGCCCACAATAAATTGTGTAGTATTATTGTTAGAGAGAAATGAGAGCTCTGTAAATAGCGCTTGAATACGTGTAATGTGTTTCTCATTTCTAAAAAAGAGCGGATTATTAGTTTGTGCAAGGTTTCTAGTTCCTACCTCTGTAAATTGATATCCATTTCCCCAACCAAAATTATCACCTAGCTTTAATTGTGTGTTTAATGTAAGACCTAGGTCAAGAACTTCGTTTTCTTGGTCAAGTTGTTGGTTATTTTCTATATTAAAATTACGTGACCTTAAATTGTAGTTTGAGGCATATAAATTAAGATCAGTTTTAAATTGTCGATTCCACTGTCTTGCATATTTAATTTTTAAACCTCGGTTTCCTTGATTTATACCACTACGTTCAAAGACTCCTGCCGCCGTCGTGTTTTCATCGTATTCTAACTTATTAAATAGTGTGGTAGCACTTACACTTAGATAATCACGATTGTTTATGTTGTAGATGTATTTTGCGCTAATATCATAAAAAAAGAAATTAATATTTGATGCAGAAATGGGAAGATTTTCGCTCATTTCAAGATCTGTGTCTTGAAAAATACGATTTGTATAATTGCGATATGTAGGCGTTTCGGTTATATCTGTATGAGATCTTCTAGCAGATAGGAGCAAAGAAGCTTTCTTGGTGAGCGGTAGTTTAGCAAACCCTTTAACGTGCAGCAAGTTTGCACTTATGCTTCCGCTTTTTTCATTAGAAAGGCTGTCCTCTAGTCCTATTTTGAGTACTCCAGAAACACCATCGCCATACCTTGCGCTTGTGCCATTTTTTATGACTTCAACTCGTTTAGTTAAATAAGGATTAAAAGCAGATATGAGACCGAAAAAATGGCCAGATTGATACATTTTGATTCCATCCCAGAGTATTAGGTTTTGATCGTTTGTTCCTCCTCGTATATTTAGATTGGATACCGTCTCGTTGGTGCTTATAATTCCTGGTAAGGCTTGGACTGTTTGTAGTACATCTGGCTCTATGACACCAGGGAGAATACCAAATTGCTTTGGAGCTATTATTGTAACCCCAGAGCTAGATTTAGATATTCCCGAAGTTAGTAGGGATGCGATGTAAATATTATCGAGTTCTTGAATTTCGTTAGGACGATTGAGATCTCTTAAAACTATAAAACGATTATTAAGTTTATCAAAATCATAGCCTGTATAGTTGGTTATAAAAAGGAGCGCGTCGTCAAGAGTTTTATCATTTGAAATACGTGGTATTTTAATGGAAGAAACGAGTTCATCTACATATGAAAATCTTACATCATACTTTGTCTCGATGCTTTTTAAAACAGCAACCAGAGGTATTCTCTCGCTATTATTCTCTTGAGATCTTACATCAGAAAAAAATAAAAAGAATATTATAAGAAAAAGTATTGAGAAAACTTTTTTAATCACGAGCTAAAGTTACCTTATTTTCCTCTTTGGTATAGGTTAAATTAAAAGGTAGACTTATAGATTTGAGAGCAATATCTATATTGTCGTGTGTAAATGTTCCCGTGTAAAGCTCTTGAGCAAATACTTCGTCTACATCAACGTGTACTTGATATTGTCTTTCTAATTCTGCAATAACTTCTCTCAAGGGAGTTTTTTCAAAGGAGCTTTCATTGTGAGTCCACGAAGGTGATTTTATAGTGCTAGCAGTTGTAGTTCCTGTAATAAGTACGCTTTCGCGAAAGCGGTCTCCAGCTTTTAATATTACTTCCTGTGCCGCGGTTGTTACTTTTACAGAACCTTCATAACATACCACGTCAAAGTATTCATTTCTATTTTTGATATTAAATTGTGTACCTAATACTGTTACAGTTCCATTTGTAGTTTTCACATTAAAAGTAGTTCCCTTTGCCACTTTGAAATAAGCTTCTCCTTCTAGAGATACATTGCGCTGAGCCTGCCAAGTATCTTCATCATAAGAAATAGAAGACATCGCGTTGAGCATCACTGTGGAGTTATCGGGTAATGTGATGGTTTCTTTTTGAGCAAATTGTGTATTATGATTAGTACCAGTAGATCTTACTGATAGTGCATAATAAACCCCTAGAAATAGTAAAAATACTGCTGCGATACGTAAAAAAGGTTTCAGCGAAATCACTTTAGATTTCTTAGCATTCACACGGGTATGTAGCGCCTCAAGTTGCTTGTCTACATGGTAAGTAGGAATCTCTAGATGTTTGACGGTATCAGAAATACGCGTGTATTGATGGTACTCTTCAAGATTTTTAAATGCTTGAAGCTCACTCTCGCTAAGCTCATTATCGAGCCATTTACGTATTAATTGTTCTTTTTCCATAGCGTTACTATATATGTAACAAGGTTGTTGTTATATTTCCTACCTGAGCTCTGTGATTTCTTTTTTTAATTTTTTTAGAGCACCATAAATTCTTTTTTCTACTGCCTTTGTAGAGATGCCTAAAAGCGCTGCAATTTCCTTGTGTTTTTTTCCTTCTACGCGGTTAAGTAAAAAAGCTGTGCGCTGTGCCTCTGTGAGATTTACAATCGCTTTTTCAAGTTTTTGTTGGTACTCTTGTTCTTCAAGTACAAATTCTGGAGTCTCATTTGTATAACCTTTAGGGGTATTCTTTTTAAATTTTAAAACCACCTTCTGGTGTGCATAGGCGTTAAGCGTAAGGTTATTTGCTATGGTAAACAGATAACTTTTTGCCTTATCTTCTGAAACTTTTGCACAGTTTTCCCAGAGCTTAATAAAAGCCTCTTGTACTTTATCTTCGGGATTGTAGTCGTTCCCGAATTTATAATAAAGAAAATTAAACAGATTTTTAGAATGCGCCTTAAAGACTCTATTGTAAATAGTCTCTTGGCAAACACCCTTTTTATTTTCCTTTTTCATTATGTACAATAATAGAGAATTGTAAATAATAACTTAAATAGGGTAGGAGTTTTTTCTTTAAAGATGTTTTATTATTGCAGTACCTTACAAAAATATGCAAACCACAGTACTCTCATCTTTAAGACCTTTACAGCGGCTATTGTTGCTGGCATTACTATGTATAACAATAGGTTGTCAAGATGATTTTATTGAAGAAGATTCAAGTCAAACAGGCGTAGAGGATAATGCGAGTGCACAGTTAATGCAACTAATGTACAATGTCGCTCTTAATGATGGGTCTCACGATGATATCATTGATAGAGCTCCTTGCTTAGAACTTGTGTTACCAGTTACTGTTACTATAAATAATGAAATTGTTGTAGTAAATGGCACTGAAGATTTTCAAACGGTAGCAGCACTCTTCGAGCAACAAGGAAATGCAGACGATTATGCCATTAATTTTCCTATTACGATACTCACTTCTACACATGAGCAAGTTGCGGTTGCGTCGCAGTCGGCCTTTAATGATCTTATAGGAACTTGTGGACAAACTAACCAAAATGACGCAGATATAGAATGCGTTGATTTTGTATATCCGCTTGGATTTAGCACTTTTAATCCAGAATTTACGATAACAAATACAGTAAGTGTGCAAAGCGACAGAGAGTTGCTTTCATTTGTTAATAGCATGCAAGAAACTAATCTTGTGGCGGCTGTAAACTTTCCTATTGAGATGAGAGCTCATGATGATAGTACTGAGGAGATGTCAAGCCATAGTATGCTATCATCTTCGCTGGTACAGGCTTCTTCAAGTTGTGATGAAGGTGATACCTATTACTTTGAGGAAGATGTATGTTTAGAGAGTGAGGTGAATGATTTTCTCATGAATTGTTACTGGCAGATAACTTCTTACAATAATGAGGACACGCTTAGCAACTACGTATTTTCTTTTGGTGCAAATAATTACCTTCTATATTTTGACGTGAATGTAATTGCAGAGGCTGGATGGAGTACAGCTACAACTACTTCAGGTGTTAGACTTAGCTTTTTTAACCTTCCTATCCTTAATTCACAAGTGGGAGGTAACTGGACGGTAACGCAGTGTGATGAAGAGATGCTACTATTGGCAAAAGGTGATGATATAATGACACTCCAACGAAATTGCTTTCAAGAGCCATTAGATTGTTTTGTGAGTGCTGTACTTAACGTTTGTGATAATGGTCAAGAAGGTGAGGCTACTTTTGATCTTACAGAAACACTTTTAGGTTGTGATACCTCAGAAGTTGATATTGCTTACTACTATACTCAAGAAGATGCGAGTAATCAAACAAACGCGATACCAAATCCAACTAATTACACGACAACTACTAGTCCAGAGCTCCTATGGGTAAGGGCTACACTTTTAAGTGATGATAGCGAGTTTAAAATAATTTTCATTAGTCTTACTGTTGTTGACTGTTGATTTGATTCCTAGGTAATCTTAATTACATCTTGATTTATTTACCTTTATCTGTGTTTCCTTTAGAGCTTATAAGGGGTTACTTAAACGGCGCCACGGCAAATGAATCTGTGGTTGATAGGAATGGATCAGATTACTGCACATTAGTTTTAACCAAGATGCTTTTACTAATCCTATTACTGCAGAAAATAGTACTGCGCAAGGTTTTGAGTATTTTGTAAGACTCTAGTCTAAAATACAAATCTCATTCTTTAGTGATGTAGAAATTATGTTTCAGAAGGGTAGAGATCCAAGTCAAGAAGGGCTTGTAAGAAGTGTATCTAGCTTTAAATACTACTCTTTTTTTTAGATAGTTTTCAATTTGGTGATGAATACACATTGGTATTATCTAGCTATTACCGTAGATGCTACAAATGCTATAAAACTTTACAAGGATGCTATCATTCGTAATGAGGTAATTAACGCCACGCTTGGTATAGGAATTGCAGATTTAAATGAATATACACTTGGCCAGAATTTCCTAGGTCATGTAGATGATCTTAGAGTGTATAAAAACACACTAAATGCTACCGAAATACAACAACTCTTTACTTTAGGAGGTGATTGCTATACTTGTCTGTAAATCTTTAAAAACAAGACTTTATAAAAAAAGGCTAGCTGTATAGCTAACCTTTTCTTTGTTTTTTACGCTTTCGCGAAAGCGTGATACTATAAAGTTGATACTCGCGGAATGCTTTTATAGAGTGAATAGTGTACATCTAATATAGAGACACTTTCTACAAGTATCTTTTTCTAGTTATATTACTTGAAACGATAGCCTATACTGATTCCCGCTCTACCACTCACTTTATCTTGATTGGTTTCAAAAACGTTTCTTCCCATTCCAAAATTTGCTTGTAAAATGATTCCTTCTTTTGAAATCCACTTGTAACCTGCGCCTAAACCTAGAAGTAGATTATTATCTGTATCTGGTATAGCATTGGGCTCAAGGATTTTGGTACTGTGAAACATTGTAAACCCTTCGACAAAAAGTCCGCTGGCATATTTCTTGCTTAAATAGCGTCTATAAAAACCGTTGATTCCACTGTCATAATCATATGAAAAAGCTGCGCCGGAGTCATTAAAAGTGGTAAATAATGACGTCCCAAAAGAAGAGTTTTCATTAATTGTTCTTTCAAATTCTACCTCGATTGTACCTAAGGCGGTAGAGAGCCCGTTTAATTTTAATTCTGAAAAATTTGAATTTTCAAACTGTTCTTGTGCAAACATAGTAGCACAAAATAATAGTAATGATAAAGTGATTAATTGCTTCATGATGAATGAATTATAAAGTTAGTTATAAATTCAAATCTATACGGTTTTCCTTCTTGAAATAGTTAAGAATTTGGTAAATAACATAATGCATAAGCTATTTAACTTTTATTTTGGCAATAAGAATATTGTCGTTGTTCGGGAACTTTCTGCTATAAGAGGTGATTGCTATACTTGCTTGTAGATTTTTCAGCAGCAGACTTTATCAAAAAAGGCTAGCTGTGTAGCTAACCTTTTTTTTGTTTTTTACGCTTTCGCGAAAGCGTAATTCTATACCTTAAAGCAATCTTGCTCTTCTTTTCTTTCTAAAGTCTCTCACGAAGTACCATGCAGCGCAACTTAAGATGATAACGATACTTATAAGGTTACCAAAGATGAGAGTAAGAAGTAAATAGCCTAAGTAAAAGGCGCTAGCATAAAAGGCTACCGCTAGTAACATGACTAAGTATAAAGCAATCGTTTTAATCATTTATAGACACTTCACTATTTAGTTTTAGGCTCAAATACAGGAAGTAATTTTGTCGAAACCTCGCCAAAACCTATGCGTGGATAATCCTTTGTTTTTGAGTAACCACGTATAATTACAGTGTCATTATCTTCAATAAACTTACGATCACCACCTTCTTCAAGTTTAATAGGCTTTTCTCCTCTCCATGATAACTCGAGCATAGATCCGTAAGAATCTGGTGTTTTTCCAGAAAGTGTACCACTTCCCATCATATCTCCAGCATTTACAGGACATCCATTTACAGTATGGTGTGCGAGTTGCTGGCTCATGTTCCAGTACATATACTTAAAGTTAGATTTACAAACGGTAGTCTCTTTCTTTCCTTCTGGTTGTAATGCTACTTCAAGATTGATATCAAAACTCTTCTTTCCTTCATATTGTAAGTAAGGAAGTAGTTCTTTTTTAGGCTTAGGGCCTTCAACACGGAAAGGCTCAAGCGCATCTAGTGTTACGATCCAAGGAGATATTGAAGAGGCAAAGTTTTTTGCAAGAAACGGTCCTAGTGGCACATATTCCCATTTTTGAATATCACGAGCACTCCAGTCATTAAAGAGTACAAGTCCAAAAATATTTTCCTCGGCATCTGTAGTGGTGATAGATTCGCCTAAGTTATTTGCATCTGTAGTAATAAAAGCCATCTCTAGTTCAAAATCTACTAATCTTGATGGGCCAAATATAGGCTCTGTAGCTCCGTTAGGTAATTTCTGACCATTAGGACGGTGTACCGGAATTCCCGATGGTATTACAGAAGAACTTCTCCCGTGATATGCAACAGGTAAGTGCAGCCAGTTAGGCATCAAGGCATTTTCCTCACCGCGGAACATTGTTCCTACGTTTGTAGCGTGTTCTATGCTTGAGTAGAAGTCTGTATAATCACCTATTTGTACAGGTAATTGCATCTCAACTTCTTCCATTTTGAAAATTACAACATCGCGATCTTTCTGATTACCACGTAAAGATTCATTGGTTTCTTCAAAAATTTCGGCAATGCGGTTACGTACTAGTCTCCACGTTTTACGACCATCTGCAATAAAATCATTGAGCGTGTCTTGTAAAAAGATATCATCTGTAAGTGGGATACCTTCAAAGTAACCTAATTGGTGTAAAGCACCAAGATCTATTGCGTAATCTCCTATACGCGTCCCTATTGTAATAACGTCATCACGCGTTAAGAATACACCAAAAGGAATATTCTGTATTGGGAAATCTGTATTTTTTGGCGTTTCGAGCCAAGTTTTTCTAGAGGGATCGTTAGCAGATAGTGGCATTGTCTATATTTTGATAAGTTGTTTGTAATTCTCTCTTCAAATATAGGATTTATCGCATACTTAAAAAGTCTTTGTAGTATTTTTGTATCACTTTAACAAACAATTTTACTATGCAACGTGATACTGCCATTTTTGACCTAATCCAAGAAGAAAAAGAACGCCAATTAAACGGACTTGAGCTTATTGCTTCAGAGAACTTTGTAAGTGACCAAGTAATGGAAGCTGCAGGTTCTGTGTTAACAAACAAATATGCCGAAGGATACCCGGGAAAAAGATATTACGGTGGTTGTGAAGTAGTAGACGAGGTGGAGACACTTGCTATAGAGCGCGCAAAGGAACTCTTTGGAGCAGCATATGCAAACGTACAACCACACTCTGGATCACAAGCAAACACAGCAGTATTCCATGCTTGTTTAAAGCCAGGAGATAAATTTTTAGGTTTTGATCTTGCACACGGTGGTCACCTTACTCATGGATCTCCAGTAAACTTTTCTGGACGTTTATATAATCCAGTTTTTTATGGAGTAGAGAAGGAGACAGGACTACTTAATTATGATAAAATTCAAGAGATAGCAACAAAGGAACAGCCTAAGATGATTATCGCTGGAGCTTCTGCTTATTCTCGAGAGATAGATTATAAACGCTTTCGCGAAATTGCAGATTCTGTTGGAGCAATTCTTCTTGCAGATGTTGCACACCCAGCAGGGCTTATTGCAAAAGGAATCATTGCAGATCCCATCCCACACTGTCACGTAGTAACAACTACTACACACAAAACCCTAAGAGGACCACGCGGTGGAATGATCATGATGGGCAAGGATTTTGAAAATCCTTTTGGGATCAAATTAAAGAATGGAAATCTAAGAATGATGTCTTCATTACTTGATAGTGGTATTTTTCCTGGTAATCAGGGAGGACCGTTAATGCATGTGATAGGAGCAAAGGCAATCGCTTTTGGAGAAGCACTTACAGATGAGTTTTTACATTATATGGTGCAGGTTAAGAAAAATGCAACAATGCTAGCTGATGCACTTGTACTTAAAGGTTATGATATTATCTCTGGAGGTACAGATAACCACATGATGCTTATAGACCTGCGCAATAAAAATGTAACAGGTAAAGCAGCCGAAGAAGCACTAGGAAAAGCAGATATTACAGTAAATAAAAACATGGTACCATTTGATGATAAGTCACCATTTGTTACTTCTGGTATACGTATAGGTACAGCTGCAGTGACCACTCGTGGTCTTGTAGAAGGTGATATGCATGAGATTGCAAACTTTATAGATAAAGCAATACAGCATCACGATAATGATGAAGTACTTGCAAACGTTGCAGCAAGTGTAAACGAGATGATGGGACACAGACCATTGTTTAAAGCATAACACTTGTCACTTTAAAATATAAAAGCCCGCTATATGCGGGCTTTTATATTTTATAATAGTTTCTTACAGCATGTTATACTGCAGTGATGTTATTAAGGTTTCAGTACGAGTTTTATAATCACAAGTAAAGCGATAAAACCCATAAAACCTACCAGCACCCACTTACTTCCTTTGTATTGCTTTTTGTGAAGGGATAAATCCTTTCTATAACTCCATACCATTAGAAGGATGAAAGCCACAATAAAAAAAACAACAAATATAATCTGACCAGTACTAAACATTTAAAGTATTTTAGGAGTTGTAAAAATACGACTGAGTACGCTTTCGCGAAAGCGTAACAAAATAAAATCCTTTATGAAAAATAAAATAGCCGCCGTAACATTATTTCATGACACTTATGGTCTTGATCGAAAAGATAAACCTACTGCAAATCTCCCGCTATCGAAAAATGAGCTACGCTTTAACCTCATGAAAGAGGAAAATGAAGAATACCTAGAAGCTGCAAACGCTGGTGACCTAGTAGAGGTGGCAGATGCCCTAGGGGATATGCTTTACATATTATGTGGAACGATCATCGAGCATGGGATGCAAGATAAAATTGAAGAAGTCTTTAATGAAATACAGCGTTCTAATATGAGTAAACTAGGAGCAGATGGTAAGCCTATCTATCGTGAAGATGGAAAAGTGCTTAAGGGGCCTAATTATTTTAAGCCAGACATTAAGAGTATACTTGACAAGTAATCACATAAAAAAGCCGCTTCTATCTAGTAGAAGCGGCTTTTTTATAAAATATAGTGGAAGATTACTCTTCTACTGTGATTCCTAGTTTTGCAAGAACAGCCATTGTAATATCTGCTGCAGGGTCTGCATATGCAAAGTTGTTATTGTTACCTATAGTAAGGATGTGTGAGTAGCCTTGTTCTTTTGCTACTACAGTTACCATTTCTCCTATTTTCTTGTAAAGTGGCTGTACAACTTCAGATTGCTTTAATTGTAAAAGCTGTGCACCATTCTGACGAAATTTTGAGATATCTTCTTCAAGAGCAATGATTTCTCCTTGTTTTGTTTTCTTGTCTGCATCTGTAAAAGTTGCTTGACCGCTTTGGTATAATTTCACCTTAGCTTCATAGTCTTCAATCTTTGCTTTCATTTGTGTTTCAAGATCAAGATTGTAAGCTTTCACTTTTTCATTTGCTCCTGTAAGCTCGGGCATTTTTGTGAGGATAAAGTCGGCATCTACAGTTCCTATTTTGCTTTGAGCAAAAGCGGTTGTTGTAAATAGCACTACAAACATTCCAAGTACGATTTTTTTCATTGTATAGTATTTATTAAGATTATCATTTGCGCGTGCAAATATATGTGATAGAAGACAATATCTGTGCCAAGTGGTAAGTTTTAAGTAAATAGCTGCCCGCGGTGAGGCTTAAGCGCATCTCTTACGGGCTTCATCGCTTCTCTATCTACCACTAAAAATGCAATGCTGTGGTCTTCTGTAACTTGTTGGGTACCTGTTATGGGAGTGTTTAATGTCTGTGCAGTTGCATACTCCTTTAAGTGAATCTCGTGATGTAAAGCAATTTTATGTGCGTCTGGACCTCTAAAATCCCAGATTAGTTTAAGTCGTTCTTCTGTAGACATAATTTGATTTAATTTCTAGCAAAAATATAGCATATATGTTCTACCTAGCTCAGTAGGTACTAAATATTCTATAATCTCGTTGCTATGGTACAACAGTTCATAATACTTATTTTTGCACATACTTAATACACTATGAAGCACCTTTTTTTATTGCTTATTTTCCTTTGTGGATTTTCGTTTGCTCACGCTCAAAAAGATATTCTTCTTACAATAAATAATGAAGTTATTGATAGTGAAGAGTTTACGAGGGTTTATGAGAAAAATAGCGAACTCATAAAAGAAGATGAGTCTAATGCTCCAGAAGATTATCTAAAGCTTTTTATAGATTACAAACTCAAAGTCCAAGAGGCCTACAGATTGGGACTTAATAATAAAAAGTCTTATCAAGATGAGTTATCTGCTTATCGTGCACAACTTGCAAAAAACTATCTCAATGACGTCAAGGTAACAGAAGAGCTTGTAAAGGAAGCTTACGATAGAACTGTAAATGAACTTAATGCACGTCACATTCTCGTGAGAGTGAGCCCTGATGCTTCACCTAGTGATACGCTAGTGGCCTACCGAAACATTACTCAAGCGAGGGAACGTATTATTAATGGTGAAAACTTTGAAAAAGTAGCAAGAGCGATAAGTGAAGATCCATCTGCCAAAAAGAACGGCGGTAACCTAGGATGGTTCAAAGCTTTTAAAATGGTGTATCCGTTTGAGAATGCAGCCTATAATACCGCAATTAATGAAGTTTCTAAGCCTTTTCGAACCAGTTTTGGATATCATATCGTTCAGCCTATTGCCGCTCGCAAGTCAAAGGGGAAAGTACAAGTTGCCCACATAATGGTTGCTTTAAATCAAAATGATAGTACTATTATCCCAGAGGAAAGAATTAATGAGGTGTCGAAGCTATTAAGTCAAGGCGCTTCTTTTGAGACAGTAGCACTTAATTATAGTGATGATAGGGCGTCTTATAAAAAGGGAGGAAAACTAGAAGAGTTTGAGCAAGGACAATTGAGTAGTGCTGCGTTTGAAAAAACAGCATTTTCACTTGAAAATATTGGTGCTATTTCGCAGCCTTTTAAAACTGAATTTGGATGGCATATCATAAAATTACTGTCTAAAACTCCTGTGCCAACCTATTTGGATGCTCGAGTTGCACTTACCAATAAAGTAACAAGAGATGCTAGAGCACAGGTAATATCAAACAAGTTAGACAGCAAGTTGAGAAATAGATATAATGTAGCTCTTAATGAAGGCTTGCAATCATATCTAGAAAGTCTCTTCCCAGAGAAATATTCTGAAACCAAAATTGTTCTTAATAACGAACCGGCATTAAGTAATGTGGCATTTACTTTAGGCAAAAAGAAAGCTACATACACCTATAAAATGGTAGCCGACTATTTACTGGCGAAGTATCCACGTAATAAATTTAGGTCTAGGAGTCAGTTTGTAGAAGAGGGAATTCAATCTTTTGTTAGTGTTGTACTTAAAAATTATCATTTGGAGCACTTGGAAGAGGAAGATCAGGATTTTGCCGATATATTAAAGGAATACAAAGAGGGTTTATTGTTATTTGATTTACTAGAAACTAATATCTGGAAAAAAGCTCAACAAGATAGCATAGGTCTACAAGAATTCTTCTTAAGAAATAAAGAAGATTATAGAAGTGTAAAGACTTATGAGGCTACAGTATGTACTACAAAAAGTAAGAGTTTAGCGAAAAATTATAGAAAAATTATTTCTAAAGGCCTCTCGCCAGACGAAGCCGTATTATCTTTAAAAAGTAAGAGTGACACTCCTGTGCTATTATCTAATAGAGTTTTAACTCAACAAGAATTTCCGAAAGGACAGTATCTATCTATAGGTATAAGTGATTTAATAGAAGATGGAGATAACTTTATAGTCTATGACGTTACTGCCATCACAGAGGCAAGAGATCAATTACTAAAGGATGTGAGAGGTGTAGTTATAAGTGACTATCAGAAAGAGTTGGAAAATAAGTTTGTAAAGAATTTAAGAGATAAAAGCACAATCACTATTAATAAAGAGATTTTAAATAGGTTAATAACGAAATATGAGAATTAAAAACACTAGGGTCGTTGTATTTCTGCTGTTTACAGTAGTCTCGCTGTCTATAGTGAGTTGCCGCTATTTCAAGAGTGACAACACAGAAACAATAGTTGCTAGGGTAAATAATCATACATTATCAAATCGCACTATTGAAGATGTCATGGCAAAAAATGTGGTGAGTGATAGCGCAGCCTTCGTTCAAAACTATATCAATACTTGGGCTACAAGTCAGCTACTACTTGATGGAGCATTGAGAAATTTACCAAAAGAAGATCAAGAAGAATTTGAGGCGCTCGTCTCATCGTATCGAAGTGATTTGTACACGCGTTTTTATAAAGATGCACTTATTAATAAGCAATTAGATAGTGTTGTTTCTGATAGCGAGGCGATGAAATTTTATGAGAATAATAAAGTAAACTTCTTACTTAATGAGCCGTTAGTTCAGTTTAAATTTATTCAAGTAGATGAAGATTATCAAAATCTTAAATTGCTCAAATCTTATTTTATCGGTACTGATGAAAAGGATAAGTATGCCTTAGATTCACTAAAGTTTCAATACAAGAATTTTTTCTTGAATGACTCTGTTTGGATAAAAAGACGTGTAGTTGTTGATCAAATAAATGCTATAAACAAGGAGAATGCAAACAACTTATTAAAAAAAACAAATTTCTTACAACTGCGAGACTCATTAGGATTATATTTGGTAACTGTAAAAAGTACCCTTGAGCGCGGTGAAAATGCACCGTTGGAATATGTAAGACCAACGATCAATCAGATTATTAAGAATAAAAGGAAATTAGCGCTTATACAAAAGCTTGAAAAGGAGATTAAAGATGATGCTATTAAAAACAAACAATTTGAAATTTACAATTAATATAGTTGTACTGCTTGCAGCAACACAACTAAGTTTTGCACAAGAAACAACAGTAACTCCAGAAGTTACAGCGATAACAGAAACAGCAGTAGCTGCTCAAAAGGATACTGTAAAAACTCCTTTTAAGAAATTTAAGGTAGATGGTGTAGCTGGGGTAGTTGGTGACTACTTGATTTTAGAAAGTGATATTGATCAAAGTCTTATTGAGATAAAGCAAAGAGGTCAAGCTTCGGCAGATATCACATCTTGCCAAGTTCTAGGAAGCTTACTAGAAAATAAACTTCTTACACACCAAGCTGTTCAAGATAGTATCGTAGTACAAGATAGTCGTGTAAATTCTGAGGTAGACCAGATGGTGCAGCGTTTTGCTTCACAACTAGGTTCTGAGCAGAAAGTAGTTGAGTTTTATAGAAAAGAAAGTATGGCAGACTTACGTGCCGAGTTATTTAGCATTAGAAAGAATAATATACTTTCTGATCGTATGAATCAGAAGATAGTGGAATCTGTAGATGTTACTCCAGATGAGATTAAAACGTTTTTTAATAGAATACCAGCAGATGAGCTTCCTACTTTTGGAGTAGAGCTAGAGATTGCACGTATCGTAATTGAGCCTAAAGCTACTGAGGAAGAGCGCCAGAAGGTTATAGACCGTCTTAAAGGTTTCCGTAGAGATATTCTTGAAAATGGAAGTAGCTTTGCAACAAAAGCTGTTTTATATACAGATGATGGAGCATCAAGACCTGATGGTGGTTTAATGGTAATAGACCGTAAAACACCTTTGGTAAAAGAATTTAGAGATGTAGCCTTTAGTTTACAAGATGGAGAAATCAGTGAGCCTTTTGAAACAGAATTTGGTTTTCACATTGTTACTGTAGAAAAAACCAAAGGTGAGCGTAAAGACATCAGACATATACTGCTTGTCCCAGAAATCAAAGAAGCTCAAGAAGAGGAAGCAAAAGATCTTGTAAATAAAGTGAGAAAACGTATCATAGATGGCGAACTAACTTTTGAAGAAGCTGCCAAAGAATTTTCTGATGAGACGGAAACAAAATTTGAAGGAGGAACACTGACTAATCCTCAAACATTAGATAAACGTTTTGAACTAGGTAGACTAGATCCGGATATTTATCCTAAAGTAAATAACCTGGCAGATGAGGAGGTATCATTAGTTTACACAGACCAAACAAGAACTGGGACTAAACAATTTTTAATATATACGGTAGATAATCGACTTGAAGAACACAAAGCAGATTATGTAAAAGATTATATTAAGATTAAAGAACTTGCTCTGCGTGAAAAACAAATTGCTGCAATAGAGAAGTGGCAAAAGGAAAAAATAACAGAGACTTACATCAAAATTAATGGAGACAATCGTGACTGCGAGTTTGTAAGTAATTGGTTAAAAAAATAAAAGATATTTATGTCTGACGTTGCGGCTATCAAGAATCTAGTTGAGAAACACAAGATTCTAAAAGCAGAAATTTCAAAGATTATTGTAGGTCAAGATAAAGTAATTGATGAGATTCTTTTATCTATATTTTCTGGAGGTCACGCTTTACTTATAGGTGTTCCTGGGCTCGCGAAAACCTTGATGGTAAATACCATTGCAACAACTCTCGGACTTGATTTTAAGAGAATACAATTTACACCAGATTTAATGCCCAGTGATATTCTAGGTTCTGAAATTCTGGATGAATCTCGTAAGTTTAAATTTATTAAAGGACCTATATTTTCAAATATTGTCCTTGCAGATGAGATTAACCGTACACCTCCAAAAACGCAGGCTGCACTTTTAGAAGCAATGCAAGAGCGCGTGGTAACGGTTGCAGGAGAGCGATACCCACTGTCGCTTCCTTACTTTGTGTTGGCCACTCAAAACCCAATAGAACAGGAGGGAACCTATCCATTACCAGAGGCGCAATTAGACCGTTTTATGTTTTCTATTAACCTCGATTACCCTTCTTTTCAAGAAGAGGTAGACGTGGTAAAGGCAACGACATCTGCGGCAAAACCTACGGTAAATGCACTGCTAAGTGCACAAGAGATTATAGATGTTCAACAGCTAGTAAGACGTATTCCAGTTGCAGACAACGTAATTGAATATGCTGTAAATCTTGTAAGTAAAACCCGACCTAAAACAGACAAGGCGGCTCAGATTGTAAATGATTACATAGACTGGGGAGCGGGGCCAAGAGCATCACAAAACTTAATACTAGGAGCAAAAACTCATGCGGCTGTGCAAGGTAAATTCTCACCAGATATTGAAGATGTTCAGGCAGTAGCCACCGGTATACTTCGCCACCGAATGATAAAAAATTATAAAGCAGAAGCAGAAGGTCTAAGTATAGAAGATATTATTAAGAGCTTATTCTAATACGCTTTCGCGAAAAATTGCTGCTGTAATCTCAAAAGTAAGATACCTACGGAAGCAGTCTTTTGATAACAACCTATTTATACGCTAATTTGCTAAAAATCTTAAGCCATTATATCCATCTCGTGATATAATGGCTATTTCTATTTCACATAATTTCGGGATTATTGAAAAGGATTCATAAATGTCAATTTTACTTCAATTTTCATGCTTTCTAGATAGCATAAGTGTATATGCGTGATATTATATTCAATAAAATCACATTTTCGCGAAAGCGGACCATTACAATGAGGAAATTTTATGAGGGTTAAATTGTCAATATGATAATTTGAGTTACTTCTTTTTTTGAATTTGATAATTACTTCGCAATATTTAAGATGGTTTATCAATACGCGCTATAGGCTAACTATGGGGCTTGCAGCTATTGTTATTCTTTGAGGTATTTTGTATTTTCGTGAACCGCAAATTTGAGCGGTACTAATTAACAACCCTAATACACTATATATGGCATTTGATATTGATATGATCAAGAAGGTTTATGCAAATATGACTGAGCGTGTAGACGCCGCTCGTGACCTTGTAGGTAAGCCCTTGACACTTTCTGAAAAGATTTTATATTCTCACCTATGGGAGGGAAAAGCTTCTAAAGCGTTTACTCGTGGTAAGGATTATGTAGACTTTGCTCCAGATCGTATCGCTTGTCAAGATGCTACTGCACAGATGGCATTATTGCAATTTATGCAAGCTGGAAAAGATAAAGTTGCAGTGCCAACTACGGTACACTGTGATCACTTGATTCAAGCAAAAGAAGGTGCTGAAAAGGATCTTAAGAACGCAAACGATGTATCTAGTGAGGTTTTTAACTTCTTAGAATCTGTTTCTAATAAATATGGTATCGGTTTCTGGAAACCAGGAGCTGGTATTATACACCAAGTAGTTCTTGAAAACTATGCTTTCCCAGGTGGAATGATGATAGGTACAGACTCTCACACTGTAAACGCTGGCGGACTAGGAATGGTTGCGATAGGTGTAGGTGGAGCAGATGCTGTAGATGTGATGGCTGGAATGGCTTGGGAACTTAAATTTCCTAAATTAATAGGAGTTAGACTTACAGGAAAACTTTCTGGATGGACAGCGCCTAAAGACGTTATTCTTAAGGTAGCTGAGATTCTTACTGCAAAAGGAGGAACCGGAGCAATTGTGGAATATTTTGGCCCAGGAGCTACAGCAATGTCTTGTACTGGTAAAGGTACTATCTGTAACATGGGAGCAGAGATAGGAGCAACAACTTCTACTTTTGGTTATGATGAGTCTATGGAGCGTTACTTACGTGCTACAGACCGTGCAGATGTTGCAGACGCAGCAAATGATGTAAAAGAATATCTTACAGCAGATAAAGAAGTATATGCAAATCCTGAGCAGTATTTTGATCAAGTAATTGATATTAATCTTTCTGAGTTAGGACCTTTACTTAATGGACCTTTTACTCCAGACCTTTCTACAACGGTAGGAAAGGATATGACTGAGAAAGCTACTAAAAATGAATGGCCTCTTAATGTAGAGTGGGGACTTATAGGTTCTTGTACAAACTCTTCATATGAAGATCTATCTAGAGCTTCATCTATTGCGCAACAAGCACTAGATAAAGGAATAAAAATGAAATCAGAACTTGGGATCAACCCTGGATCTGAGCTTGTACGTTATACTACAGAGCGTGATGGAATCTTAGGAATCTTTGAAAAACTAGATGCTAAGATTTTTACAAATGCTTGTGGACCATGTATTGGGCAATGGGCACGTTACAGTGATCCAAAAAATGCTCCTAAAAACAGTATTGTACACTCATTTAATAGAAACTTTGCAAAGCGTGCAGATGGTAACCCTAATACACACGCATTTGTAGCTTCACCTGAAGTTACTGCAGCAATTGCAATTTCTGGACGCTTAGATTTTAACCCTATGACAGATACGCTTCTTAATGAAGATGGTCAAGAAGTTATGTTTGACGAGCCTACAGGATGGGAGCTTCCTCCAAAAGGATTTGAAGTTAAGGATAATGGTTACCTTGCTCCAGTAGAAGATGGTAGTGGTGTAATTGTAAAAGTAGCTGCAGACTCTGAGCGCCTTGAGTTATTAACTCCGTTTGAGCCTATCCTTGATAGTGAAATGCAAGGAATGAAATTGCTTATTAAAGCTTTTGGGAAATGTACTACAGATCACATTTCAATGGCTGGGCCATGGTTACGTTATAGAGGTCACTTAGATAACATTTCTAATAACTGTTTAATAGGTGCTGTAAATGCATTTGGTAAGAAAACAAACTTTGTTAAGAACCAGATGGATGGAGAATTTGGTGGAGTACCAGATACTGCACGTGCATATAAGAAAGCGGGAATTAAAACTGTAGTAGTAGGAGATCATAACTATGGTGAAGGTTCTTCACGTGAGCACGCTGCTATGGAGCCTCGCCACTTAGGTGTAGCTGCCGTGATTGTAAAATCATTTGCACGTATACACGAGACAAACCTTAAGAAGCAGGGAATGTTAGGTCTCACATTTGCAAATGAAGCAGATTATGACTTAATCCAAGAAGACGATACATTCAACTTTATAGATATTGCTAGCTTTGCACCAGACAAGCCACTTACAGTAGAGCTTGTACATGCAGATGGAAGTAAGGATACTATTGAAGTAAACCACACGTACAACGATGCTCAGATAGCATGGTACCGTGAGGGAAGTGCCCTTAATTTAATAAAAAAGGAGAACGCTGCATAAGTAGTAATCTTTTTAAACTATAAAAAATCTCCGCTGGTAACAGCGGAGATTTTTTTTTTGAAGTATGAACACTTTTTATTCTGCGTAGGCTCCAGAAGAATATGTCAACTCATAACTGTGAGTGTATATTTCAAATACAATTCCAAAAGGATCTTCTACGTAACACATCTTATAAGGTTTGTCTTTTGGGTAGTACTCTCTTATGGGCATTCTTTGCTTTCCTCCATAAGAAACAATTTTTTCAATGAGTTCTTCAATATTTGGATCTTGAACGCAAAAGTGAAAAAGTCCTGTATTAAAGGGGTTGAATTCTGGAGCTTCTTTTACACCGTGAGGGAACGAAAATAACTCTACTCCTATACCATCAGAAGTAGATAGGTGTGCTATCTCAAAAGTTTCCCAATCGTCGCCAAAAACATCAATGCACATTTGACCTATTGCAGTCTCTTTTTCTTTTTTTACGACAGATGGAGGCATAATGACATACCACCCCATAACCTCTGAGTAAAACGCAACCGCTTTTTTGATATCTGGAACAGATAAACCAATGTGAGAAAATGATTTTGGATAATTCTTAATAGTGCTCATAATTATATTTTTCTTCAAAATTAGACTATATTGTTTAAGATGTCAATAACTTACCAAAATGTTATATACATTACTAAAAGAGTAAAATTCTGAAATACAATAATATAAACTTAATAAATGAGTAATAAAATTGCCTGCCCGCTTAATTACACTATGAATTTAATAGGTACCAAATGGAAACCATTGGTTTTATTTCACTTAATAGAAGGAGCTTTACGTTCTGGTGTATTACAAAAGAAAGTGCCAGGAATTTCCAATAAAATGTTTACACAAACCGTACGCGAATTAGAAAAAGATGGTCTTGTTAATAGAAAAGTTTTCCCTGTTGTACCACCGAGGGTAGAGTATAGCCTTACAAAGAGAGGGGCTTCTTTAATACCTATTTTAAAAAGCCTTGATGCTTGGGGAGCTATCGATGGAAATAATATTTACTGAAGTGATTGCTTAATGTAAATAGCAGAATGATTTATAAGAGAAAAAAGAAAGCGCTATTTGTATATAAATAACATAAGATGCAATAAGAAGAATTTATCACAATTACGAATCCTAGGCTATGTAGTTATTTTCAAATGTTTATTTATTGTGTTGGTTAGTATGGTTGTAGAAATTGGTTTTGATATGTAATCATCAAAGCCAGCATTAAGCATTTTTTCCTTATCTCCTGACATTGCTAGCCCGGTTTGAGCAATGATTGTAAGTTCTTTATTAGTCTTCCTTATTTCCTCTAATGCTTCATTACCATCCATAATAGGCATATTGATATCCATCAACACTAAGTCTATGTTAGAATTTTTGTGAACTAGCTCAACAGCCTCTTTTCCATTAATAGCTCGTAAAATGGTACAGTCATAATCCGAAAGGCAAGCTTGTATATAAAGAAAACTTAAGTTGTCATCTTCTGCTATTAAGATTGTAAAATCACCACTTTCTAAAGTAGTTTCATTAAATGTATTTGCTAAGTTAGTTTTGCTGACTATTTTTTTATAAGGTATTGTAAAGAAAAATGTTGATCCTTCTCCTATTTGAGAATCGATCCACACTTCTCCATTTAGAAGTTTTATGAGACCTTCTACAATAGAAAGGCCAAGACCTACACCGAGGTTATGAGTTTGCTCGCGTCTTCCTTGTGTAAACCTGTCAAAAATGTTTTTTTGTTCTTCTTCTTCTATTCCAATACCTGAATCTTTTACAAAGAATTTAAGGTTCTTTTCATAAAGGGAGTATCCAAATTCAATTGTTCCTTGTTTAGTAAATTTTATAGCATTCTCTAATAAGTTTGATATAATCTGTACTAATTTATTTTCATCTGTTTCAATGAAGCTATCTGCGTCATCAAGCCCCATTTCTATAATGAGTTTCACTCCTGAATTCTCTAATTTTAAAAGATATTTTGAATAAATATCTTTTATGATAATATTTAGATTAACTCGTGAATTATCAATATGAATAATGTTTGATTCAATCTTGGAAATATCAACAATGTTAGAAATAAAACTTAATAAGCGATGTCCCTCTTTTTCTATAAGTTCTAAGTAGATATCTCTTTTTTCTTCTGATATATTTTTTCTCCTCAATAATTCTGAAAATCCCAAAATACCGTTCATAGGAGTACGCATCTCGTGACTTAAATTTGCAAGAAAAGCAGATTTTAATCTATCACTTTCTTCCGCTTTTTCCTTGGCACTTATTAATTCTCTAGATAATAATTTTTGTTGTGTGATATCTTGATTTGTTCCTGCAAGACTTATGACATTTCCGGCATCATCCATTATAGGTTGGCATATTGCCCGTACAGTTTTTTGAGGATGGTCAGGAATACAAATTCTATATTCAATCTTATATGGCGCACCAGAATTAGTGGCTTCATCTACTGCATTTTTAAGTATTTCTCTATCATCTGGATGAACTCTATCAATGACGCTTAGATACTCAGGGTTGTCCTTTCCATATTTATAACCCCAAATGTTATACATTTCCTTAGACCATTCCATTTTCATAGTTAATGGCTTAACAAGCCAGCTACCTATTTTAGCTAGGGCTTGAGCATCACTTAATTCTTTCTCTGTTTTATCTAATAATAACTTAGCTTTTAGTTTGTCTTTTTCATTCTGTCTCTGCGCAGTTATATCAATGAAAATCATCACAATTTCCTTGATCTCCCCAGTACTACTTAATACTGGGAAGCCATTGAGAGTTACCCAAGTAATATCTTCTTTATCTTCTCGCTTCAAGCCTATAACTTGGTTTTTTATTGACTCTTTTGTCTTTGCAATTTTATTTACAGGATAATCTGCAATTGCTAGTGGGGATGCATTAAGATTTACAAGTTTCAGTTCCATACTTTCACCTGTTTTTCCTTGTACATACTTCTCATCAAAACCTAGAATCTGAGATGCTCTATAGTTGCACTGCACAATTGATGTATCTGGTGCATGAACAACTACACCAGCTTCTAGATTAAGCATTAGTATACGAAAGCGTTCTTCATTTTCTTCTGCACGTTCTTTTGCTTCTTTTATTAAGTTTTCTGTTTTAAAGCGTTCTGTAATGTCATGTATAACTCCAACGATAAAAATATTTCCGTTAGAATCAATAAAGCGTGTCTTTCTTGTAGAAATTCTTTGAGTTTCACCCTCTCTTATAGTCAGTGACTCTTCTGTTATGTTTTCTATTCCATCAATTATTAATTGTTTATCTATACTTAAAAAGGCTTCTCTTTCAGCAGGTGAGACCTCCTCAGCGAGTGTCTTACCAATAATTTCTTGTCTCTCAAATCCAAAAAGTGTGCAGAAGGCTTCATTAACTATTACCAACCTGCTTTGGTCATCTTTTACAAAGACTGGATCTCCTATATTCTTTATTATACTATTTAAATGATTTTTGCTTTCTTCAGCTTTTTCTTTTGCCTCTATTAATGCTTCATCTATAAGTTTTTGCTCTGTAATATCTTGACCGGTTCCTTTTAAACCAATAACAGTTCCGTTAGGACCTAGTACAGGTTCACATATACACCTTATTACTTTTTGTGTTCCATCAGGCAGACATATCCTATGTTCTATATCATATGGAATTCCTTGAGAGCTAGCCCTTTTAATACAACTATCCCACAATTCCATATCATCTGGATGGACATGATTAAGCAATACTTTGTAGGGAGGTGTGCCTTGACTTGGATCAAATCCCCAAATGTGGAACATCACCTTAGACCATTCCATTTTTCTTACATCAGTATTAAATATCCAGCTTCCTACCTTGGCAAGTTTTTGTGCTTCATTTAGATCGTCTTCTATTATTTTCCTATCTGTTATATCTTGAGTTACACCATAAACTTTATCCTTTATAAACTCTATACCTAGGATACTTAGATGTCTTATTTCATTGTTTGTCCTTACAATTCTAAATTCGAACGGCTCCATTGATCTTTCGGTAAAAAGTTTTTTGATAACGTTCTTTACCTTAGATCTATCTTCTTCAAAAATTAACTCCCTTACATTGTCACTAGTAGGATCAAATTCTCCTTTCTTAACACCATAAATTTTATACATTTCATCAGACCAGTAAGCTTCATCTGTTTTCCACTTCCATTCCCAACTA
Organism: Dokdonia sp. 4H-3-7-5; assembly: GCF_000212355.1. Taxonomy (NCBI): domain Bacteria; kingdom Pseudomonadati; phylum Bacteroidota; class Flavobacteriia; order Flavobacteriales; family Flavobacteriaceae; genus Dokdonia; species Dokdonia sp. 4H-3-7-5. Next base: position 2,748,866 of record NC_015496.1, read on the forward strand.
CCCATTCTCCCTAATTTTTGAGCCTGTTGTAATTTTAATATAGATTGTTTCTTGGCAGATTGTACGGCTTTTAATTCACTAATGTCTTGGATAGTGACTGGCACTGATTTTTGTTCTAATAAAGTTTGAGGTATACGTACAGATAACAAAGCCTTAAATTCAACTCCCTTTAAGGTTTTATAGTTTACTTCAGAGATGAATGCTTTCTTCTTTTTCCAAATCGCAATTATAAGTTTTGTAAAAACCTTTGATGCTCCTTTTCCAAATGTGTTTTGAATATTATTAAAAAAATCCTCTTTATTTTCTGCTTTAAACAATTTTAAAGTAGCCCCATTTACATTATTTACTTTTAACTTTCCTAATAATGTAGATAAGGTCTCAGGGTTTTTCTTAAGATATTTTTTGATATTGGAGACATTGAGAGTTCTAAGTCTTTCAAGTTCTTCAAATACGAGAGTGAAGTCTTCGTTCCATATAGAAATTGTAGAGTTATCAAACAGCGTTTTATAATCGTGCTCCCTTGCAGATTCTAAATCCTCTATTTGTCTTTCTAATTCTTGAAACTTAGACTTTTTATTTATTTCCATATTTGTTATAGCTTCAGCCATAATGCTGTCATTTAGACGGCTAATTGTCTTATTACTAATTCAATAAATAAAATTATTAAAAATATATAATATACTACTTACATTAATAAAAAAGATTAGATTCCGCTTTCGCGAAAGCGTAAAAACGTCGCAAACGTTTGTAGAATTTAATGCTTTATCGGCTTGTAAATGCGATAGATTAAGATTAATTTTAAATCATTTATCTGTTTGGGCTGATAGAATATAAGCATCATTTTTTTAATAATCTTTAATAGTTGTAAAGATTGTTTTCTTTTATTTTTGTAAGAAAAGACAATCAAATACTCTCTGCGACACCGTGTATTTAGTATTTAAATATATAACTACTTCTTATGGAAGATACCCAGTCTCACCTAGCACTTTATAATGAAGCAGAAAAGTTTATTTACTGTCTAGAGGCGGTTTCAGATGTGGATCACGAGATTACTACAGAGGTAATTACTACGTTAGAAGATATTGCTTTAAAACAAGGAATCGCTAGTATTTATAAAACCTGTGATTCTATAGAAAGCCTAGAGGAAAGCCTCAATATCCTCATCTATGATGACCATAATTTTAAGGATTATGAAATTATTTACCTTATTATGCCAGGCCAGCCTAATAATATCATGCTCAATGATTATTACTACAGCATTGAAGAAATTGCCGAAATTTTTGAAGGAAGAATGACAGGTAAAATCATTCATTTTTCAAATAAAAAAGCACTCGACTTAACTGACGAAGAATCACAATACTTTCTTGATGTTACTGGTGCCCGTGCAATCTCTGGCTATGGATCTAGCAAGAACACATTATCGAGCACAGATACTATAGATAGAGTGTTTTTTAGTATGTTTCAAGAAAACGAAGACTTTAAAGAAGTGGTGGAGGAGATGTTTCAAAAACATTATAAACTCTGTAAACTGCTTGATTTTAGATTGTATTATTAATCGTTACTTAAAGTGTGATTTTGTAAAATTCGCTTTCGCGAAAATGTGAAAAATCAACATTATCTTCTCATTCATTAAGCACATTAATAACAACGGAATGATAAACTCGATATCATTATAATTGTTGAAATATAGTATACTAGAAAGCGCTCTAAAGTAACAGCATAATAAGATTCCCTACTGTTAAAACTTGCAGGACAAAAAGCAGGATGCTCATATCTTTTTTAAAGCGATAACTGATGCCTATTGCAAGAAGAACAAGCAGTGGAAGCACCAGTCCAAAAACTACTCTAAAAGAGTAGATTTGATTCTTATTTGATGAAGCTAGCTTGTACCCATTAACTTCTTTAAAGAGCAAAGACAGTGCATAATCAATTTGTTTATCTTCTGCAGTAGTAGCAACATCCTTTGAAACCGAAAACTGACGAGTAGCAGTCACTACATGATACGTATTGTGCGAGTTTCCGCCAGCATTATAATATTTTTCTTTGTTTTTAGATATGGATACCACATCTTCCGTATACCGAGTTCCAGGCAAGGCAAAATCCATTAGTACCACCAGTGTTATAAGTATGGTAATGCCATGTATTATGCGGTTTGGGAGTGATAGTCGGCTCTTCATAATAAGTTGAAAACTACTATTAATTTGTTAACTCTATAATATCAGGATTTACTTGTTTTATTATGGAAGCTAGGTTGACTTTTTATTTGTCTCGCTATTCAAATATTGTTACAATCTTCAAGTTTTCGAGTCAGAGAAATCATTAGCAAAAGCTTAAATAACTGGCTTCCTATAATCTATTAGCGTACTATTAATCTTCTATCGCGAGACTTTAGACTTTATGGATTTAGTAGTCTCTTAAGTGTAAATATGAGTTGTTATACAATTGTCGTTGCCGTTTTACTCTTTCAACCTTCTCAATCTTTATCAAACATATTCATTCTTAATACATTAATCATAATTATAAAAAAATAATTTAGATTAATTCTAAATAGCTTTTTTGCTAAAAGGAATCATGCTAGTTTTGCGATCTATTTATATTTAATCTAAATAAAAACAAATAATGAAATATTTATTACTTTTCACGCAATTACTTTTTCTATCAGTCACAATGGCTCAGACAAATCCTACTATCGAAGGAACCGCAAAAGGAAAACATAAGGAGGCAATACCATTTGCAAATATTTATATTCCTACTCTCAAACAAGGTACAATGGCAGATGAGGAAGGTATGTACACACTTACTATAAAGAATGAAGGTATTTATAAAATTGAGATAAGTGCCATCGGTTTTGTAACAAAAACCATAGAGGCAAGCTTTATATCAAATCAAATAAACACTTATAATATTGTACTAGAATTTGATAATTCGCTTGAACAAGTGGAAGTCTTTGGAAGACGTAATAGTCATCCAGATAAAATAGAAGCTTTAACTAGGTTACCGTTAGCTCCACACGAACAGATACAAAGTATATCTGTTATTTCTGAAAAACTTATAGAAAAGCAAGGAGCTTTGACAATCTCTGATGCAACAAAAAACGTACCTGGAGTTTACACATTTGCCACATATGGCAATAAAAGAGAAAGTATTTCTTCCAGAGGCTTCAGAGGAATTCCAATTTTAAAAAATGGCGTTCGTGTGCATTCAGATTTTAGAGGTGTGGGTATCCTTACAGATATGCAAGGAGTAGATAATATTCAAGTTCTTAAGGGAGCTGCTGCTATAACTCAAGGTGTAGCTACAGATCTAGGAAGCCCAGGTGGAGTCGTCAATATTGTTACTAAAACTCCTAAATACCGCTTTGGAGGTCAGGTTTCGCAACGCTTAGGGAGTTATGGACTCACACGTACAACAGTAGATGTTTATGGACCGCTTAATGAAAAAGAAACTATAGCTTACAGATTCAATGGGGCTATTCAAAGATCAGATAGTTACCGTTCTGGAATTTCATCACAGCGATTTTATATCAATCCCTCACTTGAGTTTAAGATAGATGATAAGTCAAAACTTACCCTAGAACTTGATCATTTTTATGATAGTCGTACTCCTGATATAGGAACGGTAAATCTTGACGAGAATGATACAAATGCAATTTATGACTTGCCCCATCATCAATTTTTAGGTTTTGAAAATGACAAAGCAATTACCAAGAATACAACATATTCTGTACGATTTGATCGTATTCTCTCAGATAAGCTCACTCTTAAAGCAGCTTACTATGCATCACAGTTAGACCTCCAAGATAAAGGGGCAAGTCTAGGCGGGGCTATTGCTACAAATGATGAGATACAGTACAATCTAAGACAGAGAGGTTACTCAAATTCATATAGAAAAGATGATAACAGTACTTTACAATTAGACTTAGTGGGTAAGGATATTCAAACTGGCGCCATAAAGCATACATTTCAAATAGGTTTAGACTACAGGACAACAAACGCTTCTACTGGTAGTGAAACTATAAATGTAGTAGATACCCTCAATGTATTTAAAGCTAACAGTAGCGTATTACCTAGTATAAGTTTTCAAAATGAAAATCTAAGTTTTGCCGAGACCAATGCTCTAGGGTTTGTAGTACAAGATGTTATTTCTTGGAATAAATGGCTTAACACGTTTATTGGTTTGCGCTATAGCACTACAGAAACAATAACTGTTAATGAAATTACAAGTAGCGACACATTTAGTCCTCTTGTAGGTTTTGTAGTGTCACCAGTATCACATCTTAATGTTTTTGCTTCATATACAAATAGTGCCTACCCTCGTACAGGTAGTAGAATAGATATTAATGGTAATGCATTAGGAAATGAACGTTTTGACCAATTTGAAGCAGGTCTAAAAACGAGCTGGTACAACGATCGACTACGTTTTAATGCAACCTATTTTAAAATAAATAATCGTAACATTAATTTACCAGTTTATGACAGCAACTTTATCGCAACAGGATTTTATGAAAAGGGAGGTAATGACCAGAGACAAGGTATAGAATTAGAACTTACTGGTCGTATATTAGAAAACCTAACGGCAGTAGCTGGGTATTCATTCATAGACGCGCAATATAAAGAGCATACTTCATTTGTGTATGGTTCTTCACCTCTCAATACACCTAGTCATACAGCAAATCTTTATTTAGATTATAACTTTACAAATAAGCTCAAAGGCTTAGCATTAGGTGGAGGTATTTATTATACTGGAGATAGACCTGTGAATGATTGGTCTGCAGGAGCAATAAGCCATGAGGGAATTATACCTAACCAAGAGCCGTTTAACATAGCATCTTTTACTCAAGTAGATCTTCAAGCATCATATACCTTTAATGAGCATTGGAGTGGGAGATTATTAGTCAATAACCTTTTTGATGAGATTGGATATAATGCTTATAGAACAAGATTTATAAACCAGACAGATCCTAGAACGCTATCTGCGGTTATAAGCTATAACTTCTAATTTCCAAATAAATTAATTTACTAAAAATAAAATAGAATGGTCATCTCTTTAAGGTGATCATTCTCATTTTATATAATTTATGACAGCCTATGTTTTATTTACTCAAATAAATCTTCTATGAGTTTTTTTTCTGTCCTTATGCCAAAAGGCAAAAAGGCTACACATATTATATATGAAAGTGAGAACTAGCTATATGTTCTAATCATTTTCTTTTTTTTGAGCTTCTAAAATCACATCAGTTTCAAAATATTTTATTTTACAAATCTATTTTGAATATTTATATCTATTGTGTTCTCATCATTAGTGTACCACTCTACGAATGCGTCATATTCTTTTTGATGAGTATCTAACCATTCATTGTATTCTTTTTCGTTACCAATTTGGAACAAGTAATGATTATAAGCGTCAAATAGATTTTTATCAAGAAGCTCTTTTTGATAAGCAAAAAGTATATTTTGATGTATGCTCAAATCTTCTTGGTAGTAATTCTCAATAAATCGTTCTCTTATTCTTGATAGTGAATTTAAAGTAATTTCTTTTTCTTCAATTATAGCTAGGGTAATATTCTTACCAAAAATGCCGCAAAATGGAAGATTTACAGGCTCGTCAATATTTACTTTTGTTGCATCAATGTTAATCTCACAGAAATCAATAGAGATATCTGTATCTCCAAAAGTAATGGAGGATTTATAGGTCTCATAGAGAAGCTCACTCATCTCGATGGTGCGGTCGGTGGTTCTTTCTAAGTTCATGAATATCTCTCCATCAATTAGACCTGAAAGCTTATCAGGAGAATTTAAATAGAGCTTAGCAAGTCTAAAGTAGTTGGAAGCAAATGTAGGATCAACTTCAATCCCTTTTTGATAGTTGACTATTGCCTGATCATATTCTTCTTGATGGTGATATACGTTTCCTTTTTCAAGATGTAAATTACCGGCATTAGGAAAGCGTTCCATTCCCTCTTCATATTCTTTAATAGCCCTTTCTGGTTTGCCTAAATAACTATAGCAGTTACCAGACATTTGATAGACTTGGCTATTTAAAGTGTCATATTTCTTTATTTTTTTTAGAATTTTTAAAGCTTGGTTGTAGTCTTTAGTTAACACATGGGCGTAAGCAATCTCATAGGGGTAGGAATAGTTTATAGGATCGAGCTTCTGGCTTTCTTCCAAAAGCTTAATGCTTTCATCAATTCTACCCTCATCCATTATAGTGATGGCCTCCTTTGCTTTTTCTAGAGCTAGCTCTTTATTGGTTTGAGCGAAAGCAGTAAATACAATGAGTTGAAGAATGATAAATAGAACTATTTTATTCATAAGATGGTATTGTTATAAAAAGTCAAATTTATATTTAGTTTAATTATTGGGGTTATCCAAAACTCTTTTATCTAATAGTGCTTTTTCATAACACGTTCCAAACCCAATATAACTAATAGCATTTATTTTAATTTTTTCATTTTCAATCCATTCCGCATTTTCATTTATTAATTTTAATTCCACTTCGTTTTCAGATATATTTTCAATTCTTCCTACATAATATGAATCATCATCAGTTTCTGTAAACACTGTAATCAACTCTTCATTCTCTAATATCAACAAGCACTTAAAGAAATTATTCATTTTTTCGAGCGGTAGTTTTCCAATAAAATTCGTGTAATTGTTATTCTTTATTTCACTTAATTCGTTGTCGTCCCATTCTCGATATTTTTGTATTTCAAAATTCCTAATTATTGCGAAACCATCGTATTCTTTTGAGTCATCATTAAAATTGATAAAGACAAAAATATTATTATTCGATTTTAGGTAAATTCCAGAATAAACTTCATTTCGATTTGGAGCTAAGTCAACGTGAATTGGAATTCGATTTTTAATTATCTTTTGCATTTTTATAATTTGAACAAATTTTTGTTAATTCCCTAAAATTACAAAACGATTGTACCTTAATGACTGTGTAGATATCTGATTTAAAAATATTTAGAGTATAGGCTGTGGGATTAAACATACAATAAATTTTAAAGTTATGTGCCGCGCATAATATTACAAATAAAGCTTTAACATCATCTCAATAGATGTCAAAATAACACATCAACCACTTCTTAAAACCCAAAAAGGAGTTGTTAAACATACAACTCCTTTTTATTATTTACATACGGTTATCCGTATTATGGTGGTATTTAATGCAATTATGTGATTAGGATTCACATTTTCGCGAAAGCGTACTTTTAATAACGCACGTCTTTCATATCAATTTCGTCGGCAACTTCTGCTTTGTTATAGTTACCTCCTAGATCTGGGCATGCCATGAGGGTAGCGGCTCCTTTAAAGGGTACGGCTACTTTATTGTATCCATACACATCTGCTAGGGTCTGGGTGAGGTTTTTATCTCCTAGATTAATATCTACATCGTCCATGGTGAGCTGGCAAGGGTGCTCATAGCCGCAGGCGCGAGTGATTTCTAGTAGTTCTTTCTTGAAATTTTTAAAGTAATAGTGTGTGCGCTCTGCCTTATCTGGAATATCTATACCGCGCTGTAACCACTTGTTTTGGGTCGCAACACCAGAAGGGCAGGTATTGTTGTGGCATACCTTTGCTTGTATACAACCTACGGCAAGCATGGCCTCTCGGGCTACATTGATACAGTCTACACCCATCGCAAAAGCCATGGCGGCTTTAGCTGGGAATCCTAACTTTCCTGAGCCTATAAATACCACACGCTCTGTGAGCTGGTATTCCTTAAAAATTTTATAAATATCTGAGAATCCATAAACCCAAGGTAGCGCCACATGATCTGCAAAACTTGGCGGGGCAGCGCCGGTTCCTCCTTCACCACCATCTATGGTTATAAAATCTGGTCCTTTACCAGTAGTTGCCATTATTTTTGCTAGTTCGCGCCACGCATCCAGTTTTCCTATGGCAGCTTTAATTCCTACTGGGAGTCCTGTTTCATGAGCGATACTTTCTACAAAGTCAACCAATTCTGGCACATTAGAAAATGCTTTATGGTTAGGAGGAGAGAGTACATCTTTGCCCACTTCCACACCACGTATTTCGGCAATTTCCTTAGTAATTTTTGATCCTGGGAGTACACCTCCTTTTCCAGGTTTGGCTCCTTGTGAGAGTTTTACTTCTATGGCGCGTACTTGTGGGTTCTCGTCTACAAGTTTTTTCATTTTTGGCATAGAGAATCCGCCGTCTTCGGTGCGCACTCCAAAATAACCTGTTCCAAAATGAAACACTACATCACCGCCTTTTTTATGGTAAGGGGAGAGTCCGCCTTCACCAGTATTGTGATAGGCGTATGCTTTTGCACAACCTCGATTTAAAGATTCTACCGCTTTCGCCGAAAGGCTACCATAACTCATAGCACTTACGTTAATAATAGAACTAGGTCTGTAAGGGCGCGCTCTTCTGCCAGCCCCCATCACTTTTGCACATGCAAGGAAGTAAGGGTCTTTTGCATTAGGGTGATTTTCTTCCACCTTGTAGGGCATCATCGCATTATTAATAAAGATATAATGCGACTGGTTGATGTCACGGTCGGTACCAAAACCTTCGTAGTTATTTTCATTTTTGGCAGAGGCATAAATCCACCCACGTTCAATACGATTAAAAGGAAGTTCCTCACGGTTATTTGCGACAATATACTGGCGTAACTCTGGTCCAATACTCTCAAGCATATACCTAAAATGTCCCACAACTGGGAAGTTGCGCGTAATAATATGCTTTTTGTTGAAAAATATATCTCGTATAGCGACAATTATTACCACCAAAATCAGCCACATCCACCATGAGATATTACCTAAAAACTCAAGAACTCCTTCCATGTATTCAATTTTTGCACTAAAATACAATTTACTATCTCCTAGTCTGAAATTTTAATTCAAGTTTATTACTTACTTCTCTGGGGAAGTTTTGGTTGATGTACTATACGTAACATCTCCCTGACTCCCTCTTCAATGACGGACACTGTTGTGGGGTTTAAGTTTTTTTGCTGCGCAAAAAGAACTTCTTTAGTTCTCCTCTTCCTTGCCTCCGACGAGGGAGAAACGACCGAGAGGAATGCATAAGGTTAGGGGAGCGTTGAGTTCGAGTGAGTACGTAGCATCACATCACATCAAACCACTCACACCCTCACAAATCAAATAACTTATCATAAATTTACGGAAGACTATAAAGAGCACATCTACATTGAAAAAACATAAAACCTTATTAATTATTGGCTTACTTCTCATTCCGCAGATGGTCTTGGTTCGCTGGCTGGCGAGTTACCCGCAACTGGTAGAGCAATATTATAGCAACGGATTGTATCCTATCATGTCAAAGGCGTCTCGATATGCTTTTGGCTGGCTGCCGTTTTCATTTGGTGAAATCATGTATGCTGTGCTTATTGTGCTCGCTTTGCGCGAAATTGTACTACTCATTAAAAACAAGTTTAGAGGATTTAAAACCTTTCTTCTAAAAATGCTAGCCATTACTTCTATAGTGTATGGTGCTTTTAATTTGCTTTGGGGGATGAATTATAATAGGCTTCCCTTGCACGAATCTTTAGGTATCGGTAATGAGTACACCACCGAAGAGCTAGTACAACTTACAGAGAAGCTCATTACAAATAGCAATAACCTCCACAATCAACTTGCCGAAGATGAAAATAGCCGAGTGGTTTATTGTGACAATACAGAAGGTGAAAGTACTTGTCTTCAAGAAATATTTAAGGGAACGCTTAATGGTTATGAGACGCTTAAAACTCAGTTCCCAAAGCTTAGTTACCCACCTCAGGGTATTAAGAATTCGCTATTGCGATACCCTCTGTCTATAATGGGGTATAGTGGTTATCTCAATCCTATTACTAATGAGGCGCAAATTAATGGAATGGTGCCAGCTCATCGATGGCCAGTGATTTCTTCACATGAGCAAGCACATCAGCTCGGTTTTGCAAAGGAAAATGAAGCCAACTTTATTGCTGTGATGGCAACGCTTAATAACGAGGATTTATATTTTCAATATTCAGGGAGTATTTTTGCGTTGCGCTATGCGCTCAATGATGTGTACAGCCGTGATAAGGAATTAGGAGAAGACTTGAAAGCACGTCTTAATCCAGGTATTTTAGTAAACTATCAAGACTCTAGAGATTTCTGGGATGCGATGGATAATCCGCTGGAACCACTGTTTGATCTGTTTTACAGCAATTACTTAAAGGCAAATAATCAACCAGGTGGATTAAAGAGCTATAGTTATATGGTAGCACTTTTGGTTAACTATGATCAGCGTTTTCCAGATACATTCTGATGTTAAAAGTCTCTTAAAAGTTTCCTAAACCTTAATAGAACGTTAATACGGTGGCTATCTTTAGGATCTAAACTTTCAACCTATGTTCTTTAAAAAATTACTTGTCTTTGGGCTAGTAAGCTGCTCATTTACGATGTATGGGCAAGATTATTTTCCAGCAAACGCTGGAGTCAAGTCCAAAAACCAAAATTACACGGTGTTCACAAACGCCACCATTCACACCACTCCTACAGAAACCATTAAAAATGGAACGCTTGTAGTGCAAGATGGAAAAGTGGTCTCTGTAGGCAAATCTTCATCATATGCAAAAAATGCTATTGTTATAGATCTTAATGGTAAACATGTCTATCCATCCTTTGTAGACATCTATACTAATTTTGGTATCGATAAGCCTAAGCGTGCAGGAGGATCTGGACGTGCTTCACAATATGATAACTCTCGCGAGGGAGCTTACTGGAATGATCACATCTTATCTGAGCAAGATGGATATCAAGATTTTAAATACGACTCAAAAAAAGCATCCGAATATCTTGAGGCTGGTTTTGGCGTAGTTGTAACACATCAACACGATGGTATTGCACGTGGTACAGGAGCGCTTATCGCACTTAATAATGATGGAAATACTGCAAACCGCGTGATAGAAGATCGCCTTGGTCAGTATTTCTCATTTGATAAGAGTGTAACCTCACGTCAGTCATATCCATCTTCTAAAATGGGAGCAACAGCATTACTACGCCAGTTGCAGCATGATTTAGACTGGTATGAGAAAGGAAATATAGACACTAAGGATCTTTCTTTGGAGGCGCTTTCGCGAAACAAAGGTCTTCCGCAGTTTTTTGAAGGTGATGGTTTATATGATGACCTTCGTATAGATAAACTAGGAGACCAGTTTGGTATCGACTATGTAATTATTGCCGGTGGTGATGAGTATAAGCGTATCGGAGAAGTTAAGGCGATGAATCGTAAGATGATTCTCCCACTTAAATTTCCAGATGCCTACGATATGGAAAACCCATATGCCGCCGAATATGTAGCGCTTTCTGATATGAAACATTGGAATCAAGCACCTACTAATCCTAAGGCATTACAAGATGCAGGCGTGACATTTGCACTTACTACATTCTCACATAAATCTCCAAAAGATTTTAAAGACCACTTGATGAAGGCAATCAAGTATGGTCTTTCTAAGGAAAGAGCGTTAGAAGCACTCACTACTATTCCAGCAACAATGATTGGAAAGAGCGGTCAGCTAGGAGTTCTTAAAACAGGAGCTTGGGCAAACTTTATGATTACTTCTGGAGAAGTATTTGAAAAAGACACAGAGCTTTATGAGCACTGGATTCAAGGTAACAAAACAGTTATCAAGGATATGAACACAGTTGATATTGACGGTGTTTATACCATGAATATTGATGGAGCAGCATATGAGCTTGAGATTAAAAATTCAACAGAAAAAGCAAAAGCTAGTCTCAAAAAAGAAACAGAAGATGTAAAAAGCGAATTTTCATATAGCGATGAATGGGTAACAGTAACCTTCCCTCAAAGCGAAGGAAAATTTGTACGTCTTGTAGCAAGAGCATCTGCAGATGGTCTAAGAGGTAAAGCAATTCTTGCAGATGGTTCTGAGAAAAACTTTACTTCTACTAAGAAAGCATTAGACGCAAGTAAAGATAAAGACGATAAGAAAGAAGAGGACAAACCTCTTACGGTTATGCCACTTACCTTCCCTAATATGGCTTTTGGTTTTGAAACAAGACCGACACAGCAAGATATTTTAATCACAAATGCCACTGTGTGGACAAATGAAGCCGAAGGTATTCTAGAAAATACTGATGTCTTAATAAAAGATGGAAAGATTAGTGCAATAGGTAAAAACCTTTCTGCTCGTGGTGCTATGGTAGTAGATGGTACTGGTAAGCATGTAACTTCTGGTATTATAGATGAGCACTCTCACATTGCTGCATTTGCAATCAACGAGTCTGGTCATAACTCTACGGCAGAGGTTCGCATGAGTGATGTAGTTAACCCAGACGATTCTGATATTTACCGCAATCTTGCTGGTGGAGTTACAGCTATTCAATTATTACACGGATCTGCAAATCCTATTGGAGGACAGAGTGCAGTAATGAAATTAAAGTGGGGATCACCTATTGATGAGATGGTGATTTCAGATAAGAAGTTTATCAAATTTGCTTTGGGTGAAAACGTAAAGCAAGCAAACTGGAATAGCTTCTCAAGATTCCCACAAACGAGAATGGGAGTAGAGCAAGTATTTGTGGACTACTTTACAAGAGGAAAAGAATACGAAGCAAAGAAAAAGAGCGGTCAACCTTATCGCATGGATGAGGAGATGGAAACTATTGTAGACATCCTTAATATGGATCGTTTAATTTCTTGTCACTCCTATGTGCAAAGTGAAATTAACATGACCATGAAAGTGGCAGAGCAGTTTGGTTTTCATATCAATACATTCACACACATACTTGAAGGATATAAAGTTGCAGATAAAATGGCAGAACATGGTGTAGGAGGATCAACATTCTCAGACTGGTGGGCTTACAAATATGAGGTAAATGACGCTATTCCTTATAATGCAGCAATCATGCATAGAGCAGGAGTAACCGTTGCTATTAACTCAGATGATGGTGAGATGTCTAGACGTCTTAATCAAGAAGCTGCAAAAATTCATAAGTACGGTGGTATCTCTGAAGAGGATGCTTGGAAAATGGTAACTCTTAATCCAGCAAAACTATTACACATGGATGATCGCGCAGGTAGTTTAAAGCCTGGTAAAGATGGAGATGTTGTCATATGGACGGATCACCCACTTAGTATAAAAGCGAGAGCAGAGAAAACGATTATAGAAGGAAAAGTATTTTTCGATATGAACAAGGACGAAGAACTTCGTAATACAGTACAACGCGAGAAAGCACAACTTACTGCAATGATGCTTGCAGAAAAGAATAAAGGCTTACAAACGCAACCTGCCAAAAAGAAAGAAAAACAACGTATGCATTGTGATACAGAACAAACACTTTACTAAGATGAAGACACTACAACAACTATTAGTAGCCGTTGTTTTCCTTTTAGGAGCAACTGCAAGCGCACAACAAACACCGGCCTCAGCGCAATCTGCTGCCTACACTATTACAGGAGCAACCGCTCACGTAGGTAACGGAACCGTAGTAGAAAATGCTACGATTGTTTTTGAAAACGGTAAAATAAGCACGATTCAAAGCGGAGGTGCAACCACTAAAGGTGAAGTCATTAATGCTACTGGAAAGCATATATACCCTGGTTTTATAGCTACAAACACTACATTAGGTCTTGTAGAAGCAGCGGCCGTGAGGCAATCTAATGATGATGATGAGATAGGTGAGTTAATACCGCACGTACGTGGTATTATCGCTTACAATGCAGAATCTAAAGTAGTAGAGAGCATGAGACCAAACGGCGTACTTATGGCGCAAATTCGTCCTGTAGGAGGTACTATTTCCGGTTCTTCATCTCTTGTTCAACTTGATGCATGGAACTGGGAAGATGCTGCTTATAAGACAGACGAAGGTATCTTTATGGACTGGCCTAGTTCTATGCGACGCGGTCGCTGGTGGTTAGGTGAGGAGCCAGGTTATAAACCAAATAAAAATTACAGTAAAGATGTAAACGAAATCAAAACTTTTTTCAATAATGCTCGTGCTTATGGAAAAGGAAACACATCAAAAAATCTTCCTTTTGAAGCGATGCGTGGTATTTTTGATGGAACTCAAAATGTATATGTCTCTGCAAATGATCAGAAGCAAATACTTGATGTGATAGCATTTGCAAAGGAGATGAACCTCAAAAATGTAGTTCTTGTGGGAGGATACCAGTCTTACAAAGTAACTGCAGAACTTGTAGCGGCAAATATGCCAGTAATTTTACAGCGTGTACAAGAACTACCTTCTATGGAGGATCACGATTATGATTTACCTTATAAGTTGCCTAAGTTACTTACAGATGCTGGTGTTACTGTAGCGCTAGGATACGACTCAGAGTACTGGCAAGTGCGTAATCTTCCTTTTTATGCAGGACAGGTTACTCAATTTGGTATGAGTGATGAAGATGCACTTAAAATGATTACAATGAATCCTGCAAAAATCATGGGAGTTTCAAACACTGTTGGGACACTTGAAGTAGGAAAAGA